>DAIOTH010000099.1:0-1514 GCA_036752125.1 Candidatus Nanopelagicaceae bacterium | reverse complement strand
TACGATTACGCCTCAGTTGATGAATTGAAACCCACTTTTAACTGGGGGTATGACCCACTCAATTACAACGTTCCTGAAGGTTCATACTCAAGTAATCCGAGTAACCCAAAGACGCGTATCACAGAACTGAAGAGTGCAATCCAGGCCTTGCATGGCCAAGGCATTCGCGTAATCATGGATGTGGTCTACAACCATGTCTTTGATGCTTCCACTTTTAGTCAAAATAAAATCATTCCTGGCTATTGGTTCCGAACCGATTCCGATGGGCGCTTAACGAGCGCCTCAGGTTGTGGCAATGACTCTGCCTCAGAAAGAGCCATGGTTCGCAAATTCATTGTGGACTCAGTTAAATATTGGGCATCTGAATACAACATCAGCGGATTCCGTTTTGATTTGATGGGCCTTCATGACATTGAGACGATGCAAGAAGTTCGCAAAGAGCTTTCGGCAATCGACCCAACCATCATCATTATCGGAGAAGGTTGGAATATGGGAACTCACCCAAGTGAGATTCGCTCCAATCAGAGCAATATCGAGAAGCTCGATGGAATCGCAGTATTTAATGATCAGATCAGAGATGGCATTAAGGGATCTGTATTCACAGCATCAGATAAGGGCTTTGCGACGGGTACTTTTGGCAAGAAGAACAATGTGATGGCGGGAATCGTTGGAAACACAGATTTCTCATCAAATATCCTTCCAGCATTTACCACGCTCTCCCCCGCTCAATCTGTCAATTATGTGGAAGCACACGACAACAACACTTTAGAAGATAAGTTAAGGCTAAGTCTCTCAACAAAGAATAGTTCGACAATCGCTTCCTACCATCGTCTTGCGAGCTCAATACCGCTGCTTGCCCAAGGGATTCCATTTATCCACGCTGGTCAAGAGTTCCAAAGATCCAAGAATGGTGACTCAAATTCCTATCAGTCTGGCGATGAAATTAACTCTTTGAAGTGGAATCTCATTTCAAAGAATGCGGTCACCCGTAATTATTTCAAAGGACTACTTGATCTCAGGGCAAAACATCCTGCATTTAGGATGTCATCTACTGCAGAGTTAAAATCTCACTTCAAATTTATCAAGACTCCAGATGAAGCAATTGCTTACACAATAAGAGGTAGCGCTCTCAAGGATTCCTGGAATACCATTGTGGTGATTCATAATGCCAAGCTTGCGAATATGAAGGTTGCTTTGCCTTCTCAAGGTGATTGGAACGTGGTTGTGGAAGGAAACAAGGCAGGTACCAAAATCTTGCGCACTATCAGAAACGCTAATCTCGTAGAAATCAAAGCTCTATCAACCATGGTTCTCTACTCAAAGTAGCCATAGATAGAATGATCTCTTGATGAAGTACATTCGAAAGTATCAAGTTCGTGGAATTCCTGGCTATGTCAATCGAGTTAGTTTCGATCAAACAATTGTCGACTACTGGAGTCCAGTAGGAGGAAGTGATCATCTATTACTTGCACATGATGGCCAGAATATTTTTGATCGAAAAACAGCAACTTTCA
>DAIOTH010000098.1:0-1583 GCA_036752125.1 Candidatus Nanopelagicaceae bacterium | reverse complement strand
TCCGCGCTCCTGCAAGAAATGCATCGAGCTCTGCTTTGGTAGGAATTCCACTTTGACCATCTAACCCGCGACATGAAAGTCCGGCGACAGTATTTGCGATTGCGACCGCTTCTTGGATTGGCTTATTCCACACTTGTGTCGCAACAAGCGCGCCATGAAATACATCTCCCGCACCGAGAGTGCTCACTACTTCAGTTGAAATTGCAGGAACTCGTCCAGTATTTGATCCGTCTGAGTAGACACTTCCCTCGCCACCTTGAGATACAACAACTATATTCTTATCAATAACCGCGCTGGACACATCTGTTGTGATGTTCTCTGATGGCGCATAGAGATCGTAATCTGAAGATTTCAAACCAGGTGTGTCATATCCGATATCAATTGATAATTTGGCGTTACCTCCACGGCTTACGCCCCAATCCTTTATTGCTTTCATTCCAAATTGATCTACGTGTATCCAGCCATAATCGCTGATATTGGCAGGCTTTGTAGGTAACTCACTGTGGGGTTGGACCATGATGGCTCGAGTTTGCTCACTCTTGGAGACCACGATTGTTCCGATAGCTGTGCGAATCTCAGGATCTACGATCACATTCCGAGTATCAATCCCCTCACGTTTGAGAGTATCGAAGATGAATCGCCCATCATCGTCATCTCCGATAACGCAAGAGAGTGCAACATCAATACCAAGTCTTGCCATGGTTACCGCTGCAGTAGTAGCTGGTCCACCAACAGCGCGGATAGAGTCAACCGCCACAACACGTTCATTGGCGGCAGGATATTTATCGACAAGAACAATGGTGTCAACGGTTGCAATACCAACGGAGAGAACTTTTGTCATTAGTCATTCGACTTTCGCAGATACTTAAACCATGAGTCACGGGCATTATGAATATGTTGAATAATCATTAATCGAGCTGCGATGGGATCTTTCTTTTCAATAGCTTCAAGGATTACTCCATGTTCATGTTCCGAAGCATCAATTCGACCAGGAAGCTTCAAGGTGTTATCCATAGAGCGATACATGATTTCTTGCAAGGTTCCTAGAGTCTGATTTAAAAACTGGTTCTGTGCACTTCTTACTATTGTTAGATGAAATTCCATATCAAGCTTTCGCACCTTGTCGAAATCAATCGGATTTTCTGCAATGGCATTATTGAGATTGTGCGCTGCACTCTTCATCGCTTGTAGTTGTTCATCGGTACGACGTTCAGCAGCCCACTCAACTGCAGGCGCTTCAAGAATTTCACGCATCTGGAAGAGCTCTTCGATGCGATGCTGCGCCGCCCTTAAAGAATCGCGAAGTTTCTCTCCGTCCGCTTCATCGAGAACAAATATTCCAATTCCATGCCGCACCATTAAACGTCCCTGAACCTGGAGGATTTGAATGGCTTCGCGCAGCGAGGGACGGCTAATACCAAGGATTTTCGCTAACTCTCGCTCCGATTCGAGGCGGTCTCCACCTTTCAATCCAGAATCCTTAATGTGATCAAGCAACAATCGCACCTGGCTTTGTAAGCGCGGTGGATTATTAATGATGGGAGCGCTCATTAGCCCTTAACCGCTCCTGCCGTGAGACCGGC
>DAIOTH010000097.1:0-1659 GCA_036752125.1 Candidatus Nanopelagicaceae bacterium | reverse complement strand
TTGGTGGGTTGCCCGAGCGGCCAATGGGAGCGGACTGTAAATCCGCCGGCTCTGCCTTCAGTGGTTCAAATCCACTACCCACCACAAGTACGTTTTTAAAAGCTAGCGAGCCAGCCTCAATTACTCGCTCTCAATTAATTGAGAGCCCATCGAACTGTGATGGTTACAGTCACTTCTTCTTCACCTAAATCTATCTGTGGCGTTGAGCCATCTTCGGCTTTAGCAACTCCAAGCATGGGGAATGAATAAGAAGGCGCAGAGTTTTCTTGGAGATAGACAACTTTTCCAAGCGAAGTACCCAAAAGTTTTGCATATGACGCAGCTCGTGAACGTGCATCAGAAACTGCAGCAGCTCGCGCATCTTCCATCGCCGCAGAACCCTTAGTGATAAAAGGAACGATGCCGTTGATCATGACATTTTCGTTTCCAGCGTTTACGACATCTTCCACAACTTTTCCGGCAGTTTCAGCCTTGCGAATGATGACTGTGAAGGATTGAGTCGCTCGATAACCAACAATTACTGAACCTTTATCTTGGGTGTAGTTATATTCTGGATAGACGGAGAGATTTGAACTCTTAATATCTTTCGTTGCAATACCAGCGTTTTTGAGAGCGCTACGAACTGCAGTAGCGGTTTTGGAAGCAGTAGCCAGCGCATCAGCGCTCTTGCTAGCGACAGCAGTAACGCTTGGGAAGAAACGAACCGCATCAGGAACCACGCTAATGGTGCCAACGCCTGTAACTGTTACGTGGCGATCAGGTTCAGCGGCTTGTGCTGGGCCGATACCAAGAGTTACGACGCTGATAAGCGATATAAATGCGAGAGCAATTGCAATGATTCGTTTCTGTTTTCTCATGCGCCTAAGATACCTCGCGTGAGCGCGATAATTTCTCAATGTTCGCTGGATGTATTACGCCAAGCTGCTGAGAATCTCAAAACGGGAGGTTTAGTCGCTTTCCCGACCGAAACGGTTTATGGCATAGGCGCTGATGCAGAGAATTATGAAGCCATAAAGAGAATGTATGCGGTCAAAAATCGACCTGCAGATCACCCCGTCATCGTTCATATCGCAGATTTAGATGCGGTTGATTATTGGGCCAAGGAAATTCCAGATTATGCGATTGCTCTCATGCGTGATTATTGGCCCGGCCCCATGACTTTGCTACTGCAGAGAACTGAAAAAGCGAAGGATTTCGTAACGGGAAATCAGGAGATTGTTGGACTTCGAATGCCCGCTCATACTCTTGCGCTAAATCTTTTAGCTGAGTTTAAGAAAATTGGAGGCCATGGCGTAGCGGCGCCAAGTGCAAATAGATATGGCGCAGTCTCCCCAACAAATGCAGAAGCTGTGAGTGCAGAGCTCAAAGATTATCTAGAAGTTCGTGATCTGATTCTTGATGGCGGGCCCTCATTAGTGGGAGTTGAGTCAACAATTATTGATTGCACAGAAGAAAATCCTTCGATTCTGCGCCCGGGCGCGGTAACAGCAGAGATGGTGGAAGAAAGTACTGGGATAGTTGTTATGGAGCCTGATCACGCAAAGATTCGAGTTTCTGGATCACACAAACAACATTATGCTCCGAAGGCAAAAGTAGTAATTGGAAACGCTGCAAAATCAGGCGAGGGACTCATTGCGATGAGCGATATAGCGACTCCGA
>DAIOTH010000096.1:0-1763 GCA_036752125.1 Candidatus Nanopelagicaceae bacterium | reverse complement strand
CCATAACGAGCAGTATGCCACTAAGGAGTTCTATTAATCCAACATGTTGTATGCGCAGGAAGGGTAGTTACACCATCTTTCTGGGTAACACCAGGCTGCGATGCGAGCAAAATTTCCCCTGAAATTTCTACATCGCATGAAAAGTCGTTGCAATTTGCGATGAGAGTAAATCCTGGTTTCCGTTCAAACGCCAAAACTCCTGCCTGAGTTGGTATCCAAGATATTTCCGAGGAAACGTCTATAGAATTTTTCTGCTTAAGTGCTGGATGTTTTGCACGAATTGAAAGACTCTTTCGGTACAAATTAAGAAAACTTCCACTCTCTTGAGTTTGCGATTCAACGGACATTTCACTCCACTGACGTGGCATTGGTAACCATGGCTTTCCCGTTGTGAATCCAAAATTTTCATCATCTGCGCGCCACGGAATAGGAACTCTTGCGCCATCACGACCTTTATCAGCTCCCTTAGTTCGGAAGAACACTGGATCCTGTCGAACTTCATCGGGAAGGTTCGCATCTTCTAGCCCTAATTCCTCACCTTGAAAAATGTAAATGCCTCCAGGAAGCGCATGGGTTAAGAGCGCCATTGCGCGGGCTTTCTTCGCTCCTAAATCTCCTCCACCAAGACGACTGACAAGCCGAGGTGAATCGTGATTACACAAAACCCAGGTAGGTGGCGCTTGCACTTCTGATACTTCATTTAAAGTCTTATCGATAGCAGATCGCAAGAATTCTGCGTTCCATTCTGCTATGAGAAAGTCAAAGTTGAAGATTTGATGCAATTCATCGCTTCGAACATATCGAGTCGCTCGCGAACTGGGATGCACCCAAGCTTCAGCAACGCTCATTCTTTCGCCAGAATAAGAATCAAAAACTTTTCGCCATTGTCGGTAAATCTCATGCACGCCTTCACGGTCAAAAAATGGAACGTCAGAGAGCAAGGATTCTCTCTCGTCACGTGGCATATCACTTACATCAAGTCGAAGAGCCCGAGTTAAACCTTCTGGGTCGCGATGATCTTTAAGAATTTCTTCCTTTGCTAGTCCATGCGCAACATCAATTCGGAATCCATCAACGCCCTTATCAAGCCAGAATCGCAGCGTTTTCTCGAAGTCCTCATGAACATCAGAATTCTCCCAATTAAGATCGGCCTGCGTTGAATCAAAAAGGTGCAAATACCATTGTCCGGGAGTGCCATCACTTTCTGTAACTCTGCTCCATGCAGGTCCACCAAAGATTGAACACCAGTTATTAGGTGGAATCTCTCCGCTTTCTCCGCGACCATCGTAGAAGTGAAATCTTGATCTGGCTTGTGAACCCGGAGGATTAGCGAGCGCCTCCTTGAACCACTCATGTTCGGTAGAGAAGTGATTTGGGACGATATCAACAATAATTTTTAAACCTTTATTGTGGGCTGCCCGTATAAGTTCTTCTGCATCACTTAGAGTTCCAAAGCGAGGATCGACATTTCGCGGATTGGCAACGTCGTACCCACCATCATTGTTGGGAGATGTATAAAAGGGAGATAACCAGATGGCATCTATCCCGAGTGATTTCAGGTAATCAAGTTGAGAGATAACTCCTGGCAAATCCCCTTCCCCGTCGCCATTGGTGTCTTGAAATGAACGTGGATACACCTGATAGATCGCAGCGTTGCGCCACCATGATGAGAGTTGTGGAGTCATAAAGTTTTAATCGAGACGTTTAGTGGAATTTCGCACAATCAAAGTTGTGGGCAACGTCAGTGAATGGGACTCACTTTT
>DAIOTH010000095.1:0-1800 GCA_036752125.1 Candidatus Nanopelagicaceae bacterium | reverse complement strand
ACAAATTGGTCCATAGAAACGCGTCCAATAATTGGTGACATTTTGTTACCAATGAGTACGCCAGCAAGTGAGTTTGCATTACGCGGAATACCATCCGCATAACCCATTGCAATTACCGCAAGTTTTGTATCAACTTTTGTTATCGCGGTTCCACCATAACCGACCTGAGAGCCGGCTGGGACATCCTTAACTAAGTGAACTTTTGCGCGCAGAGTTAGCGCTGGTTTCAAATTTAATTTTTGGGAATCTCCCATAGATTGCACATCTGGGGATAATCCATACATTGAGATTCCAAGTCTCACTAAATCAAAGTGTGAATCAGGATCATTAAGAGTTGCTGCTGAATTACTTAGGTGAACAATTTCAGGATTTATTCCAAGAGCTTTTGCTTCAGCAATAGAAGCAATAAATCTCTCACGTTGATCGCGATTAAAGCTATGCCCAGGTTCATCAGCCCGTGCAAAGTGTGACCAGATTCCAATAACTTTTACTTTCCCGGAACTCTGCGCTGCAGCTGCAACTTGAAGTAATTCACTCCATTCCAAGAGTGCGCCACCACGTGACATTCCAGTATCAACTTCGAGATGTATGCGCGGAGTTTTTCTCAAAGTCACGCCCGCTTCAATAACAGTATGCAGATGCTCTAAAGAAGGAATTGCGAGGTCAATATCGCTCTCTACTGCGCTCTTGAAGTCATCTGAAATCGGAGTCAACCAGGCGATGATGGGCGCAGTAATTCCACTTTCACGGAGCGTGAGCGCTTCTTCTAAGAGCGCAACACCAAGCCACGATGCGCCTGCTTCAAGGGCTCTCTTTGCTACGGGCACAAGTCCATGTCCGTAAGCATCGGCTTTCACCACTGCTAAGGCTGGCTTTCCAGATTTGGCCATCAGGTACTTAACATTCGCCTCAATTGCGGCGAGATCGATGATTACTTCTGCGCGATTTTCTACCGTCATTTTTCTGGTTTCTATCTAATTTCTATCTACGAAGGTTGCCGCTTAGATGGAATAAAGCGGTCAATTGCAACCACAAGAACCAAGATTGCGCCACCTAAAAACATTCCACCCAAAAGATCAGTAAACCAGTGGGTATTTCTAATGAGGGATGCGAAACCTACCGCTAACGTTAAAACCGCTACCAACCAATAAAGTTTGAGGCCCTCAAATGGCGCACGATGTGTGTAGCGGAAAATAATGTAAGCAAAGAGTCCCCATGTAAGGAGCGCATTAGAAATATGTCCGCTTGGATATGCCATTCCATCAGTAAACATACAAACATCAAAGTCTTCTTTTGCCTTACAACGACCAAATCCGATTTTGGCTGCGCCAACAAATACGTTGAGAAATACCAACGAAAGGAACGAGAGGTTTAAAGGTCTCCACGACTTAAAGCGTCGACTAATAAGAGCCGCGGTGATAAGAAGAATCGAAGCTGTCACCCAACGTAATCCCAAATCATCAACACGTAAAACAAAGAAATTAGTGAAGCCAGTTAATTTAGGGCGTTCTACATCAGCTAAATATTGATCAAATCTATAGAGCAGCCCTTGATTGATGACATCGAGAGTCACCAACACAAATCCAAAAGTTAAAACCGCGGTCCAGCGCAACGCCACATTCATTTCATGGCGGCGGTGTTCGTAACGTTGATCTACAACGTCATCGAATACATCGTCAGATTTAGTACTCATTCAACGGTCACTGACTTGGCGAGGTTACGGGGTTGATCCACATCATTTCCACGAGCTACCGCCATCTCATAGGCAAAGACTTGAAGAGGAACAATCGAGAGAATTGG
>DAIOTH010000094.1:0-1824 GCA_036752125.1 Candidatus Nanopelagicaceae bacterium | reverse complement strand
AACGTTCTGGCGAAAGTGGATAAGGCGTTTCAATGCGATTTGGTTTTGAATGCATCGTCCCCGAGTCATCAAGAACACAGCTTTTGAGGAACAAACCTCCACAGTCAATCGAGAGGGTAAGGCGCTCGCTCATGTCGAAATCCTCTCCTACTTGTAAAACTTTGCCAAACATTTCTCCTTGCCTAGTTACAAATCCCGTTCATTTCAGTAGGTTTCACCTGTGGCGTTGATTGAAATCCGCAACCTGGCTAAGTCCTTCGGTGCTGTGAAGGCTGTTGATGGCGTCGATCTTGATATCAATCCTGGTGAATTTTTGACGCTGCTTGGACCTTCAGGTTCCGGAAAAACTACAGTGTTAAGAATGATTGCTGGCTTCGAAACTCCAGATTCTGGCTCGGTGAAACTAAATGGCAAAGACATTACTTATTTGCCACCCTATGAACGAGATGTAAATACAGTTTTTCAAGATTACGCTCTTTTCCCGCATATGGATGTTATTTCTAATATCGAATATGGACTAAGAGTTAAAGGTGTAGAAAAGAAAGAGCGTCGCGAAAAAGCGCTAAAGGCGCTTGATCAAGTCCGTCTATCTGGATATGAAAATCGCAAACCAAATCAACTCTCAGGTGGCCAACGTCAACGCGTTGCGTTAGCGCGTGCGCTCGTCAATCGCCCATCGGTCTTGCTACTTGATGAGCCACTTGGAGCTCTAGATCTGAAATTGCGCCAGCAGATGCAGATTGAATTGAAAGAATTGCAACGTGAAGTCGGAATTACCTTTATCTTTGTTACACATGACCAAGAAGAAGCGCTGACCATGAGTGATCGCATCGCAGTATTTGATAAAGGAAAGATTCAACAGCTCGATAAGCCTTCGACAATTTATGAGCGCCCTTCAAATGAATTCGTCGCTGGCTTTGTTGGTATCTCTAATCTCATCAGCGGAAAAGCTGCTGAGGAAATAATTGGAAAGGCTGGAACTTTCACCGTCCGCCCCGAAAAGATTCAACTAGGCAAGATGACCGGTCAAGTCCGCTCCGCAGAAGGAACAATAAAAGAGGTCGAATACTTAGGGCCGAGCACGCGATTTCTTGTTGAACTCGATGCCGGGGTAACACTTATGGCGCTGCGCCAAAACACGCACGAGACTTCTTTGGAAGTTGAAGCGTTACGCAATAGTCGAACAACGTTGTGTTGGGAGCGCTCTAGTGAATACCAAGTACGAAGTTAAAAAGGCCCTGAGTTAAATAGGTTTCCCGCTCACAAGGCGGGATTAACAGTGGAAATTCCACTGTTCTGTCACACGAAGTTGTGTGATTGTCGAAGGAGGAAAAGTGCGAGTTACAAAACTTCGCAAATTTGCAGCGCTCTTTGCTGCAAGCACCCTCGTCCTCGCTGGTTGCTCGAGCTCTAGCGATGAAGAAGGAAGTGGTGCATACGCTGGTCCAGTTCAGGACACACCAGGAACAATTAACGTTCTTGCTTGGCCAGGTTACGCAGAAGATGGTTCAACCGATCCAAATGTCGACTGGGTTACACCATTCGAAGAAGCAACAGGTTGCACCGTAAACGTTAAGACATATGGAACTTCAGATGAAGCAGTTCAGTTGATGCAAGCTGGTGGCTATGACGTCATCTCAGCATCAGGTGATGCTTCACTTCGTTTGATTTACGGTGGAGATCTCCAGCCTGTAAATCTTGATTTGATTCCAAACTATGTCGATATCTTTGATAATTTGAAGGATCGTCCATGGAATACCGTGGATGGAAAGAACTACGGCGTCCCTCATGGCCGTGGTGCAAACGTTCTTCAATACACAATCG
>DAIOTH010000093.1:0-1851 GCA_036752125.1 Candidatus Nanopelagicaceae bacterium | reverse complement strand
AATTCGAATTCTTTGAGCGGTAAGGAGACTGCAATTCCATTAACCGAAACTTGATGGCGATCAACGTCCATTCGGACTCCACTCACCGTCATAACTCCGGGTTCGCTCTCCATTCCTTCTCCGCTGTTGCGACGTAGAACAGCTCTTATGCGGGCGATGAGTTCACGTGATGAATACGGCTTAGTCACATAGTCATCTGCGCCAATCTCGAGCCCAACAACTTTATCCACTTCAGAATCCTTGGCCGTGAGCATGATGATTGGCACTCGGGACTTAGCTCTTATTTGCCGGCACACCTCAGTGCCTGAAACTTCAGGGAGCATCAAATCGAGCAGTACGAGATCTATCCCTCCTTGATCAAATTTACGCACGGCATCGGCACCATTGTCAGCAACAACAACAGAAAAACCCTCTTTCCCAAGCAAGAATTCCAGGGCTTCTGAAAAGGAAGCTTCGTCCTCAACAATCAGGATCTTGGTCATTTACTGACTCCTTCTTCGATTAGCGCGATTGGCAGTAATAAAGTGAAAGTGCTTCCTACCCCTACCTTGCTCCACACCTTTACATCTCCTCCATGATTCAATGCAATGTGTTTCACAATAGAGAGTCCTAACCCTGTTCCACCCGTGAGTCTTGAACGAGCTGGATCAACTCGGTAAAAACGTTCAAAGACGCGAGCGAGATCAGGCTCTGCAATTCCAATACCTTGATCCGTCACTGAAATTTCAATGAGGTCTCCACTACGTTTAGTAACGATTGAAACCTTTGTATCTTCAGGGCTGTAATTCACCGCATTCTCAATGAGATTATGAATCGCAGTCACAATTTGATCGCGATCGCCAATTACAGTGGCATCTTCGACTTCGCCGATCTCTAGAGTGATGTTTCTCTGCTCCGAAGAGAACTGCGCCTGACTGACCGCTTCTCGAACCGCATCGCTTACTTCGACCGCAAAGGCTTTTTGAAGAGGATCACTGCTCTGCAGGCGAGATAAATCAATAATTTCTTGTACTAAATCAGCTAAACGTTTTGACTCATTCTGCATTCGAGTCGCAAAGCGAACAACTTCGTCTGGTTCATCCTTTGCTCCCAAAATAGCTTCACTCAAAAGCCCCAAAGCGCCGATTGGAGTTTTTAATTCATGCGAGACATTGGCAACAAAATCTCGCCGCACCGCATCCACACGTCGGGCTTCACTTTCATCTGCGAGAAGTACGAGAACCATTCCGTCATCGTTGAGAGGAGCTACTGAAACTTTGAGTTCTCGCTTTCCTGCACCTATTGGACCTCGCGCTAATTCCAATTTCCCTCGATGAGTTTCTCCCGAACGCCTGACCACTCTCACCAGCGCCATTAGATCCTGGCTAGAAACGCGATCGTCTTTGATAATTCCAAAGGCAGCAATTCCTGCGGACTGAAAGAGAATAGAGTCTCCTGGAATTAAGACTAGAGACTCAACTTCAAGAGATTCTAAAGTTTTTATCAATGTATTTGGAAGTTCTTTGTTCTGTTGCTCATTGTTCGCACTTCTGCGGAACTTCATGAAGTAATAGTACGAAAGTAGGGTGATGGCGTCACGTTAGGCGGCTTTACCCGCTGTTCACCGCCACGAAAGGCTCCATTAACCAAGATGATTCACTTCAGAGCCTAAAACTATTACCTTTACCCCATGACTTGGTTGCGAAGTGCGTTTCAAGACGAACTAGATGGCGTCACCCATACTCTTGTTGACCTATCTGTGCGAGTCTCCGAAGCAATCACTCAAGCTACTCATGCACTTCTGACTGCAGATATCAATGAAGCAGAAGGCGTAATTGCTTCTGACGATCAGATTGACCATATCCAACATGA
>DAIOTH010000092.1:0-1879 GCA_036752125.1 Candidatus Nanopelagicaceae bacterium | reverse complement strand
TAAACCTCCACGTTATAGGTATAAATCAATCCATCTTGATTGCCATCGAGGGTATAAACCCAGGTACCTTGTAAATCCGTCTTCATCGGATAGCTACTCTTGATTCCTGAAGTGGGTGAAGTGAAGGTTAGTAACTCAACTTTCGTTGCCGTGGGAGCCCAGAGCCTAAAAGAGGTGGACTCTTTCTTGTAAGTATTCCCGAGGTCATTGCCTTTGTATGTGAACTTTCGTTCAAATTCCTCAGATGAAATTAAATTACCCAGTGCAATATCAGCTGAACCGAAAGATGTATGCGAAATCTTGTATCGCTCAGTTATCGAAATCTTGCCACTAAGGGTAAGAATCAACTCATTGTCCTCAGGCAGATTTGGGTTCTCAGTTCGAGCGCTCACCACAGTTAAACCGCCGGTAATTGTGAATCCATTTGAAGAGCCAGCAAGCGGCTTAAATCTCTTATTCAGTTCGACTCTCACTTCATCAGAAGTTTCAAAAGAGGCTGATGAAATCTTCATCTCGATTGTGGGTTTCTTTGTATAAATAGTCTTGTCATTTTGCACTAACCATATTTCCGCATTTCCATTCGCATCGAATTCTGTGATGAATCGATCGTCATTGACATCTTTAGCAGCCCAATCGTTGAGCCGAACAATGATCCCAAGATCTTTAAAGTTCTTCATACCATCAATATTGACAGTCACTACCTTGCCGAAATCATCAGTGTCAGTGAATTGAACTCCAGTCTGAGAAATTGGAGTATCGAGAGAGTTGTTATCTGAGTTCTTCCAAATCCAAAGATTCCAACCGTTGTAATCTCCCCCAGGGCGTTGATAGTGGACGGTGAGTTTGATTGAGTCGGGCGCTGCCAGCGCTGGAATTCCAGTGAGAAGCAATGCAATTACGGATAAAAGTGCTGTGAGAAGCTTATTCATCTGTGGTTTCCTCGGTCGTTCTGGAATTTATAACCCGAATCTACTAGGTGAATTAAGGCTTCTGTTGCATTGGTATGGTCTAACTAGTTGAATTGCGTCATGAGCAAGAGGGCGATTTTCTGGTTTAGAAGAGATCTTCGACTTTCTGATAATCCAGCTCTACTTGCAGCGCTCGATGATGCCGATGAAGTAATTCCATTATTCATTTTGGATGACGAAATTTCAGAAAGTGCGGGTCCTCATCGCAGGGCATATCTCTCTGCTTCGCTTTACGCGCTTAATGAGACTTTAGATGGCAATTTATTTGTTATCAACGGAAAGCCCGTCGACGTTATCAAAGATTTAATGCAGCGCTACAAAGTCAACTCCGTTCACTCCGCCTTTCCTTTTGCTCCATATGGCGAAGCACGCGATCAAGAACTCAAGGCAGCTGGTATTGAATTACAGCAATTAGGAAGTGGCTACGCAGTTGCGCCAGGAAGAGTAAGAAAAGATGATGGAACTAACTATCGGGTTTACACGCCTTTTTACCGCGCATGGTTAGCCCACGGTTGGCGCGCTCCAGTCGCAGCGCCGAAGAATCCAAAATGGGTATCTCCAAAGAAAGGCGATCAGCAATTGCCGCAATGGGAAACACCTGATGGTGTTATGAATCAAGAAGCTGGAGAGAAAGCAGCCCTCACTCGTTTTAAGACATTCTTGAAAAAGGCTGCGGATGATTATGGTGATGCACGAAATATTCCTGGCATTGAAGGTACAAGTCGTTTGAGTCCACATTTACGTTGGGGAGAGATTCATCCGCGCACAATTCTTGCTGCCCTTGGCCAATCAAAGGGCCACGAGGTTTATCGCAAAGAGATAGCATGGCGCGAGTTCTACGCCGATGTGCTCCACCACAATCCTCACACTAGTCGTGATTACTACGATCCTAAATACAAAAAAATGCGTTA
>DAIOTH010000091.1:0-2086 GCA_036752125.1 Candidatus Nanopelagicaceae bacterium | reverse complement strand
ACCATCCATCTAGATCTGTAATTACTTACAGATTCAAGCAACCTACCCGATGACTCGTGTGGGCACACTCAAACGCCACCTGCATGGTCTTGCTCCAAGTTGGGTTTACCTAGCTACGCATATTGCTACACGCACTGGTGGTCTCTTACACCACCGTTTCACCCTTACCAATATTGCTATTGGCGGTTTACTTTCTGTTGCACTGGTCCCGCGGATTTCTCCGGGTGGGAATTACCCACAACTTTGCCCATTGGAGTCCGGACTTTCCTCGGTACAAGTTGAAATAAATCCACTCATAACGCGGTGATCCGGGCGACTCTTCTTGAAATGAAGGATAGAACAGTTAAACGTTTAGAAGCAAACTATTCGGGGAAATGGCAAGCAGTTGCGAGCGAACCGTGATTCTTAAGTGTGGGAACTTCGGTTTCGCACTTCGATTGCGCCTTCCAGCAACGAGTTCTAAAGACACAACCACTTGGTGGATTCATTGGGCTTGGTAGATCGCCTTGCAAAATAATGCGTTCGCGAGTGCGCTCTAGTTTTGGATCTGGCTTAGGTGCAGCAGAGAGAAGTGCTTTTGTATATGGATGAGTTGGTTTTGCGAAAATCTCTTCACTCTTTCCAATTTCCATAATCTTTCCAAGGTACATAACTGCAACTCGATCAGAAATATGTTGTACAACGGAGAGATCATGAGCGATGAAGACGATGCTTATGTTGTCCTCTTTACTTAAGTCTGCAAGAAGGTTGATAACCTGAGCCTGGATTGAAACATCGAGCGCGCTTACTGGTTCATCGGCAACGATGAGTTTTGGTTTAAGTGCAATCGCGCGAGCGATACCAATACGTTGGCGCTGTCCCCCAGAGAACTCATGTGGGTAGCGGTTGTAGTGCTCTGGATTAAGTCCAACACGTTCCATCAATTCTTGGACAGCTTTCTTCGTGCCTCCGGTTGGTTCGATATCTTGAATTTCGAATGGAGCAGCGATGATTCTTCCAACAGTTTGTCGTGGGTTTAAAGCTGAATAAGGATCTTGGAAAATAATCTGCATCTGGCTACGAATGGGACGCATCTCATTTGGATTCAGAGTTGTGATGTCTTGGCCTTCAAAATTTATAGTCCCCGACGTTGGCTCAATTAGTTTCAAGATGGTGCGACCTGCAGTTGTCTTGCCGCAACCAGATTCACCGACCAGGCCTAAGGTCTCCCCACGCTTGAGATCAAAACTGATGCCATCAACAGCCTTTACCGCAGTTGAGCCAGTTCGACGAGATACGCGTTTATTTACTGGAAAGTGTTTAGTGAGATTTGAAACCGAGAGAATTACATCGTTGCTGGCCATTACTTCACCGCCAATGTGGGAAATAGCTTCTGGCGTTCTTTTTCATCAAGATGACAACGTGAACGATGCTCACTTGAAACTCCAGTAAGTGCTGGCATTGAAGAATTGCAGAGGCCGCCGCTTACTTTCTCTTTGAAATCGCATCGTGGTGCAAATGAACATCCCGTTGGAAGATTAATGAGTGAAGGTGGTTGTCCAGCAATGGCGCTAAGGCGACCAGTTTTCTTATCTCCAGCACGTGGAATCGAATTCAAAAGTCCGAGAGTGTAGGGAGCAAGAGGTCGATAGAAGATGTCATCAACGGAACCACTCTCAACAATCTTTCCGGCATACATAACATTTACTCGATCAGAAACTTGTGCGACAACGCCAAGATCATGAGTGATCAAAACAATTCCCATATTGAGCTTCTTCTGAAGATCTCCAAGAAGCGTAAGAATCTGAGCTTGAACAGTTACATCAAGAGCAGTGGTTGGTTCATCAGCAATGAGAACTTTTGGATCGTTCATAAGTGCCATAGCAATCATCACGCGCTGGCGCATACCACCGGAGAATTGGTGTGGATAATCAAAAACTCTTTTATCTGGTTGTGGAATTCCAACGAGTTCGAGCATGGAAATTGCTTTATCAAGCGCTGCTTTTTTCTGGCGCGGATGGTGAACTAAATAACTCTCGCAGAGCTGGTTGCTGATCTTGTAATACGGGTGAAGTGATGACATCGGATCTTGAAAAATCATGGAGAC
>DAIOTH010000090.1:0-2150 GCA_036752125.1 Candidatus Nanopelagicaceae bacterium | reverse complement strand
GGATTGATGAGATCTTGAGTTTTATCAGAGGACGATTGAACTTTCTGTCCGTTGATGAAATTCTGCAGGGTCTTCACGAAAACCTCCGAAAATAGATGAGGGTTTGAGTTTAGTTAGTGAGCCACCGGCTATCAAGATGGTGGGCAAAGATTATTTTGTGGCGATTTCCGCAGCTGCTAGTTGGCCGCAAGCGCCATCAATCTCCCGACCTCTGGTATCACGAACCGTTACCGGAACTCCATAATTTTCTAAGGTTCTCACAAATGCGCGCTCATCTTCTTTTCGTGACGCAGTCCACTTAGATCCCGGAGTTGGGTTCAGTGGAATCAAATTCACATGGGCATGGCGATTTTTCAGCAAGCGTCCGAGTAAGTCAGCGCGCCATTGTTGGTCATTGATATCTCGAATGAGCGCATATTCGATGGAATAACGACGACCAGTTTGCTCTGCGTACTTGTCTGCAGCGCTGAGCACCTCTTTAACTTTCCAACGAGAATTAATCGGCACCAAAGTGTCACGTAATTCATCGTCGGGGGTATGGAGTGAAACTGCAAGTGTGACCTGTAGATCTTCTCCAGTGAGCTTTTCAATTCCCGTAACTAGTCCAACAGTGGAGACGGTAACTGAACGAGCGCCGATTCCAAGTCCATCTGGTTGAGGAGTAATGATGTTTCGTACTGTGCGAAGGACCGCGTTGTAATTTGCAAGTGGTTCGCCCATGCCCATAAAAACAACATTGGAAAGTCGCGTAGGTCCCCCCGGTAATTCACCAGTTGCGCAGGCTTTTGCAGATGCAACAATCTGTGCCGTTATCTCTCCAGCAGTGAGATTTCGAGTAAGTCCCGCTTGGCCAGTCGCGCAGAATGGACAATTCATTCCGCATCCAGCTTGGGATGAGATACATACTGTTGTGCGATCGGAGTAACGCATCAATACTGATTCAACAAGGACGCCATCATGGAGGCGCCACAAATCTTTTCTAGTTTTGCCGTTATCGCAAGTAATTGATCGAACCAACGTAATTAGTTTTGGCAAGAAGTGTTCGGCCACCAGTGGACGCATTGCTGCTGGAATATCAGTCCATGAATCCGGATCATCGTTGTAATGGGTGAAGTAATGCGTAGAGATTTGATTTGCGCGAAAAGCAGGCAGTCCAAGGGATTCGGCCTTGGTGCGACGTTCCTCTTTTGTCAGATCAGCAAGATGTTCTGGGGCTTTTTTCCGCTGTTTAGGCTCTTCAAAAACTAATTTCAACTCGCTCATGCGAATCGCTTCAAGAGCTCGATACAGAACCACATAACTGGGGCGGTAATCAGCGCTGAATCTAAACGATCCAACATTCCGCCGTGCCCCGGAAGTAGGGTCCCCATATCTTTAATGGAAAGGTCACGTTTAATAGCGCTTTCAACTAAGTCACCGACAGTGGCAGCCAGAACTCCAGCAAATCCAGCGAGCGCACCGATTGCAGGGTGATGATCGAGGAGATAGTAAAAAGCTAGCGCGCTACCAATCGAAGTAAAAATTAATCCCCCAACAAAACCTTCCCAGGTTTTTTTCGGAGAAATTTTTGGTGCTAGTGGGTGCTTTCCGAGGAGAACTCCAAATACATAGGCAAAGGTGTCGTTACATCCAACCAAGATTACGAGCGTGGCGATATATGAGAACCCTTCACCGGAGCGAGCCAATAAGAAAATAAAACCTGCAACAAAGCCGGGATAAAGAAGTGCGAAAGCGCTCGCCGTGGCATTCTTAATAAACCCTTCAGTTCCACGGAGCAGAACAAGAAAAAGATTAGCGATTAATGCGATCGCTACTGAAACAGCAAGACCTGGTAATCCCCCAACCCACGAACTTGCCAGAATGAGAGTAGTTGCCACACTGAGTTGAAGGTAATTAATTTGAATCTCTCGTGCTTTAAAGGCTGTGGTGAGTTCATGTAGCGCGATCAGTACGGCGATTCCTACAAATACTGCAAATAAAACGGGAATGTAAGCCATCGTCGAAAAGATAATCGCCAAAAGAAAAAGGCCGACAGCTATGGAAGGCAGAAGTTTGCGACCGGCGCGCTTATTGATCGCCTCGTTTATCGAGTGGAGGTCGCTCATATTTTTACCTCAAAGTTAAACTTCGAGAAGTTCAGCTTCCTTATG
>DAIOTH010000089.1:0-2194 GCA_036752125.1 Candidatus Nanopelagicaceae bacterium | reverse complement strand
ATGCGCCCACCCCCAAAGCGCTTCAAGATCATGCGCACTTGCGGGACCCTTTCTCCTACCGTCTTAAGAAATTCCTTCTCGGTAATCCACTCAACCGCCACACGCTAAGCCACCAACGATTGAAGAAACGTTATGCGCTAGGAATTCTTTCCTCGGATTGCATTTCTTCTTCGGCATATGGTTCTGAACAGATACTTGTAGCGCTCCTTCCTGCCTTTGGGTTAGCGGCATTCACTCTATTAATGCCGATGACATTTGTTGTGCTCACCGTCCTGTTAATTATTACGTTGTCGTATCGAAATGTAATTTCTGTCTACACCCAATTTGGCGGCGCTTACATAGTTTCGCGAGATAACTTTGGACCGGTAGTTGCTCAAATTGCAGCTGTGGCTCTGATTTTGGATTACATCGTGACGTTGGCCATCCAAACTGCGGCGGGCGTTGCAGCAATCATCTCCACATTCCCCGAGCTTGCGCCGTGGAAGATTGAGATTTGCGTAGTTGTAATTGCGCTTCTTGCTTACGGGAACTTGCGTGGCGTGAAAGAAGCTGGTCGAGCTTTTGCGCTGCCTACATATTTATTCGTTGGTTCCATGTTTATTGTCTTTGGAATTGGAATCTTCCGAGAATTAACAACAGGGCTACCTCAACTTGATCCTCGCGCGCCTGGAGCGATTGAGATAGGAACTGAACAAGGCCTGCTTTCGGCCGCTGCCATATTTATCTTGCTTCGCGCATTCGCAAATGGCGGATCATCTCTTACTGGCCTTGAAGCGATTGCAGATGGCGTTGGACTCTTTAAAACGCCGGAATCAGTTAACGCAAAACGCACCCTAGTAATGATGAGTTTGATCTTGGGCTCGCTAGTGCTTGGGGTTTCGTACTTTGCACATCGCATTATGGCTGTGCCTTATGAAGATGAAACACCGACAGTTATTTCCCAAGTCGCTTCCACAATCTTGGGTGATGGCGCATTTGGGTCTGTGTTCTTTATCGTCGTCCAAGCCGCAACGATGTTGATTCTCTTTGCTGGCGCAAACACGACATTTAGCGCTTTCCCAATCGTCGTTAATTACGCAGCTGCCGATGGATATTTACCTAAATGGCTCACCAAGCGTGGCCACAAACTTAATTTCTCGAATGGAATCATGGTTTTATCTGGCGCAGCGCTCATTCTGGTTTTTGCAACCCAAGGATCAGTTTCGTATTTGGTTGCGTTCTATGCCCTTGGAGTTTTTACCGCCTTCACACTTTCCGGACTTGGTATGGCTAAATATAACTACAAGAATCGTGAAGGAAATTGGAAGTTAAAGTTTGCGATTAATGGTTTAGCGGGCAGCTTGGCTCTCATCATCGTAATTATCTTCGCTATTGTTAAATTTACTGAAGGCGCATGGGTAGTTCTTGTGGTCGCTCCGATACTTGTGATCTCTTTCTTACGCTTACGTACTCGTTACGATGCAGAGAAGAAGGCCCTTGAAATTCGTAAGGAGCAAGAGCGTGCGCTCTCAATTACGCGTCACGATGTCACCGTTCTTGTCGATTCCGTAGATCTCGCTACTGTCGGAACAATTCGTTACGCGCGATCACTGAATCCACGCTCACTCCATGCAGTTCACTTTGTACTTGATGATCGCCGCGCTGAACAAATTAAGAATGAGTGGATGTCGAACCATGGCGTTGATGATGTTCCTATTGAATTTATTGATTGCCCTGACCGCCGACTTCCTAACGCTGCAGTGGATTATGCAATCCGTGCCACGCAAAAGGGTGATGTTGAATTAACACTTCTGCTTCCACGTCGCGCATATCGCGGCTTCCTTGCTCGTTTAATTCATGATCAGACCGCGGAAGAAATCGCGCGACCTATCTCCCAACTTCCACGTGTAGTTGCAACCATCGTTCCTTTTGATATCGACAAGATGATTTCAGGAGTCTCTCCAATCCAACATGCGCCTGAAATAGTCGAAGAAGCGCCTACATCAGAATTGCCTGCGCGCGCCCAGAGCACCTGGGTCCAAACAACAGGGCCAATAAGTCATTACGAAGAAAAAGTAATGCCGATTGGAAAAATCTCTTGGCGTAAGCGAGCTCATGTAACCGGTCGCGTGACTGCAATTCGTCCAGCTGCAATGGATTCTGCTCCAACGTTAGAAGTTGAAATTTGGGACGAGACTGGCGGAGTAACTTTGCA
>DAIOTH010000088.1:0-2279 GCA_036752125.1 Candidatus Nanopelagicaceae bacterium | reverse complement strand
AATTCAGATAATTCTGAAGTTCGCGATTTAGCCACGAAAATTCGTGCTGAACAAGGTCCCGAAATAGAGCTTATGAAGAGTTGGAGCGATTCCCATATGGGATCACATGCGGGACATATGATGGATGGAATGCTCTCTGATGATGAAATGAATGAGTTGAAGAGTGCTCGAGGAGCCGAATTCGATCGACTATTTCTTGAAGGAATGATTAAGCATCATGAAGGCGCGATAGAAATGGCCGATGATGTAGTGGATTCAAAAAATGTTGAAGTATCACAACTAGCAAAATCCATAATTGCTACACAGCGCGCTGAAATTGAGTATATGAAGGAATTGCTCAAGCGCACTTAGGTCGATTTCATTCCAGTCCAGTTAGAATTACAGTCATGTCCGCACCTGTGAATTTCTATCACCGCAGTCTCTATCCCATAATTGCTGCAGTTTTCTGTGCGTTATTGCTGATATCTAATATTGGCGCCACTAAATTTATTGATATCGGTTTCATTAAGACTGACGGAGGAGCTTTTCTCTTTCCTCTTACCTACATTCTGGGTGATGTGTTAACTGAGGTTTATGGATTCCGCGCCGCTCGTCGAGTTATCTATACCGGTTTTGGCCTTGGGGCATTAGCTGGATTAACTTTCTGGTTAGTTCAAGTCGCACCTGCTGCTGCCGAGTGGCCAAATCAAGAGGCATTTGAAGCAATCCTTGGCTTTGTTCCACAAATTGTTCTTGCCAGCATTATCGCGTTTTTATGTGGACAACTTGCAAATTCATGGACTCTCGTTCAGATCAAGAAGAAGACTCACGAAAAGAAGTTGTGGGCTCGTCTGATTGGATCCACAGTCGTTGGGGAATTTATAGACACAGTTGTATTCACCGTGATTGCTTCTCTTGGAAGACTCTCGTTTGATGAATTTCTCAATTACCTTGTTGTCGGTTTTCTTTACAAAACCTCTATTGAGGTTCTTTTGCTACCGATCACCTATCGCGTTATTAATGTCGTCAAAAAGAGAGAAGAGCTCGTAAACTAAATTTCGTTTTTTGATTGGTAGCGTCCGAGAAAATCACTCTTAAAATCAAGGAAATCACCGTTGTTGATTGCGCTTCGCATACGTTCAACGAGAGTAACGATGAAGTGCAGGTTATGGATTGTGGCAAGAGTTGGGCCAACAATTTCTTTAGCGCGGAATAGGTGATTGAGATAAGCCCGACTGTAGTTCGCACAGGTATAGCAAGTGCAATCCTTGTCGATAGGCGAGTAGTCCCGACGATATGAGCCATTAGAAACATTGAATCGGCCTGTGGGGGAATAGACCGCGCTGGTGCGGGCTTCGCGGGTGGGCGCAACGCAATCAAAAGTATCGGCGCCATTTTCGACTCCAGCAAAAAGATCGGCGGGCTCGCCAATACCAAGCAGATGTCGCGGTTTGTTTACGGGTAATTCTTCGGTCATCCAACTTACGATGGTTCCAAGCGCGGATTTATCAAGTGCGCCGCCCATTCCAAATCCATCAAACTCAATTCCAGAAGATTGCATCGCGCCTAAATCTCGCGCCGCTTTACGACGTAAATCTTCATACTGCGCTCCTTGGAGAACACCGAAGAGCGCTTGATAGGGCTTGTTAGCTCGTTCATCTGTGAGTCTCTTATGTTCATCAAGGCATCGCAGCGCCCAGAGTCGAGTTCGTTCAAGTGATCGTTCTTGGTATTTGCGAGTGTTATGAAGCGTTGTGAGTTCATCAAATGCAAACATAATGTCCGCGCCAATTTTGTGTTGTACTTGCATAGAAATTTCTGGAGTAAATCTATGCATCGAGCCATCAAGATGAGATTTAAAAGTAACTCCATCATCATCAACATGCGCTAAGCGCTCTCTTTTTTCGGCGATGACATCATCGGAGTTGAGTGAATCTCCACCCATATCGATAACTTTCTTGAATCCAACGCCAAGTGACATAACTTGGAAGCCACCACTGTCGGTAAACGTTGGTTTCTGCCAATTCATAAATGTAGATAATCCACCAGCCTCGTCGAGTACATCGGGGCCGGGTTGGAGATATAAGTGATACGCGTTAGCGAGAACCGCTTGTGCTCCGATTCCATCAACAGAATCAGGAAGTACTGATTTAACAGTGGCTTTAGTGCCGACCGGAATAAAGGCGGGCGTTTTAATGGTGCCATGTGGAGTAGAGATTTCACCGGTGCGACCTTGGCGCCCCGGGATTGTCTTCTCTATTGAAAATGAAAACGCCATAGCGCTCAATTGAACTAGGTAA
>DAIOTH010000087.1:0-2427 GCA_036752125.1 Candidatus Nanopelagicaceae bacterium | reverse complement strand
AGCGCTCCTTGTTAAGAAGCGTGGGCCTAAGTGGACTTGAACCACTGACCTCTTCCTTATCAGGGAAGCGCTCTAACCAGGCTGAGCTATAGGCCCGCAAAACGGAAGCGCAAGGCTACCTGACTTGCGGGCGGGCGCAAAAATAGCACTTTTTTGAGCGCTTAATTTTCACACCTATTCGTCGTCGCTGACCTTTGCTAAGGAGACCACATGGGTCCCTTGATCAAGATTGACGAGACGAACACCTAATGTGTCGCGGCCAGTTTCGCGAACTTCTTTTACTGGTGTGCGCATAACAACGCCGCCGGATGTAATAACAAGAATCTCATCTTTTTCGCTAACAATAAGCGCACCGACTAAACCACCGCGCGAATCTTCATCAACTTTCGCTGCTTTTACGCCGATACCACCGCGACCTTGTGAGCGGTATTCATCCAGTGTTGTGCGCTTTCCAAAACCACCATCAGTTGCAGTAAGGACATAGTTCGTAGATTTACCATCGCCACTTCGGATAGTAGACATTGTTAGTAGCTCATCGCCACTACGGAATTTCATTCCGATTACGCCAGTTGCAGAGCGACCCATAGGACGTAGTGATTCATCATCTGCAGTAAAACGAAGCGACATACCCTTCTTTGAAATTAACAACAACTCATCTTTGCTGGTAATTGCTGAGGCTGCGACGACTTCGTCGCCATCTTTCAAAGTAATTGCGATGAGTCCACCAGTTCGTGGAGAGTCATATTCAACCAGTGGGCTCTTCTTAATGATTCCACCTTTAGTTGCAATAACTAGATGTGGGAGAGATGAGTAATCCGCAATCGAAATTACTGATGCGATATTTTCATTAGGTTTAAATGCTAAGAGGTTTGCGACGTGTTGGCCGCGCGCATCGCGTCCAGCATCAGGAAGTTCGTGAACTTTGGCGCGATAAACCCGGCCTTGGTTGGTGAAGAAGAGCAGCCAATCATGTGTTGAGGCGGTGAAGAAATGCTCGACTATGTCATCTTGTTTCAGTGCTGCGCCTTTAACACCTTTGCCACCGCGGCGTTGGGAGCGATACAGATCAGCTTTAGTGCGTTTTGCATAGCCACCGCGAGTAATGGTGACAACAACATCTTGGTCTGGGATGAGATCTTCTACTGACAAATCGGTGTCGCCAGCAATTATCTGGGTGCGTCGGTCATCGCCATATTTCTCAGCGATTTCTTTAAGTTCTTCACGGATGATGCTCCGTTGTTTTGCAGGATCATTCAAAATAATGGTGAGCTCTTTAATGTCTGCCATAAGAGATTCGTACTCATCAATAATTTTCTGGCGCTCAAGTGCAGCAAGGCGTCGAAGTTGCATATCTAAAATTGCGTTTGCTTGGAGTTCATCAACCTCAAGAAGTTTCATTAAACCTTCACGTGCTTCATCTGAATTCGCGCTGGCACGAATCAGGGCAATTACTGCATCAAGTGCGTCGAGGGCTTTGAGATAGCCACGCAAGATATGTGCGCGTTTTTCTTTTTCCGATAGTCGATATTTTGTGCGTCGCACAATTACTTCAATTTGGTGGGTGATGTAATGACGAACAAATTCATCGAGACGAAGTGTGCGCGGAACATTGTCGACCAGAGCCAACATATTTGCGCCAAATGAATCTTGGAGTTGAGTGTGTTTATAGAGATTATTTAAAACAATTTTTGGAGTTGCGTCGTTTCGAAGAACAATAACCAAACGTTGGCCAAGACGTTCGTTGCCTTCATCGCGTACATCTGCGATGCCTTTGATTTTTCCATCTTTGACAAGTTCAGCAATCTTTAAAGCTAAATTATCTGGATTTACTTGATAAGGAAGTTCAGTAATAACTAAGCAGGTGCGCTTGTTGATCTCTTCAATTTCAACAACTGCGCGCATTGTGATGGAACCACGACCGGTGCGGTACGCCTCTTCAATTCCTTGGCGGCCAACAATGATTCCTCGAGTTGGGAAATCGGGGCCTTTAACAATTCCTAGCAGCGCGCTGAGCGTCTCTTCACTTGATGCTTCAGGGTTTTCTAGCGCCCATTCCACTGCGCCTGCAATCTCGCGAAGATTATGTGGCGGTATGTTGGT
Organism: Candidatus Nanopelagicaceae bacterium; assembly: GCA_036752125.1. Classification (GTDB taxonomy): domain Bacteria; phylum Actinomycetota; class Actinomycetes; order Nanopelagicales; family Nanopelagicaceae; genus MAG-120802. The sequence continues at coordinate 327 of DAIOTH010000087.1, read as the reverse complement.
TGCCATTCCGACCGCAATACCAGCAGAGCCATTGACTAAAAGATTTGGAAAGCGACTTGGTAGTACGACTGGTTCTTGAGAGCGACCATCGTAGTTTGGAATGAAATCAACGGTTTCTTCATCGATATCGCGCATGATCTCCATAGCAAGAGGAGCCATGCGAGCTTCTGTGTAGCGCATCGCCGCTGCTGGATCATTTCCAGGCGATCCAAAGTTTCCATTTCCATCAACGAGTGGATAACGAAGTGACCAATGTTGAGCTAAACGAACCAAGGTGTCATAGATCGCGCCATCTCCGTGTGGATGGTAATTACCCATGACATCACC
>DAIOTH010000086.1:0-2468 GCA_036752125.1 Candidatus Nanopelagicaceae bacterium | reverse complement strand
GGAATATTGAATGCGTTCTCCCACAATGCGCCATCGACTTGATTAGCGAGCGCACATCGTTTTGCGGGATCAATCTCGGCTGTAGTTTTCTTAATCAGCGCATCGAGTTCTGTTGTGATGGAATCTTTTGCGAAATTTTGGGAAGAGTTCTTTGCATAGAGTGGCATAGCGCCACTAATTGGCAGGAGTGAACTACTCCACGAAAAAGTAGTGAGTTCAAAATCCAACGAAGTTGGATTTACATGCTTTGTGAAGAAATCTTGTGGCGGGACTTCGCGGAGCTGAAGATCGATACCAATAGGTTTGGCACGGAGCATTGACTGAACGAGAAGTGCAATGTTCTCTCGCGCCTGATTTCCTGAAGGATATGTAAAGCGCAGGCTTAGTGGTTGTTGTGGAACGAGTCCCGGTTTTGCTGCGCCTGTGTAGTAGCGCATTCCCACAATCTTGTTCTTGCCATTTGAATCTTTATCTTGAGAATTCGTTGCTGCCGTCCAGCCCGCATCATCAAGAAGCTGATCTGCAAGAACGATGCTCTGCTTGCTCCATTTTCCGGAATTGTCCTTATAACACTCTTGGCCGGCGTGGAAAATTCGATTGTTCTTGGTGGTGGATGAAGAAACTAAGAGCCCAGTATTGATTTCCGCGATTGCTTCACGATTAATTGCGACAGTAATCGCGCGTCGGACCGAGAGATCAGAGAGAATGGGGTTCTTCGAATTTATTTCAATGTGCTCCCATTTATCGACACCAGGAACTGAGTTGATAGTGAGTTTAGGGTTCTTACGTGCAAGCTTGATTGATGAGATATCTGAACCAAATTCCATGAAGTGAATCTCATCATTCATCATCGCGGCGTATTGAACTTGTGACGGAAGAATTCGGTAGACAATTGAATCAAGGACCGCTTTAGCGCCCCACCACTTCGAATTTCGAATCCAAGTGATAGCGCCTTGCTCTTGATTGAGGGATTCAAAAGCAAATGGACCAGCGCTTAATAGTGGTTTGCTCTGCCAGGAAGTATTGAATGTGGCGGCATCTTTAGTAAGGGAGGCGGGCAATAGAGGAGTAAAGAGTTCTCGCCAATCTGGATTAGTTTTCGTCATGACAATCAAGATTTCGCCAGCAACTTTTCCAGCCTGAATGGACTTGATGTTTGCGTAACCTTGTGAATTCAAAATTTCGTAGGAGGGGTTCTTGCCGTTCAGCGCACGCCATTGTCCGACGAAGTCCGCTAATCCAATCTTCTTTCCATCACTCCATACCGCCTTAGGATTGAGAACAATTCGTAGCGTTTGCGGTGAACTCTTTATCTGAGTGAAAGTAGAAACATAATTTTTATTGATTGCTAACTTGCCTTGTGAATCACTGATAAAAAAAGAGGGGAGCGTTGCGCTCATCATCCGACTCAATTCAAAGTCATTGGCGGCGATATGAAATGGATTGAATTGTCGTGGTTCTTGTGAAATCGGAAGTAAGAGTGAGCCGCCAGATTTAAGTTTGGAGATCGGCTGGGTGTTGATGCTCGTGCTTGATGCGCTGGGATTTGAAGTTGGGGCAGCGAGGACTCGGGTTGCACCAAAAACTGAGGTTGCGGAAATGGCAACTATGGCGACCAGAGCTGCGTTAGCGCGAAAAAGCGATCGATGTGGAGCGCTCATCTGACCCTCGATTCACCCGTCTTTCGGGCCAGCCTAAGGCAGCCCTTCTTTGGTGGAGTTGAGGCGCCACTATGCCTGTAAATCGGGGTTTTACAACGGATTTGTTATCTATTTACGAAACCTCGGCGTTGTGAAAATACCCATCACAAGCGATAATTCCCCAACCCTCGCGGGAAGTGAGGTAGTGAAACAGTCGACTTTTCACTGCGGAAATTCCCCATTTCAAACCTTTTAGGAGGTTATCTTGAAGAACAAGAAGTTAAGGGCTGCAATTGTTGGATCTCTTTCGATCCTTCTAGCCGCTTCTACTGTCCCGCCAGTCAATGCGGCGAAAAATGGAACCGTAATTCTCCATGAACCGAATCCACTTTCAGGCTTTAACTCAGCTGTTGTTGGCTTCAACTTGGTAACAAACTCCACTATCGGTTACCTAACCGGTATGGGCTTCGGTTACTACGACTCATCCAGAACTTGGGTACAGAACACCACATTTGGTTCTTACAAAGTTACATCAAATAAGGCCAATGATTTCCGTGTTCAGTACACCGTAGCTCCAGGACGTGTGTGGTCAGATGGAACTCCAATCAATGGAATCGACCTTCTTTCAACACACATGATCTACAGCCGTGATTATGCAAAGGCTGCAGGACTTGGCGATTGGGCTAAGGGCGACAAGATGGCGTTTAACGCTGCAGGTCTCTCCTCAAGCACATACTCGCTCTACCAAACAGGCGATCCAGTAGTTAGCTCAGATGAAATGTCAGTCACCTTCCGCTACAAGCAGAAGTTCCCAGACTGGTGGCTCAC
>DAIOTH010000085.1:0-2559 GCA_036752125.1 Candidatus Nanopelagicaceae bacterium | reverse complement strand
TATTTCTCCTTATGCGAGGGTTCTGTGGTGAATCATTGTGATTACCACTCGGTTAGCGGAATGGCTAGCAATTCCGCCATCCTGCGGACTTCTGCTCGTATGTCTTTCCAAGCGACAACTGTGTGATGAGGAAATCCGTTATGGATTAACCCATTAATCAATTGTCGTGCTGGTGCAGATGTACGAACTGTTGCTGTATTACCTTGGAACCGATTAGGAGCAGATAGTGATTCACCACTAGTCATTACTAATCGGAGCTTGCTCGGGTTTGCTGGATCGATATCGGTATCCAGCCGTACCAGAACAACAGGACCGGTCTTCAAAGGGAAGTTACCGGCCACACCTAGTTTTCTATTGCAGTGTATGTACTGCGTTGCGTTATCGGGATCAACTGCCAAAGTCGTGGATGCAGATCCGCAATGCCAAATTCGAATGATGTTCTCTTCTTCTTCTAAATCAACGGTATCCACTAAATAGTTAGTGCCAGAACCGAGAGCTTCCAAAAGCAGCATGGTTACAGCGCCATATACATCTCTCTCACATGCTGCTGGGGTACCGCTAGTGGCGGTGCGACCCATTGCTCCGCATGGACAGGCGCCTAGATCAACGGCGAAATCTGGCCAGCAGCGCATTGCGATCGCAGAAAGATTGTTGGTTTCAATCCACTTTTGTAAGGCAACTCGAGTGCTGGCATTAACCCGCGCTTCTTTTTCTGGAACAGTCTTGAGTGATGGTTGGGCTTCACATGCAGATTTGTATTCTGCACTCTCTTCGTCAAGAGGTACTGAGGCAATATCAGCGAAGATTTCTGGGATTGATTTATTAATGACATTAAGGCCAAATAATTTTTTCAGTACATCAGCGTCGTAAGTGCAGGGGGTAAAGCCTGCAGGCGCATCGCCAATAGCTCCAATAGTCTGTCCCTGTAACTTAGAGAGAGCAGCTTTAACTTTTTCTGAATCTGCCAACGCTCCTCTTTGAACTTCTGGTTCACCAACACTTGGCATCTTTCCCGAAAGCGCAGATTTAAGCGCCTCTTTGACATGAGGTTCATCAGGATTGCCATGGAGATGCGTAATGCGTTTGCCGTTGACCCGGAGCGCATGAGCCGCAAGATTTGAGCCGCACATCGAATTGAGAAGTAAACGATCACCGACTTCACCAAATTCGCGAACTGACCAGAGTAAAACTTCACCTGGAACTTTGGAGAGGAGTGAAACTGCCGCCGATGCATCTGCAAACGAGGCGTTAAATAGAATATATAACTTCTCATCGCTCTTGAGATTTGCTTCAGCGCTCGCTGTATCTTCTGGAGTCATAACTAAAGATGTTGGTCCATTAATGGTTGCGCCCACATCGGTTAATAATGCGCGCGCTGAATCAAAGAATTTTTGGGCCGCAGCGACATCAAAGGTCGGGCGAGCTAACGGAATTAAAGTGCAGCTACTCATTAATTCCACCCCGCCGGCAATACTTCGCTCATCAGTACTGGGCGACCTTCAGCGATGCTCTTCTGCGCTGCCAAACCTGTGGCGACGCTGCGTAGCCCATCTTCCAGCGTCACATCAGGGGCTTTTCCACCCTGAATCGCGTTGAAGAATTTCACATGCTCAAGATACGAAGCGCCGTAGTGAAATCCGTTGTATTTGATCGAGTCATTCCACACCTTGCGGGATTCAACCTTTGGCTTTGAAGCATCATGGGTCCACTCTTTGAAGTTTCCAACCGCACTTCGTTTTCCGTGGCGTAATTCGAGTGATGGCAAGAATGATTCAACTTTGCCAGCGTTTCCCGTAACGGAGATATGTTCTTTATCAACTGTATTTTCGGCGAACATACATAGATCAAGCATCGCTCTTTTTCCGCTTGGGTATTCCACTATCACGTAGGCGCTATCAATCATGTCGGAGCGCTTTCCATCATATGTTTCATCAAGGAAATTAACTCGTTGTCCACCTGAAGCAAAGACTCGGACTGGGCGCTCGCCTGAAATGTGATCCATGAGATTGAAGTAATGACAGCACTTCTCAACTAAAGTTCCGCCGGTCTTTTCCGTGAAGCGATTCCAGTTACCAACTTTGGGATAGAAAGGTTCGCGATGTTCACGAATTGAAACTTGTTGTACTTCTCCTACCCCACCGCCGTGCACAATAGAGATGAGTTCGGCAACCGGTGGCATATATCGATATTCCAGCCCCATCCACACCAATCCAGTTCTATTTTTTGACCACTCCATAACTTTCAAACAATCATCAATAGTTGTGCAAAGTGGCTTTTCAATAAAAACATGGAGTGGCGTTGCAAGAGCATCTTTCAATACATCAACATGTGTGTAATTCGGCGTTGCGATAATGACGGCGTCAATCAAACCTGAGTTGAGAAGATCTTTATGATCAGTAAAAACCTTTACTGAATCTCCAAGTTGTGTAACTGCAAGGCTTCGTGAGCCTTCATCGGGGTCACTTATTGCGGTGACTGAGGCCCCTTCGATGTGACGGAGATTTTCAGCATGTTCGCGACCCATCGCGCCCACGCCGATGATTCCGTAACGCACCATCG
>DAIOTH010000084.1:0-2701 GCA_036752125.1 Candidatus Nanopelagicaceae bacterium | reverse complement strand
TGTTTGTAAGTGGGTTGGTGTGATTTCGGGGAACCAAGACAGAGCTTCATCGCGGAAATTTCCTTCTGCGCGGAGCTGACAGAAAATGCCGGTGGTTCCTAACGTAACGCGGTGGATTAATACATATTCAGGTGGCAGGTTGAGTTGGAAGCCGATCTTTGCGGTGGGGTTACGTGGGTCGCCCACTCGGACGCTCTGTTCACGGAGCCATTCACGGGTATAGGCAAAGTATTCAGTACGAAGTGGTTCAACAAGAGGCAATAAATAATCCAGAACTAGCTGGGGATCTACATCAACATCGGCCAAGATAAATCCATCTTCTTTAAATCCGTTGTAGAGCGCAATCGCATCACCTTCAAGTGCGTTGCGAAGTAAGCGTTTAAATGGTTCTGGAAATCCATTTGGTAAACGGTTGCATGCTCCGAAATCAAGTACACCTAATCTTCCGTCGGCAAGCACTCTGAAATTTCCGGGATGTGGATCTGCGTGGAGTAAGCCCGCGCGAGTTGGAGCTGTGAAGTGGAATCGAGCCAAGCGAATTCCTGCGTTATTGCGCTCTTCTTGAGTGCCTGAGGCAATTACTTTGGAGAGCGGAGTTCCCTCAAGCCATTCGCTAATAAGAACGCGATCAGTTGCTTGGACAACTTTAGGAATTGCGATGTCAGGATCGTTTTCGAAGGCGTTCCAACATGCTTCTTGGGCTTGGGCTTCATATCGATAATCAACTTCTTCAATGATGCGGGCACGAAGCTCTTCAAGAAGCGGTTTCATCTCCAGACCGGGCATAACAAGTTGGAAAATCTTTGCAAAGCGTTGGATTTGATTGAGATCTGAGATGAGTGCTTCAGCTGCTCCAGGATATTGAACTTTGACCGCAACGTGTCGTCCATCTTTCCAGATTGCTTTATGGACTTGTCCGATAGATGCTGATGCTGCAGGAGTGTCATTGAATTCAGAGAAGTTATCGCGCCAATCTTCACCAAGTTCTTTAGCAAGCACTTTATGTACAACGCGTGCTGGAAGTGGTGGCGCTGACTCTTGAAGTTTTACTAGAGTTTCGCGATAAGGCTTAGCGATATCTTCGGGAAGCGCAGCTTCAAAAACGGAGAGCGCTTGGCCAAATTTCATCGCGCCACCCTTAAGTTCACCTAAGACTTTAAATACTTGTTCCGCAGTCTTTTCTTGGAGATCTGCAAATGCAAAATCGGGGGATTGGCCTATGAGTTGTTTGCCGAATCCAAGTGCGCCACGACCAGCAACAGATAGCGGAATGCTGGCGAGCTTTGCGCTCCGCTTTCCGGTCTTCTGGGGGATTTGGTCGGCCATGAGCGCATTCTTTCGAATGGCAAGGTTGTCCGCGAGTTGAAGTATTAGCTCCAGGTACAGCCACAGGCGTGATGCTGTGACCAATGTTGTATTTCGGGTTGGTGGAATTGCCGTGAGGAGTAAATGTAGGAGGTAGAAAGATAATTACTTGTTTTGCGATCAGCAATTGAGATGACATCGAGCGCTATTGCAGAGGAGATCGCTAAAGAGAAAGCAGCGCCAACATCGCATCTTTCTGAGTTAGGAACAGTTACACCTTCAGCTAATTGAACACATCGCGCACACGGTGATTTTCCGGGGATAACAAATGGGCCGATTCTTGCTTCATTCGGTGTGGGGATTTCGACCAATAAATGCGGAGAACTTTCCATCATCCACCTTTGTAAAGAGTCAGGCGAGGGAGCTCCAACGCTGATAATCAACTTCGGAGAGCTGATGAAAGGTTTTGGAGTGACAAATAATGAGGATACGTTTCTTAATTCTTCCAATAATTTTTTTCTCGATTGGCCTAAATCTCGTGATCCGATAAAGCCACCTGCGATATCACCCTCAGATATTTTCAATGAGGGATCTTTAGAGCTCACTCGGTTCACCGTTGAAATTTCTGAGAACCCTGAAGCGCTTAAAACTCCAACTAACGCATTGACAATTTTTCCATGTCCAAAGATCAGAATAGGAAAGTTTCGTCTCTCTAAGACGGCAGTTCTTCCACCATCGTGATCACCTGGGTTCTGTGTTACCGCATTGCATTCAATTTCCATGCGACGTAAAAAAGATTCTGCAGCATAGTCATCAGCACGTTCATCGAGATCATGCACTTCTTCTATTCGACCTAATTCAGGGTCGTAACGGCGCAGATATGAGATAGGTGTCCGGTAAAGATCGATGAGACTATGCGATGAGAGTTCGTCGACAAGTGACTGAACTGCTGCTTCCGTGATTCCCGATTCACGAGCGATAGCGGAGATAGTTCTTTGGCCATTAAATAGTTCGATGAGATGGCGGGTGCTTAGATTGGACCAGCTGCTGGGAAGGGCGAAGGATCGAAAGCGAGAGCCAATTCGTATTTCAGCGGTATTCGATGGCGGAAGTATTGAAACTCCGTATTTGAGTGCAGGTTTGATAGTCATGCGCGATCATCTGCGGACTATTCCGTTTGCAAAGCTTGGGATAAAGCTGAGATGTGAATGACGAGTGCGCGCTCGATGGGAAAGTAATAAGCGCACGACTCTCCGTGCATAAGAAAAGCGCCCGTGCGTAGTGCACGAGCGCTTCCTTTAAAGCTGGTGGATTTAGGCTTTGCCCAAAATGCGATTGACCTTAGTGCCGCATGTGGGGCAGATGCCCTGTGCCATACGACGACCAGAGTCGGAGA
>DAIOTH010000083.1:0-2704 GCA_036752125.1 Candidatus Nanopelagicaceae bacterium | reverse complement strand
GTGGACTTTTTAGCCTTCATTTTCTAAAGTCCGCGCTAGGTCACGAGTTCCAGCATTAAGCCCCGGCTAACTGGACGGCAACCCTCCACCGCGGTGGGGTGCTCCGGGTGAGGACCAGGTCGTATGCACAGTGCATCGGCAAGCGCGGGTCTGTCAATTATTGCCAGGCCTCAAGCTACTTATTTGCGAAAGGCTAGATATGAAGAAACTTCTTAAAGTAATTCCACTTCTTGTTGCCGCGCTAGTGCTAAGCGCATGTTCATCTTCAGATGAAAATAGCGCGACAAGCGAATCAACAACATGCTCGCCAGAATCTTTGGCAACAGTAGAAGCAGGGACTTTAACTATTGCTACTGGTGAACCCGCCTATTACCCATGGGTGATCGACGATAAGCCTGAATCAGGCGAAGGTTTTGAGGCAGCTGTTGCATATGCAGTTGCACAAGAACTTGGTTATGACAACGCAGCGGTCAAATGGGTTCGCACCAGCTTTGATGCTGCAATTGCTCCAGGACCAAAGACTTTCGATTTCAATCTTCAGCAGTACTCCATCACTGATGAGCGTAAGCAAGTCGTTGATTTCTCAAGTCCTTATTACAAGTCCAACCAAGCGATTGTCTCCTTCAAGGGAAGCAAAATTGAAGGCGTTACAACACTCCAAGGCTTGGCGGATGCCGGAGCAAAGCTAGGCGCTGCGGTTTCAACCACATCTCTCGATGTCATTGAAACTCAACTCGGTCTCAAGGCCTCAGTATTTAATGACAATGCTGCTGCTGTAACTGCGCTTAAGAACAAGCAGATCGACGGCCTCGTTGTAGATCTTCCAACCGCCTTCTATCTCTCTGCAGTTGAGGTTCCAAACGGAATCATCGTGGGTCAGATTGATGGCAGCGATGCAGGCGATCAAGGATTTGGTCTCTTGTTATCGAAGGACAATCCAATTACTTCTTGCGTCACCAAGGCAGTAGATGCCATCCGTGACAATGGAACGCTGCAAGCCATTATTGATCAATGGCTAACTTCATCTGCGGGAGCTCCAGTACTTAAGTAGTACTTCTCCTCATGTCGAATAAATCGGGGCGTGGTTCCTATGAAGGAGCCACGCCTTACGATTTTGGTGGACCGTGGTCTCCCAGTGAAATAGAACTTGCTCGTCGTCAGGCACGAAAGAAGAGAAATCAACGGAGCGCTCTAGTTGCGGCTCTCTCAAGTTTTCTCGTGCTTGGAACCTTTGTAATTGTTGTTGTGACATCTCCGGGTTGGGAGACGCTTCGAAATACTTTCTTTAAATGGGCTTACGGTTTTGAAATTCTTCCTAAAATCATTTTAGGTTTTGGAACAAATGCAATGCTCACAGTCATTGCGGGAACATCAGTTGCGATTATTGGTTTAGCTATTGCCCTACTTCGTACTTCTCGCTCACCCGCGCTAACGCCATTTCGATTTCTCGCCACAGTTTATGTAGATGTATTCCGTGGCATCCCCATGCTCTTAGTCATCTTGTTGGTGGGCTTTGGAATTCCGGCGCTACAGATCAAGGGCCTCACAAATAACGTTCTTATTCTTGGAACTCTGGCAGTCATCATTACTTACTCTGCTTATGTCGCAGAAGTCATTCGCTCTGGAATCCTTACCGTTCATCCCAGCCAACGTGCTGCTGCGAGATCACTTGGTTTAAGCCATTTCCAAACCCTGCGCCATGTAGTTCTCCCGCAAGCCCTGAAGCGAGTTACACCGCCATTACTCAATGACTTAGTGGCTCTCATTAAAGATACGGGCTTGGTTTCAATCCTCGGCGTCACTGATGCAGTTCGCGCAGCACAAATACAAACTGCTAAGACTTTTAATTACACCCCATATGTGATGGCGGCCATCATCTTTTTATTGGTGACTATTCCGCTGACGAGGTGGACTGATCGCATGCTCCGCAACTCTCTTGAAAAGCAGAATGCACAGGGCCAAGCATGACAACTCCAGTTCTAAACCTAGAGAAAGTGCGAAAAACCTTTGGCAGCGAAGTTGTGCTCGAAGATATTACTTTTACAGTTCCCGTTCATACGGCGACAGTCTTTATTGGCGCTTCGGGTAGCGGTAAATCAACGCTGCTGCGCTGTATCAACCTTCTTGATCAGATAGATGATGGACAGATACTTCTTGATGGCGAGGATATTTCCAGCGCAGATGTAAATCCAGATGAGGTACGAAAGAAACTTGGCATGGTCTTTCAATCCTTCAATCTCTTTCCCCACATGACAGTTCTCGAGAATGTAATTCTTGCTCCCACAAAAGTTCAGGGCATTGCCAAAGAAGTCGCCATTGAAGAAGCACTTCAACTATTGAAGAAATTCGGCCTCAAAGATAAAGCAGATCAATATCCCGATCGCCTCAGCGGCGGACAGCAACAACGGGTTGCAATCATTCGCTCGTTGGCTCGACATCCTCGATTACTTCTGCTCGATGAAGTAACCAGCGCTTTGGATCCAGTTCTCGTCAATGAAGTCCTTAGCACGGTACGTGACCTCAAGAGTGAGGGAATGACGATGGTTCTGGCGACGCATGAGATGGGATTTGCGAAACAAGTAGCTGATGAGGTTTGTTATCTCCATAACGGTCGGATTTTGGAGTGGGGAACGTCAGGAGAAATATTGGAAAATCCCACCCGCCCCGAGACCAAAGAATTCTTGCGCCGCGTCCATGATGCGGG
>DAIOTH010000082.1:0-2746 GCA_036752125.1 Candidatus Nanopelagicaceae bacterium | reverse complement strand
TCAGCATGTTCGCGACCCATCGCGCCCACGCCGATGATTCCGTAACGCACCATCGTGGAAGACTCCTTTGTCCTTCTATAAGTGGTCTGACCACTTGAATGGAGTGAGTCTTATGCGTTCATGACCAGCGGTCAACGCTTTTTATGGGGTTTTTTATAACGTTTGGGTTACTGCGAAACGATCGCTGGGCGGGCTCGACCTGCGGTTTCTTGGGTTGGCCAATCTGAATCGAAGGTAATTACCTCAAGACCTTGATCGGTCGTGATTACGGTGTCTTCGACCTTCAACCCTTCAGCGCTTGGATTCCAAGCAATCGCATTATTTAAGCCGATGAGCTGAGCAGTCTTTTCGTGTGCGGGGAAATCACGGGGTAAATATCCAGTAGGACCACCTTGGTGATGTTTGGTCCATTCATCTCGAGCAAAACCTTCTTTTAAGTAAGCAACTTCTCCGGCTTTAAATGCTTCTGCCAAAGTTGCGCCCACTTTTGTGCCATCGAGAAATGCTGCCTCAACGTTTAGTAGCCGCTGGTAAGTCTCACTCATCTCCGAAGGAATTGCTCCAAATTGAACGATACGAGTTACGCTTGCAATAAGTCCTTTACGCCTTGCACAAATAACGCCCATCGCAGTTGATCCAACTTCAGCAACGGTTGGAAGTGGGTGTCTAAATTTCTTGATGCGTGATTCGCCCGCAACCAGAAGCACAACTGGTTCAAGGTTTCTCTCCCACAACTCTTCAGCAATCTCACCAGCAACTTCAACTTCACTCATATCTGGGGAGATATCGAGCATCGCTTCACCAAGAGCTGCAGCAGCATCCTTACCTATCTCGCGGAGACGATTAACTTCATAATCATTAAGGCTACGGCGTAAAGTTTCTATCTCAGATTGGAGATTTACTCGATCGCTTTCAGCGCCATCAACTCCAATTCGTTCACCCTTAGGAAGTTGGCCCTCTCGACCTTCAAACCAGTTGACGACAATTAACTCTTCATCGCCAGAAAGTTCTTCTTCCTTCAAACGAGGCGCCTCAATCTTATTTGTTACAACAACGATGCGATCGCGATAGACAACAACATCCATACATGAAAGCTCAAGTGTGGTGGGAATATGTGCACGACCACCAATAATCCACGCCACATTTGCGCCCTTTTTTAGGACGACAGCATCTAAACCCTTTGCCTCTAGAAGAGCCTTGATTCTGGCTCGCTTTTCGCGCTGTTCGAGGGCTCGACTCATGGGAGAAACTTACGAAAGAAGTGGCGAAACTTCGATACCGAAACGAGCTAAATTGGATTTTCCGCCATCGACCTCAGTCAATACAAATGGCTTTCCATCGGGGGCGATGCAATAAGTATTCTCAAAGTGCGATCCATGAGATTTATCAACAGTGACAACAGTCCAATTATCATCAAGAACTTTTGTCTTCTCGCTGCCCATGGTGATCATCGGTTCGATTGCAAAGACCATTCCAACTTCGAGAGTTGGTCCATGACCAGGCTTTCCATAATTAAAGATATGTGGCTCCATATGCATTGCAGTTCCGATTCCATGGCCGCCATATTCACGCAAGATTCCATATTTGCCTTGCGCGTTTGTGTATTTCTCAATCGCATGGCCAATATCCGAGAGTTGTGCGCCAACTTTTCCCGCCGCAATTCCAACCCACATCGATTCTTCACAGATATCCAACATCTTCTGTCGTTGATCATCAATCGGATCAACGATTATCGAGAAAGCTGCATCTCCGTGCCAACCATCAATCACTGCTCCGCAATCTACTGAGACAATATCCCCTGGCATGATCATGCGATCACCAGGAATTCCATGAACTATTTCATCATTAACTGAGACACAAATAGTTGCGGGATATCCGTGGTAGCCCTTGAAGTTTGATGTTCCACCGCCGCGTTTGATATTTGCTTCTGCGATTGCATCAAGGGCGCTCGTGGTAATTCCGGCTTTGATATTGGCTTTAACTAATTCAAGAGTGCTGCGGACTAGAAGACCTGCTCGACGCATAGTCTTGAGTTGATCCAAAGTCTTGATCTGGATCGCCATCATTTAGCTCAGTTTCTGGGAAAGTGCGCGAATCGCGCCAGCGGTAATTTCAGCAACATCGCCTACTGCAGGAATGGTGATAAGTAGGCCTTCATGGCGATAAAAAGCAATGATTGGCGCGGTCTGTTCGGCATACACTTCTAAACGTCGAGCTATGACATCTTCTTTGTCGTCATCGCGCTGATAAAGCTCGCCACCACATGCATCGCACTTATCGAGTTGGCCAGGGAAGATTTTTCCGCAACCACGGCAGGTGCGACGACCAGAAAGTCGCTTAATAATTTCTGCGTTCTCAATCGAGAGTTCAAGCGCTGCATCAATTGGTGTTTTTTTATCTGCCAATATCGCACGTAGAACTTCTGCTTGCGCAACATTTCTTGGAAAACCATCGAGCAAGAATCCATTTGTGGTATCGGAATTTGTTAAGCGATCTTTGACCATCGCATTTGTAACTGAATCTGGAACTAATTCGCCTTTATCCATAAATCCCTTGGCTTGGAGACCAAGTGGTGTGCCTTCCTTAAGATTTGCGCGGAAGATATCGCCCGTAGAGATATGTGGAATGGAATAGTGCGCGGCGAGGTGTACTGCTTGCGTTCCTTTACCTGCGCCTGGTGGTCCAACCAGGATTAAGCGCATTAGCGGAGGAATCCCTCATATGAACGCTGTTGCAACTGGCTTTC
>DAIOTH010000081.1:0-2767 GCA_036752125.1 Candidatus Nanopelagicaceae bacterium | reverse complement strand
CATTTTCCCTCTCCTAATTTCGCGTAAGTATGCGTACGGTATCCGCATGGACTTCAGCCTCAGCCCTAAGGCAACCGAATATGCCGAAAAACTTCAAGCCTTTATGGAAAAGGAAGTATTTCCCGCTGAGTCGACCTATCACTCGCAACGTGAAGCCTTCTTTAAAGCAGGAACTCCCCACAAACTTCCACCCATTGTTGAAGAGTTAAAGAAGAAAGCGCGCGCTCAAGGTCTATGGAATCTATTTCTCCCTCATCTTGACCATGGTTTAAGCGTTACAGATTATGCATCGCTTGCCGAAATAACTGGTTGGTCGCCTGATATCGCGCCGGAAGCCATCAATTGTGCAGCTCCTGATACAGGCAATATGGAGTTACTCGATATGTTCGGTACTCCTGAACAGAAGAAGCAATGGTTAGAGCCTTTACTCAACGGTGAAATTCGCTCTGGTTTTGCAATGACAGAACCTGATGTCGCATCGAGCGATGCGCGAAATATTCGAACCAGTATTAAAAGAGATGGCGATAACTACATCATCAACGGCACTAAGTGGTGGACAACTGGCGCGATGGATGAGCGTTGCAAGATTTTGATTGTGATGGGTAAAACCAACCCTGATGCCGATGATCATCACCAACAATCAATGATTCTCGTACCAATCGATACCCCTGGTGTGAAGGTAATTCGTAATCTCAGCGTTCTTGGTTATGTGGATCAACATGGCCATGCTGAAGTCTCATTTACCAATGTCAAAGTTCCCGCAAGTAATCTGATTGGAAAAGAGGGTGAAGGTTTTGCACTTGCTCAAGCACGACTTGGTCCAGGGCGAATCCATCACTGTATGCGCGCTATCGGTATGGCAGAACGCGCACTTCAATTAATGGTTAAACGCAGTATGACTCGCACTCCTTTCGGAAAAGAGCTTGCCCGCCAAGGCGTTATTCAAGAGTGGATTGCTCAAGCGCGGATTGATATCGAACAATCTCGCTTACTTGTCCTCAAAACAGCGTGGATTATTGATAATCAAGGCGCAAAAGCTGCCCGCAAAGAGATTGCAGCGATCAAAGTAGCGGTTCCCCGCATGGCCGAACAGATTATTAATAACGCTATCCAAGCCCATGGCGGTGCGGGCGTAAGCCAAGATACGCCGCTAGCTGCGATGTATGCCGGAGTAAGAGCGTTACGAATTGTTGATGGCCCAGATGAAGTTCATCTCCGCGATATCGCACGGTTAGAGCTCAAGTCATATCTCCCATGAGTGATCTCACTCCCGTTCGTGATGAAGATGCCTTTGATATTGGAAAAGTTCATAATTGGCTTGCTCCACATATAAATGAAAAATCTCTGCCAGAAGTTTTTCAATTTCGAAGTGGCGCATCAAATCTCACTTACTTACTTAAATACCCAGATCGCGAATTAGTTCTCCGCCGACCACCAGTCGGAACAAAAGCAGTTTCGGCTCATGATATGAAACGGGAATTTCTCATTCAGTCTCGACTCAAACCCGTTTACAACTTAGTCCCAACCGTTATCGCGCTCTGTGAAGATCACTCAATCCTCGGTTCTGATTTTTATGTGATGGAGAAAATCCAAGGAGAAATATTCCGTCGCGACGTTCCCGAATCACTCTCTAAAGAAGATATCTCCATCATGGCTAACTCCTTGGTTTCTGGGCTCGCACAACTTCACTCCGTAGATGCAAGCGTTCTACAAGAATTAAATAAAGGTTCTGGTTATGTCACGCGCCAAGTTGAGGGTTGGTCCAAGCGCTACCGCAACGCACTTACCGATGATGTCCCTGATGGCGAAGATGTAATGCACTGGCTTGATGCGAATAAACCCGAGGATATTGACTCATGCATCATTCATGGCGATTGGCGTATCGACAACATGGTCTTCGATTTAGGCCAAAAAAAGCTAGTGGGAGTGCTGGATTGGGAGCTAGCTACTGTGGGTGACCCGCTTATGGATCTCGGTTCTGCACTGGCATATTGGATCGACAAGGATGATGAACCAATGTTTGCATCCCTTCGCCGCCAACCAAGTGATCTTGATGGAATGCCTACTCGTAAAGAATTTATCGAAAAGTATCTAGAGCTCAGCGGACGCAAATGTGGCGACTTCACCTTCTACGAAGTATTTGGACTCTTCCGTTTATCTGTCATCATCCAACAAATATGGGCGCGTTATAAAGCAGGGCAGACAACTAACCCCGCATTTAAAGGTTTCGGCATGGGAGTCAACATTCTTATCAATCGTGCGCAAGGATTAATCGCATGAAAGCTGGCCGGATAAAAGTTTCAACGAGAGAATTTAGAGTCACCGATATCCCAATTCCTAATCCTGGATCTGGTGAAGTTCGAATCAAAGTTGGAGCAGCTGGGGTTTGTTTATCTGATGTCCATTTCCTCGATGGCACTCTCTCCCCCGGTTATCTCAAAGGTGATGAAGTAACACTTGGCCATGAAGTTGCCGGAACTATTGATCAACTTGGTGATGGCGTACATACCTACAAAGTCGGCGATCGAGTTCTTGTTATCGCCGGCGAACGTAATGAGAAGAATCAGATCACAACTCTCGGCTTTGATTACGATGGCGGATACGCTGAATATGTCATTACAAAAGCTGCTCTCGTAGTAAAGATTCCTGACAATTTACCTTTTGAAGAAGCTGCGATCATCCCTGATGCGGTTTCAACTCCATGGGCCGCAATCTCATCCACTGCCAAAATGCAGAAAGGTGAAACCGCTGCGGTTTTCGGAGTCGG
>DAIOTH010000080.1:0-2839 GCA_036752125.1 Candidatus Nanopelagicaceae bacterium | reverse complement strand
CAAGAAGCAATTACGCTCGCGGTTGGTATGCGCCAATTTATCGAGACAGATTTCCAGGAGAATTGGGGAGCCTTCGCTGCAGGCGCCCTTATCGCAACTCTTCCTGTCATGATTCTCTTTATCTGGCTCCAGAAATTTGTGGTCTCAGGACTTACTGCTGGATCACTCAAGGGTTAATCAGTGACCTTCCCGCATCATGATGGCAGCGAACTTTATGTGAGTAATCGCGCACCACAATTGGGAGAGAAAGTCACTCTTAAGGTGCGCATCCCAAAGAAGGATAAAGTTGAAAAAGTATTTGTTCGAATACTGCAAGATGGCGAACCAGTTACCTATCCACTTAAGAAATCAAAGAGCACAAAAGTTGAGCAATGGTGGCAAGTAAAAGTTGAGATTATCAGCCCAAGCACTAATTATCGATTCCTTCTTCGCGATGGCAGAAATTTTCGATGGCTTAATGCAGCTGGAGTTTTTCCACGCGATGTAGTCGACCACTTTGATTTCAAAATTGTGGCTCGAACTGATGCTCCCGATTGGCTCCGTAAAGCAGTTTTCTACCAAATTTTCCCCGATCGATTCGCAAAATCTGGCGTAGCTCGAACCCTTCCAGAATGGGCTATTCCACGTAAGTGGAGCGATATTCCAGCCCTTAATCAACGCGAAGTCTCGCAAGAATTCTATGGAGGAGACTTCCGGGGCGTAGAAGAGAAACTAGATCACCTTACATCTCTTGGAATTAATGCAATCTACTTCACGCCGATCTTTGCAAGTAAGAGTAATCACCGCTACGACGCTTCATCGTTTGAGGAAGCAGATCCACTTCTCGGTGGCGATAAAGATCTCATCTCATTACGTAAAGCGGCGTCGAAAAGAAGTATTCGCTTAATGAGTGATCTCACTACAAATCATTGTGGTTTAGGACATCCCTGGATACAAAAAGCATTGCAGAACAAGCAGAGTGATACACGAGAGTTTTTCTATTGGACTAAGAAAAGTAAGTGGGGATATGTCGGCTGGTGGAATGTCGAGAGTCTGCCTAAACTCAATTTTAATTCTCAACGCCTACGGGACTTGATGTGGGGAAGTAAGAATTCCATCGTTCAACGCTGGCTAAAAGAACCCTTCGGTATGTCGGGCTGGCGTATTGATGTTGGAAATATGACTGGTCGTTATTACGGAGATAACTTCAATAAGGAGATTGCCCAGAGCATTCGTGGCGCCATGGATGAAGCAAATCCTGATGCTTGGCTAGTTGCAGAGAACGCAGATTTCTTTGCTGATGACCTTGATGGATTTGGTTGGCATGGAACGATGAATTACAACGGCTTCACCAAACCTATTTGGTATTGGATGAATGAAGCCGATGAGAAATTGCGAGATTCTTTTGGAATGCCAGCTCCACTGCCACAGATTGATGGCCAGGCAATGGCCGAGATGATGCAGCAATTTGCTGCGGGAATTCCTTGGCGTTCACTCATGGCCAGCATGGTGTTGCTCGGTTCTCATGATCGCGCACGTTTCCATACCGTTGTCGGAGGCGATCGCCACAGGAACATCGCCGGAGCAACGCTCTTGATGTCTTACCCGGGCGTTCCATCGGTTTTTGCTGGCGATGAAATCGGTCTTGAAGGTTATTGGGGCGAAAACGGGCGTCGCACAATCAATTGGGAGCGACCCGATACGTGGAATAGTGAACTGCTCTTCGACTATATGGAACTGATTAAGTTGAGAAAAACAAGCCATGCGCTGGCTTATGGTGGAATCCGTTGGATTGATATCAGCAAAGATTCCGTGGCATTTTTACGCGAATCTGCCAAAGAATCTCTCTTAGTGTTTGTTTCGAGAAAAGGTGTTAAGAAAGAGATTGATCTCAAACCCTATGGATTCACCATCAAGAAAAGTCTTTTTGGTCCTTCATTAAAAGGCAGCACGCTCAAGATTAATTCTCGCGAAGCTGTAGGTGGAATTTGGCAATTAAGCTAAAAGTATTACTTGCAGGATTTTCTGCAATGGTGGCAGGTGCAGCTCTTCTGCCCATTATTCCTAAAAGCAACGCAGAAACCCTTCCCGTATTTAAAGCAATAGCTCGGGGTGCGCTTGCAAATGATTCTATTTATTTCATTATGACCGATCGTTTTGAAAATGGGGATTTAAGAAACGATAATGCAGGAATTCCGGGCGGGGTAGAAGTAAATGGTTTAGATAAAAAAGATATTGGATATTTTCACGGGGGAGATTTTGTAGGCCTTACCTCAAGGCTTTCCTACATTAAGGAACTGGGATTTACTTCAATTTGGATAACTCCTCCTGTGGTTCAGAATTGGATTCAAATTGGGTCTGGCGCTTATCACGGTTACTGGGGAACTGATTTCACGACAGTAGATCCACATCTTGGCACCGAAGCAGAATTTAAAGCCATGGTATCTAAAGCACATGAATTAGGTTTGAAAGTCATCGTTGATATTGTTGCAAACCATACGGGCGACATAATCCAAAATTCCTATGGCATGTATAACTATGTATCACTTGATATGGCTCCCTATAAGGACGCTCAAGGTAAGAGCTTTGATCTCTCTAAATTCATAGGAAAGAAAACCTTTCCAAAATTAGATGCCAAGAAGTCTTTCCCGAGACCTCCAGTAGTTTCAAAAGCGAATAAATCCATCAAAAAACCAGCATTTCTTAATGACCTCACCAATTATCACAACCGTGGCGACTCAACTTTTTCGGGTGAATCGAGCATTTATGGTGACTTCTTTGGCCTTGATGACTTGTTTACAGAGAAGCCCGAAGTTGTCGATGGAATGATCAAGTTATGGTCCAGCTGGATAACTAAGTT
>DAIOTH010000079.1:0-2927 GCA_036752125.1 Candidatus Nanopelagicaceae bacterium | reverse complement strand
AACAACTACCGTCCTCAGTTCTACTTCCGCACTACGGATGTAACTGGCGTAGTAACACTTCCATCAGGAACCGAAATGGTTATGCCTGGTGACAACACTGCAATGACTGTGACTCTAATCCAGCCAGTTGCGATGGAAGAGGGTCTGCGTTTTGCTATCCGCGAAGGTGGACGCACTGTTGGCGCAGGTCGTGTAACAAAGATCGTTAAGTAGAGAAAAAAGAAGTAATTAAATGGGGCGCGCTAAGCGCCCCATTTAAAACAAGAAGCACTTAAGTAGAAGCGAGGGAATGAAAATGGCGGGACAGAAGATCCGCATCAGGCTCAAGGCCTATGACCATGAGGTGATTGACTCTTCAGCGAAGAAAATCGTTGAAACAGTTGAGCGCACAGGGGCAACGGTCGCAGGCCCAGTTCCGCTGCCTACTGAGAAGAACACCTATTGCGTGATTCGCTCGCCACATAAATACAAAGATAGCCGCGAACATTTTGAGATGCGCACCCATAAGCGTCTAATCGACATCATCGATCCAACTCCTAAGACAGTTGATTCTTTGATGCGTCTTGATCTTCCTGCTGGCGTCGATATTGAGATTAAGCTCTAAGGGGACCTCACTATGACAACTACTCAATCAAAGGGCAGCGCCATCAAGGGAATCCTTGGGCTCAAGCTCGGTATGACTCAAGTCTTTGATGAAAATAGCCAAGCTATTCCGGTAACGGTTGTTCAGGCAGGTCCATGTGTTGTGACTGCGATCCGCACTCTGGAAAAAGATGGATATGAAGCTGTGCAATTGGCCTTTGGCGCAATTGATCCAAGAAAAGTTTCTAAGCCAGAATCTGGTCAATTTGCTAAAGCTGGAGTTACTCCAAGAAAGTTTGTCGCAGAGCTAAGAACAGCTAGCGCTTCTTCCTACACTGTGGGACAAGAAGTTAAAGCAGATATTTTCACAGCTGGCGAGATCGTTGATGCCCAAGGAACATCTCTGGGTAAGGGATCAGCTGGTGTTATGAAGCGCCACAATTTCAGAGGTTTTGGCGATGGCCATGGTGTTGAGAGAAAACACCGCACCTCAGGATCGATCGGTAACCGCACCACACCTGGACGCGTATTTAAAGGAAAGCGCATGATGGGTCGTATGGGCGTTGAGACCGTTACAGTTCAAAACTTAACTGTGCAAGCCGTTGATGTTGAGAAATCACTAATTCTTATTAAAGGCGCAATTCCTGGAAGAACCGGGGCGCAGGTCTTTATTCACTCAGCTTCAAAGAAGGCTCTTAGTGAAGTTATCAATAAGGCAGGTGCATAAAGATGTCGCTAACAATTGAAATTAAAGATGCAAAAGGTGCAAAGGCTGGAACCTTTGATCTTCCTGCAGAAATTTTTGATGTCCAAGTAAATGTGCCACTAATTCATCAAGTAGTTACAGCTCAGCTAAATGCAGCAAGAGCTGGAACTGCTAAGGCAAAAAACCGCGGTGAGGTTAGCGGTGGTGGTAAGAAGCCTTTCAAGCAGAAGGGAACTGGAAGAGCTCGTCAGGGTTCAACTCGTTCTCCAAATCAGCGCCATGGTGGCGTTGCTCAAGGACCAGTTCCTCGTAAATACGATGAGCGCACTCCTAAGAAAATGATTAAGGCAGCACTTTCTGGCGTTCTCTCAGATCGTGCAAGAAATGAGCGAATCCATATCGTTTCAACCATTGTTGAAAGCGTTAATAGCAAAGCTGCTATCGCTGCAGTTCGCCAATTCTCTGATCGTCGCCGAGTACTTGTTGTTCTAGCTCATGGCGAAGAGGCTTCATGGCGCTCACTTCGCAATGAAGAAGATTTACATCTAATCCGTCAGGATCAGCTAAATGCCTACGATGTTGTAGTTGCTGATGACTTGGTATTTTCCAAAAAAGCTATCACTGACTTTGTTGCAGGTCCAAGCAAAGGCAAGAGCGTTACAGCCAGAGCTTTTGAATCAGAGTTAGAGGAGGCCTTGGCATGAGAGATCATCGCGAAGTTCTAATTGCTCCAGTGGTTTCAGAAAAATCATATGGCATGCTCGATGAGAATAAGTACACCTTCATCGTTGCACCTGATGCCAATAAGACTGAGATCAAGATTGCAGTTGAGAAGATTTTCAAAGTTCGCGTTCTCAAGGTCAACACAATGAACCGTGAGGGCAAGAGCAAGATCACTCGTTATGGAGTTGGAAAGCGAAGCGATACAAAGCGCGCGATTGTGCAAATCGCAGCTGGAGATCGCATCGACATCTTTGGAGGCCCTGTCTCCTAGTAATAGGCGATGGGATTAATAAGAAAAGGGATATGACATGGCACTTCGTAAGTTAAGACCGGTAACGCCGAGCTCTCGTGGCCAGAGCGTTTCCGACTTTGCTGAGATCACCCGATCTACTCCAGAGAAGTCACTTATTCGTCCGATTAATTCTCGCGGTGGTCGTAATGCCTCAGGCAAGATCACAACTCGTCATCAAGGCGGCGGACATAAGCGCGCATATCGCGTAATTGATTTCTTGCGTAATGATAAAGATGGCGTTCCTGCAGTAATTGCACAAATTGAATACGATCCAAATCGCTCTGCCCGCATTGCACTTGTGCATTTTGCTGATGGCGAGAAGCGCTACATCATCGCTCCTCTTGGCGTTGAGCAGGGAACAAAGATTGAAAATGGCCCAACTGCAGATATTAAGCCTGGCAATAACTTGCCGCTAAGAAACATTCCAGTTGGAACAATGATTCATGCCATTGAAACTCGCCCAGGTGGGGGAGCAAGAATTGCTAGATCTGCTGGCGCATCTGTGCAACTTGTTGCAAAAGATGGTCCATATGCCCAGCTCCGTATGCCATCTGGCGAAATTAGAAATGTTGATGTCAGATGCCGCGCAACAATCGGTGTTGTTGGTAATGCTGAGCAATCAAA
>DAIOTH010000078.1:0-3034 GCA_036752125.1 Candidatus Nanopelagicaceae bacterium | reverse complement strand
CCACCTATCTCACGCGCCACACTTCATACCTCAATGGGCGACATTGTTATCGAGCTATTTCCAAATCATGCGCCAAAAACTGTAGCTAATTTTGTTGAACTTGCTGCTGGAATGCGTGAATGGGTAAATCCAAATACCGGCGAAAAAACAAATCAACCACTCTATGACGGAACAGTTTTTCATCGCGTCATCAAAGGCTTCATGATCCAAGGTGGAGATCCACTTGGAACTGGTACAGGTGGGCCCGGATATCGTTTTGCAGATGAATTTCATCCAGAACTAACTTTTAGTAAGCCATATTTACTTGCCATGGCAAATGCTGGTCCTGGCACAAATGGTTCACAATTTTTTATCACAGTTGCTGAGACTTCCTGGTTAAACCGCAAGCACACAATTTTTGGTGAAGTAAAAGATGAAGCGAGCCAGAAAGTCGTGCAAGCAATCTCTGAAGTAAAGACTGGTGGGGCCGATCGTCCGGTTCAAGCTGTCAAGATAACTTCAGTTTCACTATCCTAAATTAATGCGCCGCACCCTCACAGGTTCTTTAGTCGTTGTTATTGCGGTCTCTTACCTCTTACAAATAACAATTGCTGGGTACGAAGATAGGTTGCTGCTTAACCGTTTTTATGTTGAAAATGGCGAGTATTACCGATTAATTACTGTGGCGCTTTTGCATGGCGGTTTATGGCATTTAGCTTTTAATCTTTATGCGCTACATGCTTTAGGTACACCAGTAGAGGCATATTTTGGCAAGAAGAAATACACGCTAATTCTTATTGTCTCTTTACTTTCCGGCTCAACTCTCTCAATCCTCTTTAACCCCGCTTATGTGTATTCAATTGGCGCTTCAGGAATGATCTTTGGATTATTTGGAGCGTTAGCTTTAATTGGTCAGCAAGCAGGAATTGAATGGCGCTCAATACTTGTAATTGTCGGAATTAACTTTGCAATTGGTTTTGTCTTAGGCGGCGTGGATTGGAGAGGTCACTTAGGAGGGTTGATTGGTGGAACTCTGATTACCACCGTTCTTAACCGATCGAAGTAGCGCCTGCGCGACATCAATAACTTCCACATCTGATTCGCGACCTTTAACTCCATCGCTGACCATAACTCTGCAGAACGGGCAACCAACCGCAACTTCTTGAGCACCAGTTGCTATTGCTTCATCAACGCGGTTCATATTGATCCGCGTTCCTAATTTCTCTTCCATCCACATACGTCCACCGCCAGCGCCGCAACAGAAAGAGCGCTCTTTATTGCGTGGCATTTCTACAAGATCAACACCGGTTGATTCGAGGAGTTCACGAGGTGGTTCATATATTTGATTATGGCGCCCCAAATAACATGGATCGTGATAGGTCAACTTCTTTGTGCTCGGAGCTACAGGCTTTAAACGTCCTTCTTTCACTAAAGTATTGAGAAGTTGAGTGTGGTGAACCATCTCTAGCTCAAAACCTTGTTGTTTGTAGTCCCGACCAATTGTTGTAAAGCAATGCGGGCAGGTCACAACAACTTTTTTCGTGCCTTTATAGTTCACATACACTTCTTTAAAAGTTTCAACATTTTCTCGAGAGAGAATCTGGTAGAGAAATTCATTACCGGCTCGTCGTGCCGGATCACCAGTACAAGTTTCGCGCGCACCCAAAACCCCAAATTTCACACCCGACATGTAGAGAAGTTCAGCAACAGCTTTAGTGGTTTTCTTAGCTCGCTCTTCATATGCACCTGCACAACCAACCCAGAACAAATACTCAACATCATCGGGGAGCGCGCCATCAATCACATCAACAGGAAAATCACATTCAGCAATCCAAGCGTTGCGATCCATCCGATTGGCGCCCCACGGATTTCCTGCCTTCTCGAGATTTCTAAATGTTCCACCAAGCTCAGTGGGAAATTCTGACTCCACCAATACCTGGAAACGGCGCATATTGACGATGTGATCGATATGTTCGATATCAACAGGGCATTCGTTTACGCACGCTCCACATGTTGTACACGACCACAAAACATCCGGGCTAATAGTTTCGCCCACAATCGGTTTATCAGATGGAACCTTGGCGAGCGCATGATCACGCATCGCCATTACCAACAACTTAGGTGAAAGCGGTTTCTCGGTATGCCAAGCAGGACATTGGGATTGGCAACGACCACATTCGGTACAGCTCGCCATATCAAGCAAGCCCTTCCAAGAGATATCTGCAGCTTTACCAATTCCGAAAACATCGTCTTCTTTAGGGTCTTCAAAATCAATGGGTTTTCCATGTGAGAGCATTTCAGGCAGTGCGCCAAGAGTCGGAGCCGCAGAAACATTGCGCTTAAAAAAGATATTAAATGGCGCTAAGAAGCGGTGCCATGCAACGCCCATCGTGAGATTTGCGGCAATCACAATAAACCAGGTCATTGAGATGATGATCTTGAGCGCAGCAACAATCACAATCCATCGTTCTAAAGTTGCAATATCTAGGTTTTCAAAAGCGTTTACTGCGGGTTTAGTCAGGGCAAAATCCCAAGGGTTTCCTGAGTAGCCAACCAAAGCGCCCTCAAGACCACGTAGTGCGATCACACAGAAAACAATGGCGAGAATTGTTGCTTCAACAAAATACGCTTTCCATGAACCAGATCCGAAGAAGCGAGAGCTCCGGCCCTTCTTTGTAATTCGAGTTACTTGTCGAATTGCAATGAGTGCAACAATTGAAATACCAGTTAACCAAGTAATTAATTCAACAAGGAAGTTATAAGGCGCCCAATGTCCAATAAGCGGTAAAACGAAATGTGGATCAAAAATTTGGCCGTATGCAGTAATGAGAGTTCCAAAGAGTGAAACAAAACCAATCATCACAAACCAATGTGCAATTCCAGATCCAGTGAAGTTCAACATTTTTGCGTGGGTGAGAACTTCGCGAACCATTAATCCAAAACGTCGAACTTTCTCATTGCCACGAGTCGGATCGGGTTGCCCAGCTTTAATTCGGCGATAGAGCTCAACGCTTCGGATTGAAATCGCGATGAGAGCGAGGAGGGTTATGAGGTA
>DAIOTH010000077.1:0-3085 GCA_036752125.1 Candidatus Nanopelagicaceae bacterium | reverse complement strand
GAGCGCGGAAGCGGTAAGAAGCGCCAGTAAGGGCTCCAACAGGGCAGATTTGCACGGTATTTCCAGAGAAATACGATTCAAATGGATCTTTCTCATAAATGCCAACCTGTTGAAGCGCGCCACGTTCATTCAAAGTGATGAATGGATCACCAGCAATCTGCTCGGAGAAACGAGTGCAGCGCGCACAGAGAATGCAACGCTCACGATCAAGCAACACTTGTGAAGAGATATTGATTGGTTTCTCAAAAGTACGCTTATAACCTTCAAAGCGAGATTCTTCGCGACCATTAGACATCGCCTGATTTTGAAGTGGGCACTCGCCACCTTTGTCGCAGACTGGGCAATCAAGTGGGTGGTTAATAAGCAACAACTCCATAATTCCTTGTTGCGCTTTATCAGCAACCGGAGAAGTGAGTTGAGTGTTAACAATCATTCCTGGTTCTACTGGAATAGTGCAGGATGCCTGTGGCTTTGGAAACTTACGACCATTAATTTCAATTTCGACTAAACATTGGCGACATGCTCCGACGGGATCAAGAAGTGGATGATCACAGAATCGTGGAATTTGGATACCAAGTTTTTCAGCAGCGCGAATGACGAGAGTTCCTTTAGGAACAGTAACTTCGAAACCATCGATAGTTACCGTAATCATTTCGACTTGGGTATCTGCTGAAATCTCTTGGGTACTCACTTAGCGCGCACCCGCTTCCGCTGTTGCAAATAAAGTTGACTTTGCAGGATCAAATGGGCAACCACCGCTACGAAGATGTTCCATATATTCTTCACGGAAATATTTGAGTGACGAGATGATGGGGCTAGCTGCTCCATCAGCAAGTGCGCAGAATGAACGTCCTGCGATGTTGTCACAGAGGTCCAACAACTTATCAAGATCTGCGGCTTCGCCTTTTCCACTCTCAAGATCTTTAAGAATCTGAACTAACCACCATGTTCCTTCGCGGCAAGGGGTGCATTTTCCGCATGATTCATGCTTATAAAACTCAGTCCAACGAAGTACTGCGCGGACCACACATACTGTTTCATCAAAGATTTGTAGAGCTTTAGTTCCGAGCATTGATCCTGCAGCGGCAACGCCTTCGTAATCCAGCGGCGTATCAAGGTGTTCTGCAGTAAAGAGAGGTGTAGATGAACCACCTGGGGTCCAGAATTTCAATTTATTTCCGTTACGCATTCCTCCAGCAAGATCAATAAGTTCACGCAAAGTAATTCCAAGAGGCGCTTCGAATTGTCCTGGATTCTTTACATGTCCGGAGAGTGAGTAGAGCGTGAAACCTTTGCTCTTCTCAGTTCCCATTGATGAGAACCATTCCACTCCATTGTTAATGATGGCCGGAACAGAAGCAACTGATTCCACATTGTTTACGACTGTTGGTCTGGCATACAAACCTGCGATTGCAGGAAATGGCGGACGTAGACGAGGTTGACCGCGGAAACCTTCGAGTGAATCAAGAAGCGCAGTTTCTTCACCGCAAATGTATGCACCAGCTCCAACATGGAGTACGAGTTCTAAATCAAATCCTTTTCCGAGAATATTCTTACCGAGATAACCGGCCTTATATGCATCTTCAATCGCTTGTTGTACGCGACGAATAATGTGTGTGACTTCGCCGCGAATATAAATAAATGCGTGGTTAGCGCGGATTGCATATGAACCAATAATTATTCCTTCAACGAGTACATGTGGATTAGCCAACAACATTGGCATGTCTTTACAGGTGCCTGGTTCTGATTCATCGGCGTTGACGACAAAGTAATGTTCTTTATTGTCACCTTGCGGGATAAAGCCCCACTTCATTCCAGTCGGGAAGCCAGCGCCACCGCGACCGCGAAGTCCTGAATCCTTAACAACCTTAATCACATCATCAGGGGCCATAGAAAGCGCCTTTTCAATAGCTTTATAGCCACCGTTGCGCTTATAACCCTCGATTGTGAAGGAATCTTTCTGATCCCAGAAAGCGGAAAGTACTGGAGTTAACTTTGTCATTTACTTGCCCCCTTCTTTCGCAATCTTCAAACCAAGCAAAGTTGGTTCACCAGCTTGAACACCTTCATTGGCACGGCCATCGTTTAATCCAGCAAGAACTGCGGAGTTTTCTTTCCAGGTCGGAAGTTTATTTGGGCCACGAGTTGGGGCTGGTGGATTTCCTTGGCGCATTGCATCAACTAAATCTTTTGCAGATTGCACGGTCTGGTTGTCATAGAACTCCCAGTTCGCCATCACAACAGGTGCGTAATCGCATGCTGCGTTGCACTCAATATGTTCTACGGAAACTTTTCCATCCGCAGTTACTTCATCATTCTCAATTCCAAGATGATCTTTTAGTGCAGCGAAGATTGCATCTCCACCCATGACAGCGCACAAAGTGTTGGTGCAAACACCAACGTGATACTCGCCAACCGGCTTGCGCTTGTATTGGGTATAGAAGGTTGCAACCGCATTCACTTCTGCAGTCTCGAGGTTTAATTTCTTAGCAATCACTTCAATACTTTCCGGTGTTACATAACCATCTTTAGATTGTGCAAAGTGAAGCAAAGGCATAATCGCAGAGCGAGTACGTGGATATCGATTGATAATCGAATCCATGACAGCGTTATCGGCATCAGTTAATGGCATTAGCGGTCCACATCTCCCATCACTGGATCAATTGATGCGACGGCAGCAACAACATCAGCAATTAAGGATCCTTCACACATCGCAGATGTTGATTGGAGGTTGCTAAATGAAGGAGTGCGGAAATGCACGCGATACGGACGGGTTCCACCATCCGAAACTAAGTGTGCGCCAAGCTCTCCACGAGGGGATTCAACGGCGGTGTAAACCTGGCCAGCTGGAACTCGGAATCCTTCCGTCACAATCTTAAAGTGATGAATGAGCGCTTCCATCGATGTTCCCATGATCTGGCGGATGTGATCGAGTGAATTTCCAAGTCCATCTCCACCAAGAGCAAGTTGTGCGGGCCATGCAATCTTCTTATCTGCAACCATGACTGGAGCGCCATCAAGTTGATCTAACTTGTCGCAGCACTGTTCGATGATGCGAAGTGATTGTTCAAGTTCTTGCATACGG
>DAIOTH010000076.1:0-3148 GCA_036752125.1 Candidatus Nanopelagicaceae bacterium | reverse complement strand
CCGGTGAAGAAGCTCAGGTCGGTATCGATGAACTCAACGGCGTTAAGTACGCTGTAAAACTCTTCAATGCTAAGAACAAAGGCAAGTATGTTGTAAAGATCGTTTCAATTGACGATCAAGGTAGCGGAACTGAAGCAGCAAAAGTTGCTCCAGGCGCTGCATCAAATAAGAAGATTCTCGGCATTGTTGGCCCTGCATATTCAGGCGCAACAATTGCTTCTCTTCCATTCTACAAGCAGACAAATCTTCCATTGATTTCTCCATCTGCTACTCGCGTATCAATTACTGATCCAGCACAAGGTCTTATCGGATTCCCTGTGTTCCACAGAATTCCAGTAACTGACCGCGTTCAGGGCCCAGCTCTATACAAGCTCGCAACTAAGGGTGTTTCTTCACCTAAGGTATTCGTAATCGATGATCAATCACCATACGGTGTTGGTCTTGTTGAATACATGAAGCTTGGTGGCGCAGTTCTTGCTGGACAAGATTCAGTTCCAGATAAGACAACTGACTGGTCTGCAACAATTTCTAAGGTCAAGTCAGCCAATGCAAACGTTGTAATCTTCACTGGTTACTACGCGCAAGCTGCAACTCTTTATCGTCAGCTACGTGACTCCGGCTACACAGGAGTTCTTGCTGGTGGAGACGGAGTTCTCAGCCCAGGTATCTTGACTTTGGCAAGCGCTTCAATCCTTGAAGGTGTCCGCCTCACTGGTGGAACCGTTCCTCTTTCCGAGATTTCTGCAAAGCTTGAAGCAGATTTCAAGGCAAAGATGGGCGTCTCTTCAGGTACCTATGCTGCTGAGTCAATTGATGCTGCAAATATCTTCCTTAGCTGCATCTCCAAGGGTGTATCTACTCGTGATGCAATGCTCAAGTGCGTTAAGGCGTACAAGGGCAAGTCAATTACTGGTAGCTCACTCTCCTTTGATAAGTACGGCGATACCGCTGGCGGAGTCATGAATGGCTTCGAAATCAAGGGTGGAGCAATCAAGTACACAGGAGCAGTAAAGTAATAATTCTCAATTAGCGAACTTATTCGCTAAAGAGAAATAGTTTGAAAAGCAGGCGCCTAGTCACAAGCTAGGCGCCTTGCTTCAAGAAATTTTGGAAACTTTCAATTTTTAGAGAAAGTAGACAAGTGCTCAGTAATTTTCAGGATCAGTTTGCTTCGCTCACAGTGGGTGGATTGAGCCTCGGCTTTATTTATGTACTCATTGCACTTGGATACACCATGGTTTATGGAGTACTTCGCATGATCAATTTTGCGAACTCCGAAATCTTTATGTATGGCACATTTGCCACAATTATTGTGATTCGAGACATTTTCGGATTTACGCAGCAGTCTGAAGCTGCGACGGGTTTTAGACTCGTCTACATTTTGATTTTCTGCTTACTCGGTTCCATGTTGATGTCTGGGATCCTTTCGATACTTTTAGAGCTCGTTGCATATCGTCGCCTTCGAAATCGAGGCTCGAACAAATTAGCACCACTCATTTCGGCTATTGGAATGTCAATCGTTCTAGCTGAGTTCATGCGTATTCTCACTGACTCGCGATATGTGGGAAGCCCACGCGTAATGGAGAAGAAGTCTCTAGGGAACTTCTTTGGAGCGGAATTACGTATAGACAATGTGATCATCGTCGTGGCTGGACTAATGCTCTTTATTTCTCTTAGCCAATTTGTTCAACGAACTCGTCTTGGCAAGGCGATTCGAGCCGTTTCAATGAATGAAGATGCTGCAAAACTTATGGGCGTCAACCTGAATTTTGTTGTTTCTGGAACGTTCTTAGTGGGCGGTTTGATGACTGGTGCAGCAGGATTCTTCTACGTACTCAAGTATGAAAATACCTCGTTTAACATCGGTTTTGAGTTAGGTATTGCGGCATTTACTGCAGCAATTCTCGGTGGAATCGGAAATATTAAGGGCGCCTTCTACGGCGGTATAGCTCTAGGCCTCCTTGAAACCTACGCATCATTCTTCCTTGGTACTCAATGGAAGGCCGTTACTGTATTTATAGTTTTGGTCGTCGTTCTTTACTTCCGTCCGAATGGCGTATTCGGTGAAGCAATTACGCAGACGAGGGCATGATGTTTAATCTTCGAGATTGGGGCGCAGGAATTTGGGAGCGCTCTGGACGTCCAGTTCGAGTTCTCATTGCGCTCGGCGCAATCGCAGCGGCTGCATCTCTCCCTTTCCTAGGCGGAACTTTCCTTAACACTCCAATTGCAGACTATGGATCTGTTCTTGTTTTCCCTGTCGCAATCTTCGTCATTATGGCGCTCGGTCTAAACATTGTAATTGGAAAGAGCGGTCTACTCGATCTTGGCTATGTCGCATTCTTTGCAATTGGCGCTTACACAATGGGAATTCTAGGAACAAAAACTGGCCTTAACTCATGGGAGATATTGCCTATCGGTATTGCGATGGCGATGTTTGCCGGTTTGATTCTTGGCGTTCCAGCACTTCGTCTTCGTGGTGATTATCTTGCAATTATTACTCTAGGTTTTGGCGAAATTGTTCGCATCACCGCTCTCAACCTTAACTCCATTGGTGGCGCAAATGGAATTGTAGGAATTCCAACTCCTCCAACAATCTTTGGACTTGAATATACTTTTGATAATCACAGACTTTATTTCTGGACATTCCTCATCATTATTTTGCTAACTATCTGGATGATTCGTCGACTCTCTGTGCGTCGCGCCGGTCGCGCATGGGAATCTATCCGCCAAGATGAAGATGCGGCTGAATTGATGGGCGTACCGACTTTCCGCTACAAAATTTGGGCATTCGTACTTGGCGCATCAGTCGGTGGCGCAGCTGGCGTGCTTTATGCATCGAAAACTCTCTTTATCTCGCCAGATAACTTCACTCTTCAGGTCTCAATTCTCATTTTGGCCTGCGTTGTATTTGGTGGAATGGGCAATATCTGGGGCGTCATACTCGGCGCGATCATTCTCGGTTATCTTCCAGATCGCATCCGCTTTATCTCGGATGCGCGTTTGTTGGTATTTGGTGCGGTTCTAGTTTTGATGATGAACCTCCGTCCGGATGGACTCCTTCCACGTAAGAAGCGTGAGAAGGCTCTTCCAGAGAAGGGGCAATCATGAGTGAACCTATTTTGAAATTGCAGAATGTCACCATGCA
>DAIOTH010000075.1:0-3243 GCA_036752125.1 Candidatus Nanopelagicaceae bacterium | reverse complement strand
GCATCTGCGATGGCAATGACTTGGGCGCCGCGAGCTTTCACCTCTTGGATATTGCTACGCATCTTCTCTGAGATTTCGCTCGAAAATGGCGGCAAGATTGCGATGACGGGAGTCCCATCTTCGATGAGGGCAATAGGGCCATGTTTTAACTCGCCACCAGCAAATCCTTCTGCATGCATATATGCGAGCTCTTTGAGTTTAAGAGCGCCCTCAAGTGCAGCGGGATATCCCACATGACGTCCAAGGAATAGAACTGAGGTTGAGTCTTTAAATCCACGAGTCATTTCACGTAATGGTTCAACTGTTTCAAGAATCTCTTCAACTTTATTCGGTAACGCTAGAAGTTCTTCGCGAAGTTTTGAGATCTGGTTCTTATCAAGAGTCTTACGCTCTTGTGCAAAGTAAAGACCGACAATATGTAGCGCAACTATCTGAGTTAATAGCGCTTTCGTTGAAGCAACTGCAATTTCTGGGCCGGCGTGGGTATAAATGACTCCATCAGATTCTCGCGGAATTGTTGAGCCCATGGTGTTACAAATGGAGAGAGTCTGTGCACCAATTTCTTTAGCGTGCCGCAGCGCCATCAAAGTATCCATTGTCTCGCCTGATTGAGAGATTGTGATGACAAGAGTTTTCTTGGAGAGAACTGGTCTGCGATAACGAAATTCTGATGCGAGTTCCACATCAACAGGAATCTTTGCCCACTCCTCCAAGGCATATTTACCAATCAATCCAGCGTGATATGCCGTACCGCAAGCAAGAATCAAAATTCGATCAACATCAACTTTCAGATTCTCAATCTCTTTGCATTGGATGGAACCATCAGCATTGAATCGTCCAAGAAGAGTGTCCGCAATTGCTTTCGGTTGTTCAAATATTTCTTTCAGCATGAAGTGAGTGAAGCCGCCACGTTCAGCTGCCTTTGCATCCCAAGTAATTTCATACGCCTTAGGAGTTATCGATTCACCATTGAGGTCAGAAACAGAGACCGATGTTGGAGTTACCTCCACGACTTGATCTTGGCCCAACTCAAGTGCTTTTTTGGTGTGGGAAATAAAGGCGGATACATCAGAGGCTAGAAAGTTCTCGTTATCTCCAACGCCTACAACAAGTGGTGAATTACGGCGCGCACCCACAATAACTTCCGGAGTATCTGAATGAATTGCCAGCAAAGTAAATGAGCCTCGTAACTGTTTGCAAACTGAGCGCATAGCAGCTGCGAGATTCTTGCTCTTTCCAAATTCATCA
The DNA here is from genome assembly GCA_036752125.1 of Candidatus Nanopelagicaceae bacterium. GTDB lineage: Bacteria > Actinomycetota > Actinomycetes > Nanopelagicales > Nanopelagicaceae > MAG-120802. The sequence continues at coordinate 1,995 of DAIOTH010000075.1, read as the reverse complement.
CTAAGCAAGTGCGCAACAGATTCTGTATCGGTTTCTGAGGTGAACTTATGGCCACGTTTCTCAAGATCTGACTTGAGTTCAACATAATTTTCGATAATGCCATTATGAATCACCGCTAGTTTTCCATCATTAGAAATGTGCGGGTGAGCATTGGTATCGGTAGGTCCGCCATGGGTTGCCCAACGAGTATGGCCAATGCCGCTAGTAGATTTTTCAAAAGCATCGGTTAATGAATTTTCTAGATTACTTAACTTGCCAGCTTTCTTCGCAACGATAAGCGGTCCGCTCTTTTCAGATGCCAACGCAACTCCCGCAGAGTCATAGCCGCGATATTCGAGGCGGCGCAAACCTTCGATGACCCGAGATAGTGCAGGGTTCGGACCGGTGTATCCGACAATCCCACACATTTGTGAGCTCCTTTAAATAAGGATGGTTAGAGCGAGAGTTCTGATTTTACTAGTGAAGCAAGCGACTCTGCGAATTGTTGGGCATCGCTACCGTTTTCTGCCTCAATCATCACGCGGATCAGAGGTTCAGTACCTGAGGCGCGCAATAAGACTCTTCCGCTGGCGCCCAATGACTTTTCGATTTCTGCAACTGATTCCTGAATCTTCAGATTATGAGCCAACTTCTCTTTAGATACTCCCGAGACATTGATGAGAACTTGAGGATAACGCACCATAAAAGCGGCGAGTTCTTTCAAGGTTTTCTTTGATTGCGCAAGATGCGAAATTAAATGCAGAGCAGTTAATAATCCGTCACCAGTATTTGCATATTTCTGCATGATGATATGCCCTGATTGTTCGCCGCCGAGAGTATGGCCTTCTGCCAACATCTTTTCCAATACATAGCGATCACCCACAGGGGTTGCGATAAATCCAACGCCGCGCTTTTCCAGAGCGCGAATCAATCCCAAATTAGTCATGACAGTTCCAACAACAGTCTTGGTGGGCAAATCAGTGTGATCAGCAAGAATTCCCAAGATGTAATCGCCATCGATCACATTACCTTCATGATCAACAGCCAATACCCGGTCAGCATCGCCATCATGAGCAATACCGATATCGGCTTTTTCGGACTTAACTTTTGCGATGACATTTTCTAAGTGAGTCGATCCGCAATTTTCATTGATATTTAAACCATTAGGGCTCGCAGATATCGCAATAACTTCAGCACCTGCGCGGCGTAAGACTTCTGGCGCTACATAAGAAGCTGCGCCATTGGCGCAATCAACAACAACTTTGAGTCCATCAAATCGAGTGTGAATGGTGGATAACAGATAAGAGATGTACTTCTCTCGCGCTTCTTTATCGTCAAAAGCTCGTCCAACTTCCATATCCGCAGGCCTTTGCCATGGCTGACCTAAAAGCGATTCGATCTTTGCTTCCAGCGCATCATCCAACTTACGTCCAGTGCGAGCGAAGAATTTAATTCCATTGTCGCGCGCGGGATTGTGGGAAGCGCTAATCATGACGCCGAGATCGGCTTTCAATTCAGTAATCAGGAAAGAAACGGCAGGGGTGGGAAGGATTCCGACCCGGCGAACATCTACGCCGCTCTCGGTAAGCCCCTTACAGATTGCTGCTTCAAGATATGCGCCAGATTCGCGTGAATCTTGACCAACAATTGCGACTGGGCGATGGCCAGCAAACTCACCACTTTCAGTGAGCACTTCAGCTGCAGCAACAGCTAAATCCAGAGCTAGTTTTTCAGTGAGATCAACGCCAGCAACACCTCGGACACCATCGGTGCCAAAGAGGGCCATATGTGAAACGTTAAATTAACGCTTGCTGTACTGCGAGCGCTTACGTGCCTTCTTGAGGCCGTACTTCTTACGCTCAATAACGCGCGGATCGCGAGTTAGGAACTTCGCCTTCTTCAACGCAGGGCGGTTTGCGTCTGTATCAATCTCGTTAAGTGCACGAGCAACGCCAAGACGGAGCGCACCAGCTTGTCCAGAAATTCCGCCACCATCGATACGAGCGATGATGTCGT
>DAIOTH010000074.1:0-3401 GCA_036752125.1 Candidatus Nanopelagicaceae bacterium | reverse complement strand
GCGCTCACACAACTTCGTGATGGAATCAAGAGCATGTATGACGTGTTAGCTCGGATGCCTGAAAAGTGCGACCCGTATGTTTATTTCCACCGGGTACGTCCATACATCTTTGGTTGGCGCAATAACCCTGCACTTCCCAATGGAGTGGTGTATGAAGGCGTTGATGCGTTAGCTGGAAAAGGAATGACCTATCGTGGAGAAACTGGCGCACAGAGCGCGATCGTTCCAGCTCTGGATGGCGTCTTGGGAATTGAACATGAACGCGATGAACTCCGTGAATACTTAATGGAGATGCGTGAATATATGCCGCCGAAGCATGTGGCATTTATTGAGGCAGTCGAAGCTGGCCCTTCAGTTCGAGATTTTGTGAAGAAACTTAATCGCCCTTCCACAACCGCGCTCTTTAATGAATCTGTCGAATTGGTGGGAGATTTCCGCGCCATGCATTTGGAATATGCCGGCCAATACATTCACGCCCAAGCCCAAAAAGCTCCTGGAAACCCATCAGCGGTAGGCACCGGCGGCACTCCATTTATGATCTATCTACGTAAACACCGCGACGAAACCAAGTCGCAGACGCTTTAAATCACCAGATTCGAACTCGCTCGCCTTCATCCATAAATAACCCATCGCCAGGCTTAATGCCAAAGGCGTTATGGAATTCGTTGAGATTTTTCAAAATCTGATTACAGCGAAATTCGCCAGGTGAATGTGGATCGGTCGCAAGACGAACCTTCATCGCTTCAGAGCGAATCTTCGATCTCCAGATCTGGGCGTAACCGAGGAAGAAGCGCTGATCTCCGGTGAAGCCATCGATCACGGGAGCTTCTTTTCCGCCAAGTGCAATCTTGTAGGCCTTGTAAGCAATTGTTGAGCCGCCGAGATCACCAATATTTTCACCAATAGTAAGAGCGCCATTAACTTTTGTATCGGGCACTTCTTCTGGTGCCAGAGCGTTGTACTGCGCAATTAATTTAGAAGTGCGCTTTTCAAATTCATTACGATCTTGATCGCTCCACCAATTTGAGAGATTTCCATCCCCGTCATAGCGAGAACCTTGGTCGTCAAAGCCGTGGCCAATTTCATGTCCTATAACTGCGCCAATGCCACCGTAATTAGCAGCATCATCAGCCTCAAGATCAAAGAATGGCGGTTGCAGAATTGCAGCTGGAAAAACTATTTCATTCATGAGCGGGTGGTAATAAGCGTTAACAGTTTGTGGCGTCATTAACCATTCTGTCTTGTCGACGGGCTTTCCAACTTTGTTGTACTCGAAATCACCACGGAAGCGCGAGATACGAGCGAGATTGCCCATCAAATCTCCACGCTTAATTTCAAGCGTTGAGTAATCACGCCACTTATCGGGATAGCCGATTTTTGGCGTGAATTTCTTTAATTTCTCGAGAGCTTTTGCTTTGGTTTCATCGGTCATCCAATCCAGTGAATTGATGCTGACGCGATATGCCTCGATCAGGTTTGCGACCAGTTCAACCATCCGCGTCTTCGCAGCGGCTGGAAAGTGACGGTCAACGTAGAACTGGCCTACTGCTTCTCCAAGAGCGCCCTCGACCAGAGCCACTCCGCGCTTCCATCTCTCTTTCAGGACTGGGATACCGGTCAGAGTCGTGCCGTAGAAAGCGAAGTTTTCGTTGACAAATGGGCTACTTAAGTATGGAGCCGCACTTGAGATTAAGTGCCAAGTCAGCCATGAGCGCCACTTCTCGACTTCAAACTTTGCAAAGACTTTGCCCATGTTCTCAATGAAATCTGGTTGAGCAATGACAACGGAATCGAGCACTGAACGAGGAACACCTGCGTTATCTGCCCATAAATGCCAATTAAATGGGCCTGCAAGGGCGCTAATCTCCGCAAAGGTCTTCTTATTAAATGTCAGCACCGCATCGCGGCTACGGACCGTATCCCAGTGATAGGAAGCTATCTCAGTCTCCAGAGCCATAATTCGAGAAGCGTGTGAAGCGCTATCTGTAATGCCCGCTAAATCAAACATCCGCTCGATATGAGAGACCAATTTGGTGCGAACGTCGGCATGGGTCTCTTCTCTGTAATAGGCCTCATCAGGAAGGCTGATGCCGCCTTGGTAGATATAGGCGATATTCGTGGTCGGATCGGAAGCGTCGGCAGTTACCCAACCGCTGAGAAATCCACCTAAACCCTGTGATTCAAATTTCCCAAGTAGCGCCGTGAACTCTTCCAGATTTGAAATTGATTGAGCCTGTGAAATGAAATCTGCAATGGGGGAGATTCCTAGTTTTTCAATCTGAGCTTCATCCATAAAGTCGGCATAAAGATCACCAATCTTCTGGGCGTTACTTCCAACCGGTCCGCCTTGAGCAGCTAACTCTTCGATGATGCTGCGCACATTTTTTTCTGACTCGTCGCGGAGAAAATAGAAGGCGCCATCGGCGGCGCGATCTGATGGAATTTCTGCAGTATCAAGCCAGCCACCATTAACGTGGCGATACATGTCATCTTGGGGGCGGATCGAAGCCTTGAAATTACCTTGAAAAATGCCGCTTTTTTGGGTCATGACGCGACTTTAGCGCTCCATTTCTTTGTGAGCCAAATGAAAATAGGGACCATCACTACAGAGATAACTGCGGCAGGTCCCCAGGGAACTTCAGGGGTGACATACAAAGTGACCGAAGGAAGAGCGGAATCCTTTGATGAGACTAATAAGCCAGCAAGAAGATTGTTGGCAAAGTGAGCGCCGATCGCTAACTCCAGGCCCTTATCGCGATATGTAACCCAGGCCAACATAAATCCTGTTGCGCCATAACTAATGATGGGTAAGTACAGTTGATTACCTGCCACCTCTGGATTTGCCATGTGAGGCAGCGCAAAGAATGCACCGCTCAATAGAGAGACGGTCCACTGCTTCTTCTTTCCGTTATCGAGCCACTGCTGCAACCAGCCACGGAAGAAGAGCTCTTCGGCGGTGGTTTGAATAGGCAATAAGGTCAGACAGATTAGGAGGTAGGGCAAAAAGGCTGAAGCATCCCAACTCCATGTGTAGTCATCGTTGTTGATGATGAAATCTCCCAGGCCAAAGGCAAGAGAGATAACGGAGAGGGCTGCAAAGCCAATCCAAGTTTTGCGCCATGAATATTTCTCAGCCGATGTAAAGAGCTGTTTCAGTGGTCGCTTCAGGAGGTATCTGTAGGCCAGGAGAGTTGCTATGAAGAGCGGCACGAAAGATATGAGGACGGTCGCGCCGGTACTCCAGGCCGGCAACTCTCGAACTTTCGCTAAGTCAGCATCATCAACAGAGAAGAGAAGTTCGAGATCGTAATCAAAGTATCGAGCTAGAGCTACCGTCAGAACGAGTCCAAGTGCCTGCCACGCGACCACGATTGCGATAGTTCCAACGATCCAGCGCCATA
>DAIOTH010000073.1:0-3549 GCA_036752125.1 Candidatus Nanopelagicaceae bacterium | reverse complement strand
CGACTCAATCTTTTGACCGTAAGGGACTCAATATTGGAGGGTAACCCCCTCACCAAAGACATATCTTCTAAGGAGCATATAAAAAATGGCAAAAGCCGTTGGAATCGACCTAGGTACGACTAATAGCTGCGTATCCGTACTTGAAGGTGGCGAACCCACCGTTATTGCAAACGCGGAGGGTGCACGCACCACTCCGTCGATTGTCGCATTCGCCAAGAATGGCGAGGTGCTCGTTGGTGAAGTCGCGAAGCGTCAATCCGTCACTAACGTTGATCGCACAATTCGTTCAGTCAAGCGCCACATGGGCACGAACTGGACTACAGATATTGATGGCAAGAAATACACCGCACAAGAAATTTCTGCACGTATTCTCCAGAAACTTAAGAGAGATGCAGAAGCGTATCTCGGTGACACTGTCACAGATGCAGTAATTACTGTTCCTGCATACTTTAATGATGCGCAACGTCAAGCCACAAAAGAAGCGGGCGAAATTGCCGGACTTAATGTTCTTCGCATTATTAACGAGCCAACATCTGCGGCTCTTGCTTACGGTTTAGATAAAGGTGACAAAGAACAAACCATTCTCGTCTTCGACCTCGGCGGTGGAACATTCGATGTTTCACTTCTTGAAATTGGCGATGGCGTAGTAGAAGTAAAAGCTACTAATGGAGATAACAATCTTGGTGGCGATGATTGGGATCAAGCACTCGTTGATTTCTTAGTCAAGACTTTTGCCGCAAAGAATGGCGTTGATCTTGCTAAAGACAAGATGGCGATGCAGCGCGTTCGTGAAGCTGCCGAGAAAGCAAAGATTGAACTCTCTTCCTCACAACAAACTTCAATCAACCTTCCTTACATCACCGTTGATGCTGAGAAGAATCCACTCTTCCTTGATGAAACAATTACTCGCGCACAGTTCCAGGCAATGACTGCTGAACTTCTAGATCGTTGCCGCCGTCCTTTCCAAGCAGTACTAAAAGATGCAGGAATTCCGATCTCAGATATCGATCACGTTGTTCTTGTTGGCGGCTCAACTCGTATGCCAGCAGTCGTTGATCTCGTCAAAGAGCTCACTGGTGGAAAAGAGCCAAATAAGGGCGTAAATCCTGATGAAGTTGTGGCTGTTGGCGCGAGCCTCCAGGCCGGCGTTATCAAAGGTGAAGTGAAAGATGTTCTTCTGCTTGATGTGACTCCACTATCTCTTGGCATTGAAACCAAGGGTGGAATCATGACCAAGTTGATTGAGCGTAACACCACAATCCCTACCAAGCGTTCCGAAATCTTCACAACTGCTGATGACAATCAGCCAGCAGTTCAGATTCAAGTCTTCCAAGGCGAACGCGAAATGGCTGCATACAACAAACGTCTTGGAATGTTCGAGCTCACTGGGATTGCTCCAGCTCCGCGCGGAATTCCACAAATCGAAGTTACCTTCGATATTGATGCAAACGGAATCGTTCATGTATCGGCAAAGGATCTTGGAACTGGAAAAGCACAGAGCATGACCATCTCGGGTGGTTCTGCACTTCCTAAGGATGAGATTGAGCGCATGATGCGCGATGCTGAATCCCACGCAGAAGAAGATAAACAACGTAAAGAAGAAGCCGAGATTCGTAATGCGGGAGATTCGCTTGTCTATCAGACTGAGAAGTTCATCAAGGATAATGCAGACAAACTTAACGAAGGCGAAGCTGCTGCCAAGAAAGTAGAAGTTGAAACTGCAATGGCAGATCTCAAGAAACTTCTCGAAGGTGCCGATTACGCAGGTATCAAGAGCGCTACTGAAAAGTTGGCTGAAGTTAGCCAGCAACTTGGAGCTGCCCTCTATGCCGCTAATGCAGCGAACGCTTCAGCCGAAACACCAAAGAACGATGATGGTGTTGAAGATGCTGAAATCGTTGATGAAAGTAAGTAATGACCGAAGAGACAACTACTGAAGTTGTGACGGAAGAAGTAGCGGCTGAGTCGAAAGACCCAGTCGCTGCTTTAACCGAAGATCTGCAACGCCTCCAAGCTGAGTTCGCCAACTACCGAAAGCGTGTTGAACGTGATCGAACTCTTGCGGCTGAAGTGGCGATTTCTAGCGTCCTGCTTGAGTTTTTAGCGGTTCTAGATGATCTGGATCGGGCTGAAACTCACAATGAACTGTCCGGTGGATTTAAGGCAGTAGCCGACCAAATCATTTCAACCACTTCCAAGCTGGGCTTGGAAAAATTTGGTGAAGCACCATCTCTCTTTGATCCAAATATTCATGATGCTCTTATGCATGAAACTTCCGAAGAGGTCAAAGAAACAACGGTCACAAAAATTCTGCAACCAGGTTATAGATTCAAAGAGCGTGTACTTCGTCCAGCGCGCGTGGTTGTGACTGATCCTCAATAACAATGGCTGCTAAAGATCTTTACGAAAAAGACTACTACGCCATTTTGGGCGTAGATAAGAAAGCTGATGCTGCAGAAATCAAGAAGAAATATCGTTCATTAGCGCGCGAACTACATCCTGATAAAACTAAAGGTGACAAGAAGCTAGAAGATCGTTTTAAAGAAGTATCAGAAGCCTATGAAATTCTTAGCGATGATAAGAAGCGCAGCGAGTATGACCAAGCACGCGAAGCATTCAAGTCTGGTGCTTTCCGTGGAGGTGGCCAACAATTCTCTGGGGATTTCAGCGATTTATTTGGTGGAGGTGGAGATGTCTTTTCTCAACTCTTTGGTGGAAGACGCGGTCCTCGTAAAGGACAAGATGTCCAGGTCGAAGTTTCTATCTCATTCCGAGATTCACTCTTTGGGAAAGAAGTTGATTTACGTCTAGCAGGACAGGGAAATACACCCCACACAATCACAGTGCGAATCCCTGCTGGAATTAACGATGGTGCAAAAGTTCGTGTTAAAGGACGTGGTGGCCCTGGTGAAGCGGGTCCTGGAGATCTCTATGTGTTGGTAAGCGTCATTCCTCATCCAATTTTCACGCGTAAGGGCGAGAACCTACATTTAACTATCCCCGTTTCCTTCACAGAAGCAGCGCTGGGCGCTGATATTTCGGTACCGACTATTGAAGGCGATGAAGTAAAAGTCAGAATTGCACCGGGCACACAGAATGGAAAAACACTTCGCGTTAAAGGTCGCGGCGTTAAGAAAGGCGTTAACGCTGGTGACCTCATGGCAACAATCGAAGTACAAGTCCCACAACGCGTTGATGGAAAAGCAAAGAAAGCGCTGGAAGAATTTGCGGAGGCAACTAAGAATGAAGATCTCCGCTCCGAATTCATGCAACGAGCCCGAGCATGAGCGATTTAGAGAGAGATGAAGATTTAGCGCTATACGTTATTTCCGTCGCTGCAGAATTGTCTGGACTCCATCCTCAAACCCTTCGTCAATATGATCGTCTAGGACTTGTCTCACCTTCACGCGCACAGGGCAGAGGCCGTCGTTATTCACTACGAGATATCGCCTTGCTTCGCAATGTCTCTCGAATGGTAAATGAAGGAATCAACCTTGCGGGAATCAAGCGAATTATTGAACTTGAATCAGCAATGTCGAATATGGCTAT
>DAIOTH010000072.1:0-3643 GCA_036752125.1 Candidatus Nanopelagicaceae bacterium | reverse complement strand
GAATTGAAGATGATGTTCTTGTTACCAAAGATGGTTGCAAGAATTTAAGTGGAGCCATGCCACGTCATCCAGATGAAGTTGAAGCGTGGATTGAGAAGTTACAGCGCTCTTAATGGATTTTAGGATTATTTAACTTTAAAGCTCAAATTATTTTGAGGTTAATGAGTCAATCGCTGCCTGCACTAACGGAATCGCTTCTTCAACCGTTTGAAGATATGTCGCGTTTACTTGTATCCAAACACCTCTGAAAAGAAGATTGATTGCCCAAACGTGGCGTTCGACAGAGTTTTCATCACCCTCGGAAAGTACATATGCACTCTCTTCCTCAACCCCTGACAAATCCATTTTTACTTGCCCAAACTTTGTCCATTCCGGAATTCGTGATTCAAAAACTCCATCATCATTTGGCGCCCAGAGGATGGTTGCACCAATCTCTGCGGTTTGTATTCCGTAAGAGCAGGCGATCCCACCACGACTAAGCGTTTCAAAGAGATCAGTTCCTTCGGCGGGTTCCCACGGAGTATCAATGAATTTCGGGTTAGGGATGGACTCCGGAAATGCGGCAAGAATCTGGGTTTTGGTGCAATCGCTCGGCACGTAAAGTTTTTGTTGGGTAGACGCCACCTCTTCTGCACCGCTACCGCAGGAAGTTAATAAGAGCGTTAGAACTAGTGCGAACGCTGATTTCCTCATACTGAAATTATGCCCCAACCCAGATACCAAGAGCTGCTGCTACAACTCCTACTCCGTAATTACTAAGCAAATTCAGAGCAAAAGTTTTGTAGTTCTTCGAGTTTAATTCGTCAAAAAGATCAAGTGACAATGCAGACCAAGTGGTGAGCGCTCCACAGAAACCCATAACGGCAAAACCAATCGTGGATTCGGTATTTAAGACAACGCCAAGAAGAAATGCTCCTAAAACATTGACAATCAAGATGCCCAGTGGAAATTTCATATAACTACGGAAATATTGATCAATCAAATAACGAGTCGGAGCGCCAATAAAGGCACCAATAAGAAAGAACCCTAACCTCATGGTGTTGCCTTCGGTTTAATGAGAAAAAGAAGCGCGATACTTGCAATGACTGTTCCGTAAAAGTAAGCGAACACTTCTACCGAATTTTTATCTGCGTAAATAACCGCAACGGATGAGAAGGTGGTAAGCCCGCCTGCAAACCCTGGGATCCAGAAGAGTTTGGATAATTCAGAGGTTAGTAATCGAAATGAAATCAAGCCCGCAACTGCTACGCCCACAAGATTTGCGATAAAAATTGCTATCGGATAGTTGGGAACGGACTCAGCAATCAGATAACGAACCAGAGATCCAATCGCTCCCCCAAGGGCAACAGCGAAGAGTTTTTTCACGCCCGGTTTACGATTTTATTGGTGAGTCCTGAAATTAAACTAATAATTAACGACCCAATCAGAGCAGATGTGAACTTATCAATAGTAAGAACTTCGCTCCAGCGATCAACGAGCATCAACATTGCAGCATTAATGACGAAGATAAATAGACCAAAAGTAAGAATAACCGCAGGAAGGGTAAATAGTTTCAGTAGCCCGCCAAGAATTGTGTTGATTACTCCAAAGAGAGCTGCCACCCAGAAATAGTTCCAAGCTCCGGCTTGGATTTGAATTCCGCTAACAATAAAAGTGGTTAACCAGAAAGCGAGAGCCAAGATTGCCCAGCGCTTAATGAGGTTCACTAGTTAATGCCCTCACGCTTGCGAATCTTTGAACCGAGCCAACGAACTGGATCGTACTTAACGTCAACAACGCGTTCCTTCATTGGAATAATTGCGTTATCGGTAATCTTGATATGTTCTGGGCAAACTTCAGTACAGCACTTAGTGATGTTGCACATTCCAAGTCCATGTTCTTCTTGGGCTTTCTGTTTGCGATTGCGTAGCCGATCAAGTGGGTGCATATCCAACTCTGCAATGCGAATAAAGAATCGTGGACCAGCGAAAGATTTTTTATTTTCTTCATGATCACGGATAACGTGGCAGGTATCTTGGCAGAGGAAGCATTCGATGCACTTACGGAACTCTTGGCTTCGCTCCACATCGACTTGCTGCATCCGATATTCGCCAGGCTTGAGATCTTCTGGGCCTTCGAACGCTGGAACTTCCATCGCTTTCTTGTAATTGAATGAGACATCGGTAACCAAGTCACGGATGACCGGGAAGGCGCGAAGTGGTGTGACGGTGATTGTTTCGTCATCACCAAATGAATTCATGCGGGTCATACAGGCAAGGCGTGGTTTACCGTTAATTTCCATCGAACATGAACCGCATTTACCCGCCTTGCAGTTCCAACGAACTGCCAAGTCAGGCATCTGTGTTCCTTGAACACGGTGGATTACATCAAGGACCACTTCGCCTTCGTTGGCATCAACGCTGACATCTTTAAATTCACCGTTCTTGGAATCTCCGCGCCAGATGCGCATCTTTACTTTGCGGGCCATTTAGTTGCCGCCTTTCGTAAGTTCCTTCTCGGTGAAATATTTCTTTAACTCATCCATCTCGAATAGTTCGAGAAGTTCGTTGGGCAGCATCTTGGCGGGTTGAGCTTCAACCTCAACAGCTTTTCCGCTCCATTTAGATAAGTGATTTACCTGGCGCCAATTTGGATCCATCTTTGGATAATCATCGCGAGTATGGCCACCGCGAGATTCTTGACGTTCTAAGGCCGAACGCGCAATTGACTCAGATACCAACAACATATTCTCGAGATCGATTGCAAGATGGAATCCTGGATTAAATGCTTTGCCGCCAGTTGCTTTAACTTTCGCAGCGCGCTCGCGGATTGAATCTAACTTCTTCAGCGCATCAACTAGCTCTTTTTCGGTGCGGATAATTCCCACGAGATCTTGTGTGACGTTTTGTAATTCGTTGTGGAGTGAATATGGATTCTCATTACCGTCGCGAGTAAATGGCGCGTTCAAATGTTCATGAGCATGTGCGATTGCTTTATCGCTCGCCGATGGAACGCTTCCACCTAACTTCTTCACGTAATCAGCAGCTCCAGCTCCGGCTCTGCGTCCAAATACCAAGAGATCAGAGAGTGAGTTTCCGCCAAGACGATTGGAGCCATGCATTCCGCCAGCAACTTCACCTGCGGCGAAGAGTCCTTCGACTCCATATGCCGCTGTTGTATCGGGATCGACTTTCACGCCACCCATGACATAGTGGCAGGTAGGACCAACTTCCATCGGTTGTTCGGTGATATCAACATCAGCCAACTCTTTAAATTGATGCCACATAGATGGCAAACGACGCTTAATTTCATCAGCAGGAAGACGCTTTGATACATCGAGATAAACGCCGCCATGTTCAGAGCCACGACCTGCTTTAACTTCAGCGTTAATTGCGCGCGCTACTTCATCACGAGGAAGAAGTTCTGGTGGACGGCGATTGTTATTCTGATCTTTATACCAACGATCTGCTTCTGCTTCATTATCTGCATATTTATCTTTGAAAACTTCTGGGATGTAATTAAACATGAAGCGCTTACCTTCGCTGTTGGTAAGAACTCCACCATCGCCACGAACAGATTCCGTCACCAAAATTCCACGTACTGATGGAGGCCAGACCATGCCAGTTGGATGGAATTGGACGAACTCCATATCAACTAAAGCTGA
>DAIOTH010000071.1:0-3656 GCA_036752125.1 Candidatus Nanopelagicaceae bacterium | reverse complement strand
CTGGAATTGCCTTCTCTGCAGCCCCTCGCTGTAGATACTTCCATGGAGGAAAAATAAATGAATAAAAAGCGTTTTGGCGTATATGGCGCCCTAACAGCTCTCGCTCTTGGAATCTCGACACTCATTGCTCCAGCGCAAGCTGCGACAAAGAATTTCGTGATCTGGGCAGACTCAGGTAAAGCACCAACGGTAAGAACCGCTATCGCGCCTTGGGCACAAGCAAATGGCGTAACTGCAACTGTTGTAGTGAAAGATTTCGGAACCGTTCGTGATGAATTGATTACTGCTGGACCAAAAGGACTTGGTCCTGATGTAGTGATTGCTCCACATGACTGGCTCGGTGGCCTCGCAGCCTCCGGTGTTATCGATCGTGTAAGCACTGTCGCTGCAGGTAACTACGCATCTTCAACTGTAGATGCAATTACTTATAAAGGTCTTAAGTGGGGCGTTCCAGTCGACGTAGAAAACGTTGCACTTGTCGTCAACACAGAACTTGCAAAAGCTCCAAAGACTCTTGATGAACTTGAAACAAATTGCGCTGCTGCAAAAGCTGCTGTTAAAGGTTTCAAAGTATGTCTAGAGCTTCCAAAGGGAGCGACATATCACTCCTATCCACTATTCACCGCTCTCGGTGGATATATCTTCAAGTGGAATGGAAAGAGCTATAACCTTAAGGACATCTTGGGTGGAAAGCAGTTCCAAGCAAATGCAAGCAAACTAGATGAGTACTACAAGAGTGGCGTACTCAGCAAAGATGCAGCATGGGGCTTCGCTGAGTTCTACGGTGGACGCGCTCCATACGTAATCATGGGTCCTTGGGATATTGCAGATCTAAAGAAGCAGACCAAGGTTAAGTACTCGATTGTTCCTTTCCCTTCAGGAAAGTACGCATCGGCTCCATTCCTTGGCGTTAACGCTTTCTATCTCTCCAAGTATGCAAAGAACAAAGTAACCGCACGTTCATTCCTTAATGGATATGCCAGCGGTAAGGACTTCGGTCTTGCTTGGTTCAAAGCTTCAGGCAAGCAGCCTGCAAACCTTGAAGCAGCTGCAGATCCAGCTGTGAAGGCAAATGCTGAACTCGCTGGCTTTGCATCATTCTCTGCTGCAGCGCAGCCAATGCCAAACGTTCCTCAGATGGGTTCAGTCTGGGGCGCTTGGGAGAACGCGCTTAATGCGGTTGCAGATGGCAAGTCCACTGCAGGCGCTGCGTTCACAACAGCGGCAGCAACTATCAAGAAAACAATTGGTAGTTGATTAGTTAGACAGTAGTAGGAAAAAATATGGGGGCGTCAATCGGCGCCCCCATACTTTCAATTTAACGTCAGGCGAAGATAGAAGATATGAAAATCAAGAATTCACATAAGCTCCCAGGCTTATTCATCAAGATTTTCTTGCTTGGCGGAGTAAATGCTTTTGCGCTCTGGTCAGTCCCAATACTTATTGCTGATGGTCGGCTTCTTTATGCCGCCTACATTGCAATCTCAACCTTAATTCTTGATTACATTTTCTTAAGCAGCAAGTTTGTTGCGGCAAAATACATAGTTCCTGGCGCACTTCTACTTGTTGCTTTCCAGATTTATCCTGCGATTTATACCGGCTACATCGCATTCACTAACTTTTCAGTTGGTCATGAGATGAATAAGCAATCAGCGATTGATTCCATCATCTCAAATTCTTTGGAACCAGTCGGTGATGACTCAATTCTGCCCATGCGAATTGCTAAAGCTCCTGAAGGCACAATCGTGCTACTCATCAAGGAGAGTGATGGGAATATTTATGCGGGAACTGATAAAAATTTGAAACAACTCCCAACAAATTCTTGGAGCGTTGATGCCGATGGCAATCTCCAAAGTGTTGAAGGCTATACCTTCTTGACTGATGAAGAGATCGCGGTAGTACTAGAGCAATACAGCAATTATTTTGTTCCGGGCCTGCAAGAAAATGTTAAGTACCGAGTCGCTGATTTCACTAACGTTGAGCGAATTACCCCAACTCTCCGTTATGACGCCGCAGGAGATTTTGTAGAGAACCTGCTTACGGGTGAAATCTATAAACCAAATAGCGAGGGTTCATTTGTTGGAGCCGATGGCACAGAGCTTGAGCCAGGATGGACCGCGCGCATCGGCCTCAAAAATCTGGAGCGAGTTATCGGCGATGAGCGCTATCGCACGCCACTTGTGAAGGTTCTTATCTGGACCTTTGTTTACCCATTCTTGGTAGTGATTATTACCTTCTTCCTCGGCCTCTTCTTAGCTCTCACAATTAATCATCCAAAGATTAAACCGAAAAAACTTTATCGAATTCTTTTGATTGTTCCTTATGCCATGCCTGGCGTGCTCTCAATCCTTACTTGGAAGGGCATGCTCAATGAATCATATGGAATTGTAAATAAATTGTTGCCGGGAACAGTTCCGTGGCTCAGCGATCCGTGGTGGGCAAAAGTCGCAGTTGTTCTCGTTCAAGTCTGGGCAGGAACTCCATATATGTTCCTTATTGCAACCGGCGCAATTCAAGCTTTATCTACTGAAGTCGTCGAAGCATCCGAAGTCGATGGCGCATCGCCACGACAAGTTTTTTGGAATATCAAACTACCTCTTGTGGTAATTGCGCTAACTCCACTCTTAATCGCTTCATATGCATATAACTTCAGTAATTTTGGTTCCATTTATCTTCTGACTGGTGGCGGCCCGGTTATGTATGACTCGGGTGGTGTTGCCGGATATACCGATATCTTGATTTCCTACACATATAACTTGGCATTTACCGCTGGTAAAGGGCGAGATTATGGTTTAGCTAGCGCAGTCTCGTTTATTAACTTCCTTATTGTTGCGGTAATTTCTATCCAAGCCTTCAGGCGTTCTAAGCAGATGGAGAACATAAATTGAGTAGCCAAGTTCTCGTCCGTCAAAAGAAGATGACATTCCAGAAGTGGGTACGAGTACTTGCCTGGCGCCATTTCATCGCACTACTTGCCATTGCATTTGCCCTATTTCCTCTAATTTGGATGGCATCTGCATCTTTTGATGAACTCGGAAAGATCAACACCCAGAGTTTGATTCCGCAATATCCCGGTTTTGGTAACTACCGAGCTTTATGGAGCAATCCAGATCAGCCTTACTGGCTATGGATGCGCAACTCAGTGATGATTGCATCGATAAACGCAGTTCTTCAGCTCGCTATCGGCGCCACAGCTGCATATGCCTTGAGCCGTTTCCGCTATCGCGGTCGCAAGACAACACTGATGACGATCCTAATTATCCAGATGTTCCCGCAACTTCTTGCAGTAACCGCGTTCTATGTCATCCTTGCTGATCTACGTGAATCAATTCCATTTATGGATTTTGGAAGCCCGATTGCATTGCTCGTGATTTTTGCAGGTGGAGCGCTCGGCATTAATGCCTGGATGCTCAAGGGATTTTTTGATTCCATTCCATCTGAAATAGATGAATCAGCGAAGATAGATGGCGCATCCCACGGTCAGATCTACGTAAGAATCATTCTTCCGCTCGCTCTTCCGATGCTTGCGGTGGTGGCGTTACTGTCATTTATTGGAACGATGAATGAGTTTCTCTTGACAGCGGTTATTTTGGGTGGAAATCAAGAAGCAATTACGCTCGCGGTTGGTATGCGCCAATTTATCGAGACAGATTTCC
>DAIOTH010000070.1:0-3870 GCA_036752125.1 Candidatus Nanopelagicaceae bacterium | reverse complement strand
TTCCGTGCTCAACAGTGAGTCCATCTTTCATAACCAAGATTTCATCAGCCATATCGGCAACAACGCCCATATCGTGGGTGATGAGAAGGATTGCAGAGTTGAGGCGATCTTTGAGGTTTCGCATCAAATCTAAGATTTCCGCCTGGATTGTTACATCGAGCGCGGTAGTGGGTTCATCCGCAACGAGAAGTCCTGGATCGCAAGCAAGAGCTTGCGCGATCATCGCACGTTGACGCTGACCACCTGAAAGTTGGTGCGGATACTTATCAAAAGATTGCTCAGGGCTTGGAATTTCCACCATCGTCAAAAGTTCAATTGCGCGGGTACGAGCCTGCTTTGGCCCCATATCAAAGTGATTTCTTAAGGTTTCAACAATCTGAAAACCGACGGTGTAAACCGGGTTGAGCGCAGTCATTGGCTCTTGGAAAATGTAGGCAACTTCTTTGCCGCGGAATTTACGCAACGTTGCGCTCTTAACATTGATCATGTCGACATCTTTGATGAGAACTTGACCGCTTCTACGCGCATTGGAAGCAAGAAGATCCATCAATCCAAGCGCAGTCGTTGATTTTCCTGATCCGGATTCGCCCACAATCGCAAGAACTTTGCCTGGGTGGAGCTCAAAATTCATCTTGATTGCAGCTGGATACCAGACTCCATCGACCCAGAAATCGACCGAGAAATCTTTAACCTTTAGGATTGGCTCACTCATGATTGATTCACCATTCAACATTCTGGCTCGCACGGGCGGCAATCCAATTATTTTTCGCTCTCAAGGTTCGAGAATTTACAGCGCCTTGGGATATCTCTTCTGTCTTGGCATGTTCCTGACCACCATCGTGGATGGAACGTACACCGCTTCCGAGAACTTCGCTTTTAGCGCACTCACGCTCTTGGTTGCTGTATCGGTTTACTTCGGAATCCAAAGACCCGCTCTGCTCTTTACTGATGTAGGTCTTGCGATAAGAAATCCGTTTAGTACTACTGTGCTTGATTGGGAACACGTGAGTGAGGTCAACACTAAATTTGTTCTCAACATTAAGAGTCACCACGGTATTACTAAGTGCTGGGCTGCTGCCGGTCCGAGTAGATCCCAACATCGCGCTATCCACCCCAGCGAACTCAAAGGATTCCACCAACAAAGCGCTGGAATAAGAGCTGCTGACTCTCCCCGATCTGATTCGGGAGCTGCTGCTCAAATTGCTCGCGGTTACATCGAAAAGCGCGGAAGCGTCGAAGCCAGCGCTATCAATGGAGAAATTAAAGTTAATAATCTCGGCAAAATTTTCTATGCTGTTCTGGCAGCTAGCGTTCTTATTTCTCATGTAATTGCCTACGCCTGATTCCGAGCAATAGCTCTAGCGTTCTTCTTATCCTTCTTGGTAATTCTCCGCTTCTGTCGCGGATCGAAGGCATCTCGTAAGCCATCGCCAATGAAGTTAATGCTTAGGGCGATACTGACAATGAAGAATCCTGGATACCAGAATAAGAATGGTCGAGTGGTGAAGGCATCTTGATATTGATTAATCAACAAGCCCAGAGAAACATCGGGCGGAACAACTCCGAAGCCGAGATAAGAGAGCGCTGTCTCCAACAAAATCGCGCCAGATAGCAGCAAAGTTACCGAAACAATGATCACACCAACTGCGTTAGGAAGGATGTGCTTGAAAATAATGCGTCTTGTTGAAGCTCCAGCAACTCGAGCCGCATCAACGAATTCACGTTCGCGCAGCGTCAAAAACTCTCCACGTACTAAACGTGATAAGCCGGTCCACGCAAAGAGACCTAGATAGACCGCAAGAACAATGGCGCCGAGATTTCCAAACTTCGAACCGATAACTGAACCAACGATAACTGCTGGAATTGTGATGATGAAATCTGTGAAACGCATCAATACGTTATCGACAACGCCACGGTAATAACCAGCAATTGCACCAACAACTGTTCCGATAATTGCAGCGAAGAATCCAATAACGAACATAACCTGGATGGAACGCTGTGTGCCCTTCATAACTAAAGAGAAATAATCGCGACCGATGTCATCTTGGCCGAATGGGTGATCGCCAAGCCCAATTCCCTGTCCACCAAGGAATTTAGGAACTACTGAAATAGTGGGACAGCCAATGGTGTCATTCGGGCAATCTCCATAACGTAGTTCAGGCAAATCATCCGGGGTCCACTTCCACCAACCTTTGGTCTTGATTGGTCCAAATGTGGAGTCGACCGCCGAGAAAACGAAAATAATGATGAAGGTAAGGAAGATAAGCGACGCTACAGCCGCTTTATGCTTGAAGAAGCGGCGGCGAATAATCTGAGATTGCGTTAAGCCCTCAACTTCTTTATTGGCAATTGCGTTCTCGCCAGATTCAATCGCTACCTCTTCAACAGCAGAATCTTTACTCTTCTTTCTAATTTTCACTTTCCACTCCCAACACGAATTCTTGGGTCAAGGGCTGAATAAAGAAGATCGGCGATGAGGTTAGCGACAACTGCCAACGTCGCAGTAATAAAGAAGACGCCCATAAGAAGGTTGAGGTCTTGGCTCGAAATAGCGCGATTAAAGAGAGTTCCCATTCCGTACCAACCGAATACTCGCTCAGTAATAATCGCTCCGCCAACGATTCCAGCAAAGTCAACGACCATAATCGTTGTCAATGGAATCAATGTGTTGCGGAAAGCATGGCGCATAATCACAGTTCTTTCATTCAAACCTTTAGCGCGCGCTGTTCTTATGTAATCTTGATTGAGAACCTCAAGAAGCGTTCCTCGTGAGTATCTAATGTAGCCCGCGAATGAAATCAGGGTGAGCGCAATCGTTGGCAAGAATAAGTGAACCAAAATATCAAGCGTTGAAATCCAGAATTCATTTGGTGTGAGAAGCTCTTTAGCCTGACCTAAAGTCGGAATCGGTCTAAAGCTCACCGCTCCTTCTTCCATGTAGGGCTTCCAGGTCTGCATGAATTTATCCACCACAATTAAATGAGCTGAAAGAAGGCCGGTAATAATTGTTGTTCTAATGACTGGGCCACGATCGATTCGCGCAAAAGCTAGCGCCACTACGACTGAAACCACGATGGTGGCAAGCGCGTATCGAAGTAGTTGTGGAATAGAAGAGGATGAATTTAAAGAGCTAGAAACTGCAAAGTAAGAAATCACAGTAAGCGGCGCCATAGTTAATGAGGCATACAGCGCAGCCTTATTACTTAATCCCGTGCTGAGGTATGTAATACCAAATGCAATACCAACGGAGAGAAGTCCAATCAATACTGGGCCGAGAGCTGGATCGGTTAACCAATTTGCTTCATCAACGAAGGTAAGGAATGCAAAGGTGCCAACAAATACTCCTGCAAACACCTTCCAGAAATTTCCACGACTCGAGCCGAGCAGCGAGGCCCAGAAAATAGACCCCACAAGTCCAATGCCAACTTTCCACGATGTTGTTATTTGTGGATCAGATAAGAATGTATTGAACTGAATTGCTAGGTACTGCTTGAGAAGAACTGCTACCCAGAAGATTGGGAGTGAGAAAAGCAAGAATGCAAAAAATGTCATCGAGTAATCAAATCTGGAGTATTGGCGAAGCGCTGTGACAATTCCAAGTGCAATACCAACGATAATTGCGAAGATTGTTGCAAATATGACCAAACGAATGGTTATGGGCATCGCCATTGCAATCTCGCCTGAAACTGGAAGGCGGAGGCGAGTAAGTCCTAGATCCAAGTTACCGGTGAAAATTCCCAGAACGCCACGGAGCCAGATGAAGTATCTCAGCGGGGGCGGAACATCTAGACGAAGGAACTGTTCCAACTCTTTGATTTGAGCTTGAATTTCTGGGTCATCGCTAAATCGGAGATCACCGACGGGATCTCC
>DAIOTH010000069.1:0-3885 GCA_036752125.1 Candidatus Nanopelagicaceae bacterium | reverse complement strand
TCGTTGACGTACTTGAAGTACGCATTCATTGCATTGCCGATCTTGTTATAGCCTGGCGACGCTGCTCCAGTGAGAGGCAGAGTGATTCCGAGCTTTATCTCACTTGAGCTCACTCCCGTCTCCGCATTGGCCGGAAGCGCAGTTGCAAAGAGACTGCCCGAGGCAAGCAACGCAGCAACGAACCAGGTCCGCTTTCTACGAGTCTTTCTGATCATTTTTTTCCTTCCATCGAGGGTATGGCCATGGCCATGGCCATTAATCTACTGGTTACCTTGCGGTAACCGGCTAATGCGCAGACTTCTTTCGAAGGTGCTTACGCAAATTCTCACCAGGACCGTTTGGTGTGTATATAACTGAAAGAATCAGCAATACGCTCACAATCAGCCCGGGAAGATAGTTATTGAGTTTATCTGCATCCCCTAGACGTCCAGCAAGGGCGTCGGCAATCTCAGGTATCGCTACCAAGATCAACGCTCCCAGTACTACGCCGGGGAGGCTCGAAATTCCCGCCAACACCGCGCCCGTCACCAGGGCAAATGAAAGCGTGAGTGTGTAAGCCCCTGGGGCGACGAGGCTTATCGTCATGGCCAGAACCGCTCCCGCCAACCCAGCTAGAGCTGCGCTGATGGTGAAGGCCAAGACTTTCATTCGCGAAGAGTGAATTCCCGATAGCTCTGCAGCCAGAGAATTTCCTCTGATTGCTCGCCAGGTTCGCCCAAATCGCGATTGAAGAATATTTGACGTAATAAATAGAGAAAGCAGCGCAATAACGCTAGCAATCCAGAAGAACCACTTGTATTGAGTGAACTCCTCACCAAAACTTTCTGGTGGGAAGCCAACATCAAAGAGAAGTCCCGGCTCTCCTCCTAAGAATGAAAATTGATTTGCAATTGCGGGAAGTCCGACAGCGAGAGCCAGAGTTGTTCCCGCTAAATAAGGTCCGGCTAGGCGCGCTGCAGCGGCTCCCAGTAGAGCGCCAAAGAGCGCTGAAACCAAAATCGCCATCAAGAATGAAAACCAGATCGGTGTTTGGAGATTATTCAATGTTAATGCTGCCGAATAACCACCGACAGCCATCATGGCGCCATTTCCTAAGGAAACTTGTCCAGAATACCCGGTGAGTAAAACTATTGATGCCAGTGCAATTGTGTACATCGCAATTTGTGCACCTTGGTACACGCGCAACTCATCGACGCGGTCACCGATGATGAGTAATACCCAACCTAGAAGAATGAAGAAAAATATTTTCTTACGCACGACGACCTTTACCTTTCGCCATGATTCCATCCGGCTTAATCAGTAGTACTAAGAGAAGAACGGTGAATCCGCCAATAAACACTAAAGAAGTGCCTACATAATTCAAGATGAATGTAAGGCCAATTCCGAGAACTAAGGCTCCGATGACTGCGCCCACCATGCTTTCTAGCCCGCCAATAACTGCGGCGATAAATCCAAAGACCAGTAATAGATCAAGCGAGTACGGTGAGAGGAAGTTGTAAGACGTCACTAACATTCCAGCAACTCCGCCAACTCCACCCGCAATTGCCCATCCGATAGTTCTCGTTTGTGCAGTTCTAATGCCAGCTAATTGGGCGATTTCAGGAGCGTACGCCGATGCGCGCAGAGCTAAACCAAGATTTGAACGTTGGAACAAGATTGCTAGTGCAATCAGAATCAGTGAGACGGTGACAATTATTAAAGTATTTAGAGGTGAGAATGGAATTGTTGTGTCGCCAATCGTGTAACCATTTGTCGATGCTGGCGCCTCAATTGATTTGAATTCTCCACCCCACGTCAATCCCACAAAACTTCTAATGATTCCAAGTAAACCAAGGGTTGCAATGACTGGAGCAACTACTGCCGCAGGCCCTGAGGTGGCATGCTTGAAAAGAGTGCGCATGAAGAAATAATCAACCCCTGCTCCAAGAAGTGCTCCTGCGACAATTGCAAATAACAGTCCAAGCCAGAAAATTTCGGAGCGGCTGGAAATCTCAAAACCAATATAAGTAGCAAACATCGCCTGGCCAGCTTGGGCAAAGTTGATTACTCGCGTTGATCTCCAGACCAAGACAAGAGCTAAAGACATCAAGGCATAAATTGAACCCGTCGAGAGTCCAATAAGAAGAGTCTCAATAACTTTTTGCATTAGTACCCCAAGTACGCAGCGCGCAGCGCTGGATCGTTGATGAGTTCAGAAGCTTTGCCTGAAGCTACGACTTCACCAAGGTTGATGATGATGCCGATATCTGCAATTTCAAGTGCGCTCATCGCATTCTGTTCAACCAGAACAACTGTGAGGCCTAACTTATGACGAAGTTGATCGATAGTTTGGAAGATTTGTTCAATCACTAGTGGAGCTAGTCCCAGCGAAGGTTCATCAAGAAGAAGTAAAGAAGGGCGTGACACAAGTGCGCGACCTATAGCAAGCATCTGACGTTCACCACCAGAAAGTGTGTCAGCACTTTGTGACATGCGTTCACCTAATCGCGGGAAGAGCTCAACAACTTCTTCAATCGCTTCCGCGGTATCGGCTTTATTGCCGCGCCAAATTCCACCAAGCACAAGGTTCTCTTTCACTGAAAGTTCTGGAATAACTGACTTTCCTTCTGAGACATGTGAAATTCCTCGGCGAACCAGATCTTCTGGTTTTACTCCGAGCATTTCGCGATCTGCCCATTGTGCAGTTCCGGAAGTGGCGCTCTTTAAACCAGAGAGTGTGCGGAGCAGCGTTGTCTTTCCTGCACCGTTAGAACCAATAACAGCTGCAAGTTGGCCAGGTTCTACGCTAAAAGAAATATCGTGAAGTGCATGAATTGCGCCGTGTGAGACGTTGAGACGGGTTACCAGTAAGCCACTCATGACTTTGCCTTTGAGTGTGTTCCAAGATAGGCCTGGATTACTGCTTCGTTATTTCGAACCTCATGCGGAGTTCCTGAAGCGATAATCTCTCCAAAGTTCAAAACATAGATTCGATCGCAGACTGACATCACAACATCCATATGGTGCTCAACGATGATGATTGAAGTACGTAACTTCAAATTATTGATCAAACTATTGAGCCATTCAATATCTTGAGCGCCTAAGCCACCGGCAGGTTCATCAAGAAGAAGTATCTCGGGCTCTGCTACTAGTGCACGAGCAATTGCAACACGCTTGGTATCAGGATAAGAAAGTGTGTCTGCACGTCGATCAGAAACGCTTCCAACATAAACCCGCTCTAAGGCCGCTTGTGCACGATCACGCAAATTCTTTTCATCTTTTGAATTTGTGCCAAGTGATGCCCGAATCAATCCAGATTCTGCAAAGCGATGCGCGCCAATCATCACGTTATCGGAAACTGTCAGATCAGGAAATAAGCCAACTCCTTGAAGTGTGCGAGCAATTCCACGCCGTGCGAGTTGGTGAGGCTGTGGCCATGAAATAGGTTTTCCATTAAGTTCAAGTGAACCTTCGGCTGGAGTTACGATTCCACAGAGCGCATTAAAAACTGTAGTTTTCCCAGCACCATTTGGACCAATAAGTCCTAAGACTTCACCTTTACGTAATTCGAGATTTACTCCGTTAAGAGCTTTTAGTCCACCAAAATTTACTGAGAGATTATGAACGGAGAGCACAGTGGCGTGATCTGCCATGTGAACCCCTAACTAATGTAAGTCCGTTTCACTCTCGGTCCGAGGCGCGTAACAATCTCGTAGTTGATAGTTCCGCACGCAGCAGCCCATGAGTCCGCCGTATAACAATTGTCGGAAGTGTAACTGTCGCCCTGCGGGCTGCCAATGAGGTAAGCCCAATCTCCACTCTGAGTTTGTGATTCTTTACCTAAATCAACGACAAATTGGTCCATAGAAACGCGTCCAATAATTGGTGACATTTTGTTACCAATGA
>DAIOTH010000068.1:0-4147 GCA_036752125.1 Candidatus Nanopelagicaceae bacterium | reverse complement strand
CCAACAATAACGATGATCAGTGCGATGAAGAACATCGCGCTACCAATGACGTTCGCTTGAGCGGGAATGCCGCGCGCCGCAGAAACGTAAACAAATTTAGGAAATGTGGACTCAATTCCCGAGTTAAAGTTTGTGATGATGAAGTCATCAAATGATAAAGAGAAGGCAAGAAGTGCAGCTCCTGCGATGCCGGGCATCACAAGAGGCAGAGTCACAAACCTGAAAGTCTCGCGCTCATTGGCATAGAGATCCATAGCCGCCTGTTCTAGTCGTGGATCAAGGGAGGCGATACGTGCTTTAACTGTTACAACAACGAAGGAAATACAGAACATGACATGTGCGATAACGATCGTCCAGAATCCTGGATTAATACGGAGGTTGAGAAACATCGCTAGAAGTGATGCACCAAGAACAACTTCTGGTGTTGCCATCGGCAAGAAGATCAAGAGATTCGTGCTGGTCCGTCCACGGAATTTATGGCGACCCAATGCGAAAGCAATCATGGTTCCAAGCAGCGTTGCAAGCACTGTTGAGATGACTCCAATTTGTATGGAGTTGGCAACCGCAGTACAGACTTGTGGCGCACCGCATGGGTTCTTCCAGTTATCAAGTGTGAAACCTTGCCAGACCAAGTTACTTTTACCTGCATCATTAAAAGAGAACGCAAAGGTGTAAGCAACAGGGATAAAGAGATAAATAAATGCTAAAGATGCGTAAATTCGTATCAGGTTACGAGAGAACCATCGTGAAGCGCGATGGCTCAGGGATGGCATCGGAGCAGCGACAGTGGTCATACCAATTCGTCCGTTCCAGATCTACGGATATAGAGCGTGACCAGAATAAGAATTGTTGCCATCAGAGTGAATGAAAGCGCTGCCGCCGTGGGGTAATCCACGACAGCGAAGAAACGAGATTCGATGACATTTCCAATCATCTTGGTATTGGGATTTCCAAGCAGCGCAGCATTTACGTAATCTCCCGCAGCAGGAATAAATGTGAGGAGAGTTCCTGCAACCACGCCAGGCATTGAAAGTGGCACCGTAACTTTTCTAAAAGTTGTAAAGCCATTTGCGTATAGATCGCCAGCTGCTTCTAGCGTCCGTGGATCAATACGTTCCAAGCTTGCATAGAGCGGCAGAGTCATAAATGGCAAGAAGTTATAGGTAAGACCGGAAACAACAGCAAAAGGTGTAGCAGTCAAACGGATGGAATCATCGAAGAAGGGCAGCAATTTCAAGGTTGAAACGACTGGTCCCTCATCGCCGAGAATCTGCGTCCATGCAACTGTGCGGAGCAAGAACGAAGTAAAGAACGGTGCTACAACTAGTACAAGCAGGATGTTTCGATACTTACCTGATTTAAAAGCGATCATGTATGCCAGTGGATAAGCAATTGCGAGAGCCAAGATTGTTGCGATTCCAGCGTAAACAAAGGAACGTACATACTGCTCTTGATTCGCAACAAATGCGTCCACGTAATTCTGGAAACGAAGTTCTTGTACGTAGGTACCAATCTGAGCACCTTCGGGACGAACCATCGTTGAGGTACTAGCGAGTGAGAAAATCGGAATAATGAAGAAAGTAATGAGCCAAATCAGGCCGGGAGCAAGTAACAGGTATGGAGTGTAGGAGCGAGATTTCAATCCACTCTTAGGACCAGAGTGAGTTGCGCTCGCGCCGTGAAGAAATGCCATCTACTTACTCGTCGTCGAGATCTGCGCCAGCGTTGACATCTTGTGCGCCATCGAGAGCAAAAGTATGTTCTGGATCCCATTCAAGTGAGACCTTATCCCCGACGTGTAGATCGTGAAGACCCTCATCATTCTGTTCGAATACAACTAATTCAAGATCCCATGGGGTGCGCACTAAGTATTGCGTTGATGTTCCAACAAAGGAGCGATCGGTAACTACACATTCCTTGATGGAATTAATTCCTTTATCGTCTAAACGAAGTTTTTCTGGACGAACTCCAAGTAGAACCGAGTCGTTCTCAGTTGAAACACGAGATAGTGGAACTTCAAAAGTTAAACCCTTTGCGGTGACTACTGCCTTTCCGCCTGTGCGTGATTGGACTTTCGCTTTAATCAGATTGCATTGACCAAGGAAGTTTGCGACGAATGCAGTCTTTGGTGCTTCATACAAATCTGTCGCTGAGCCCATCTGTTCAATTTTTCCTTGGTTCATCACAGCGATGGTGTCAGCCATGGTCATAGCTTCTTCTTGATCGTGAGTAACGTGGATGAAAGTAATTCCAACTTCCATCTGAATGCGCTTGAGTTCAATCTGCATCTGACGACGGAGTTTCAAATCAAGTGCGCCAAGTGGCTCATCAAGAAGTAAAACTTCGGGACGGTTAACTATGGCGCGAGCAACTGCAATACGTTGTTGTTGACCACCAGAGAGTTGTCCGGGTTTTCTTTCGGCGAGATGGCCGAGTTCGACAAGATTTAGCGCATTTTCAACTTCAGTCTTAACATCCTTAAGACCGCGTCGGCGGAGTCCAAATGCAATATTTTCAAAGATAGTGAGGTGAGGAAATAGTGCATAGTTTTGAAAAACTGTATTAACGTTGCGGCGATAAGGTTTTTGGGTAGTGATATCTGTGTCGCCGATGTGAATAGTTCCCTGACTCGGTTCTTCAAGACCAGCAATCATGCGAAGCGTGGTGGTCTTACCGCATCCTGATGGTCCAAGTAATGCAAAGAATGAACCATCAGGAACGGTTAATGAGAGATCATCAACTGCACAAAAGTCTCCATAAAACTTGGAGACACGATTGAGTACTAAATCGCCAGTGTCTTGCGAGACTTTGGAGTTCGCCATCAGCGACTACGTACCAAACCCCTAGTTGCCGACGGCTTCGTCGAACGCGGTCTGGAACTTTGTGCTCTCGTCAGCAGTAAGTGAACGGAAAACTTTCACCTTTGCCAAAGTAGCTTCATCAGGGAATATGTATGGGCTAGATGCAAGATCTGGATCAATCTTCTCAAGTTCAGCTTGAGCTGCTTCAACAGGGCAGATGTAGTTCACATATGCAGCTACTTGAGCAGCGATTGCTGGATCGTAATAGTGATTCATCAACAACTCAGCGTTCTTCTTATGTGTTGATGTTGAAGGAACCAACATATTATCGCTCCAGAGCATTCCGCCTGATTCTGGAATTGCAAAGTCAAATTTGCCGTCATTTTCTGACTTCAAAATAAAGAGATCTCCTGACCAACCAATAACAGCGACAGCATCACCATTAACAAGGCTCTCGGAATAGGAATTGCCCTTTACCTGACGGATAAATCCATCCGCAATCTTTCCTTTGAGGAAGTCAATCGCATTCATATATTGATCTTCTGTGAAATCTCCAGAGGGATCTACGCCCTGGTATTGCATGATGATTCCGACTGTATCGCGAAGTTCGGAGAGCACCATTACGCGACCCTTATTTGCAGGTGCGAATAGATCTTCAATAGTGCGAACGCCTTTCGGAATTTTCTGGGTATTCCAACCAAATCCACCAAAGCCGGATTGCCATGTCAATGAGTAATTGCGGCCCGGATCGAATGAAACATCATTGAGAAGCGCGCGGATATTTGATTTGTTGGGAATGTTTGCGGCATCAAGTTTTTGAGCATATCCAAGTTCAATCCAACGAGCTGCCATCCAGTCAGTTGGAGTTACAACGTCATAACCGATATCAGATCCGATACCTAGTTGACCTTGTACTTTTCCATAGAAAGTATTGTTGTCATCGATATCTTCGGTGTAGGTAGCAGTAATACCGGTCGCACTTTCAAAAGCCTTGAGCGTCGGATATTCCTTTGTATCTTCATTGAAGTCGAGATAAAGCGGCCAGTTAGCCCAACGAACAATCTTTTCGGTATCGCTGACATCAACGACGCCTTCGGCGCTCGTTTCTGAGGAACCTGTGCCACATGCGGCAAGAGTTGTTGCGCCAGCGATTGCTCCAGCGCCGACAAGTAGAGAGCGACGTGTGAGTTGAGCGCGAATAACGGCGCGCGCTTCTGGTGATAGTGATTGTGGATCTAGCTTCATCGTTTCACTTTCTCGAGTCGGGCTTTGAAATTTGGGGAAATCTATCAGGCGTTGAGATTTGTCATGACGTGTTTGATGCGCGTGTATTCCTCAAATCCATA
>DAIOTH010000067.1:0-4244 GCA_036752125.1 Candidatus Nanopelagicaceae bacterium | reverse complement strand
TGACTCGTACACAACGCTGAATGCGAGAACTGGGTAATTCTAATAGGTGATTTCCCACGCGCTAACCAAGGATTTCTCGCTCAATTTAGCCTCACGATACCTTTGGGCAATGGCAGATAGCAGCTTTGATGTCGTCTCTAAAGTCGATCGCATGGAGCTTGATAACGCTTTAAATCAAGCCTCCCGAGAGGTCGCAACCCGCTTTGATTTCAAGAACACGGGCGTGAAGATTGAGATGTCGGGCGAGAAGATACTCGTGGAAGCTGAGACTGAAGAACGCGTCAAGGCCGCGCTAGAAGTTCTCAAAGAGAAGATGATTAAGCGCAACGTCTCCTTAAAGCATCTTGATATCGCAGACCCCGCCCAGAGTGGAAAGGTCTATCGAATTTTCTGTTCGGTTAAAGAAGGTATCTCACAAGAAAATGCCAAGAAAATCACAAAGCTTTTGAAAGATGAGGGTCCTAAATCGGTGCGCGCTCAGATTCAAGGTGATGAACTTCGAGTTTCAAGTAAGAGTCGCGATGACCTGCAAACTGCAATTGCGTTAATTAAAGGAGCAAAGCTCGATTTCGCAGTCCAGTTCACAAATTATCGATGACGAAATTCAATAAAGGCTTACTCTTTGGAATCTCTGCTTATTTAATTTGGGGGCTACTGCCGCTTTATTGGCAGTTAGTTGAAGAGGCCGGCGCGTATGAAATCTTGGCGCATCGCGGAATCTGGTCACTACTTCTCTGTGTAGTGCTTCTAGCTCTGCGTAAACAAATAAAGAGCGCTTATGTCATGGTCCGCTCTTCACGAACTCTTTCACTCCTCTTTCTTGCTTCTGGGTTGTTGACTATTAACTGGGGCGTATATATCTGGTCTGTGACAGTTAATCGGGTCGTCGAAGCAGCGCTTGGTTATTACATAACTCCGCTCATCAATGTGACCTTTGGAGTCTTGTTATTGCGCGAGAAACTTCGCCCGCTCCAGTGGACCGCAGTTGGATTTGCCGCTGTCGGAGTTGCTATTTTGACTGTCGGATATGGCGCTTTGCCTTGGATTGCCCTGGTTTTATCAATCTCCTGGGGTAGTTACAGCTTGATCAAGAAATCCTTGAATTTAGGGGCTTTGGAGACGCTTTCTGTAGAAACCTTCTTCGCATTCCTTCCTAATTTGATTTATCTCTTCATCATCGAAGGTAACGGCAGCGCAGCATTTGGCGACGGCTTAATGATGTCAATCCTTCTCTTTGGCGCAGGTGCCGCAACTGTTGTTCCGCTTTTACTTTTTAATGGATCAACAACGCGTCTTCCACTCAGCACTGTTGGATTACTTCAGTACATCACTCCGACCATCATGTTCTTTATTGGCATTTTCATTAACAATGAAGATATTTCAACTCTTAAGATTGCCGGTTTTGCTTTTATCTGGATTGCTCTTGCGTTTTTGAGTAGAGATCTTTACCGATCAAGCCGTACGGTCAACAATAGCAACGCATAGATTCTCAAGCGCGCTCCGAGCTGGGCTCATGGGTAGTGAAACTAGTAAGGATTTAGATTCATCAGCCAAAGTGTGGAGATATTTTTTTGCGTCCTTGAGAGCTTGATGGCTGCGAAGTTGAGGAATAACTCGTGCCACAGTTGCATCATCCATCGGAGCTGAAAGTAAAGTTTTTAGTTCTTGATCTTCAGGACGGTTGGATTTCATGATCTGAAGTGTCACTAAGGTAGGCACACCCTCTTTGAGATCTGTTCCTGGAGTCTTTCCTGATTGTGAAGAATCACTTTCAATATCAATCACATCATCTGCTAATTGGAAGGCAACACCAATCTTCTCGCCAAACTTGGTGAGCGTTTCTACTATTGCTTTATCTGCGCCCGAAAGGAGCGCACCAAAACGTGCGCTTGTGGCAATGAGCGAACCGGTTTTATCTGCGACTACTTGTAGATAGTGCGCTAAAGGATCTCCGCCATTTTTAGGACCCTGAGTTTCTTGGATTTGGCCTATAACTAAGCGCTCAAAGGTCTTTGCTTGGAGGCGGACCGCCTCAGGGCCTAAATCCGCCAATAAATCGGAGGCTTTTGAGAAGAGGTAATCGCCAGTAAGGATCGCAACAGTATTGCCCCAACGATTATTTGCGCTCTCAACTCCACGACGAAGTGGCGCCTCATCCATAACATCATCGTGATAGAGCGTTGCGACATGGGTGAGTTCACAGACAACTGCAGCTTCGATGACTTCTCTTGATTGGCCATTTCCAAAATGTGAAGCAATCAAAGTAATGAGTGGGCGGAATCGTTTTCCGCCGGCTTCAACTAAGTGGCGTGATGTTTCAACTACGAGTGGGTAATCACCCTGAATATGCGAGCTGAGTAGTTTTTCTACTTCATCTAATCCTTGGGAAAGTTCTTGCTCCAGATCCTTATCGAGATTAGGAATACCAAGGCTTGACATTTATCTACCGAACAAAGGTGGCAAGGGATGCAATCGCATCCAAGATTGGAGTTGGGAATACTCCAAGTGCGATTGTCACAATCGCGGCGATCCAAATTGTTAGATTTGTGTAGAGCGAAGGAATTGTGACCGTCACAGTATCTTCTACTGGATCGGTAAAGAACATCATCACAATGACGCGGATGTAGAAGAAAGCTGCAATTGCACTCGATAGAACGCCAGCTACAACCACAGCAATATTTCCGCTGTCATAAGCAGCGGTGAAGATTGTGAACTTACCGATAAAGCCTGCGGTTAATGGAATACCAGCGAAGGAAAGTAAAAACGCTGCAAAGATCAGAGCAGTTGATGGTGAGCGCTTTGCTAAACCTACCCAACGATTTAGATCAGTGACTTCGCCAGATGCATCGCGTACCAAAGTAATCAGGGCAAATGCTCCAAGAGTTGTTAATCCGTAGCTGGCAAGATAGAAGAGCGATGCCTTTAAACCTTCTTGGTTAAGAGCAAGAATTCCGGTTAATAAGAAGCCAGCATGGGCAATCGAGGAATAGGCCAACATACGCTTTACATCGCGCTGGGCAATGGCAATTACTGAACCTACAACCATGGTGAGAATCGCGACTGCGGTAATTACTGGCTTCCAACTCCACTGTGCCCCGCTTAGAGCAACATAGAAGATTCGAAGAGCCGCGCCAAAGGCTGCAACTTTTGTAGCTGCTGCCATGAACGCTGTAACTGGAGTTGGTGCGCCTTGATACACATCAGGAGTCCAAGCATGAAATGGAGCTGCGCCAACTTTGAAGAGAAGTCCGACGCTCAAAGAGATCATTCCGATAAGCAGGAGCGCATCATTTCCTGGTCCTGAAGATATCGCGGTACGAATTCCACTCAAAGAGACATCGCCCGCAAATCCATAAAGGAAAGCTGCTCCAAATAAGAAGAATGC
Organism: Candidatus Nanopelagicaceae bacterium; assembly: GCA_036752125.1. Classification (GTDB taxonomy): domain Bacteria; phylum Actinomycetota; class Actinomycetes; order Nanopelagicales; family Nanopelagicaceae; genus MAG-120802. The sequence goes on along the minus strand of DAIOTH010000067.1, from coordinate 859 downwards.
GGATGAGTATGCACCGAGCAAGAAATATTTAAGGGCAGCTTCTTGAGAGAGCAACCTGCGACGACGTGAAAGGCCGGCCATCAAATAAAGCGGAAGGGATAGAACTTCGAGAGCAACAAAGAGAGTAATCAAATCATTTGCAGCAGGGAATAACATCATGCCGCCGACTGCGAAGAGTGTGAGTGGATAAACTTCAGTTTGAATCTTTCCAGTTTGTAGCGCTTTCCGTTCTTCAACTGAACCAGGAATAGCAGATGCTTGTGCCGCAAATGCATCCATATCTGCAAGAAGTAAGAATGCAAAGAACGCCAGGACCAGAATTGTTCCTTGCATGAATAGAACTGGTCCATCAACGATGACAGAATCCATTGCAGCAGTTGCGGTGGATGTTCCACGCAGACGCCAGACTTGAGCAAAGCTCAAGATAACTGCACCGAGTGAAATTGAAAGTTGTAGAGGAGCGCGAAGTTTTGCGGAGACAAATGCTTCAACGATAACCGCGATAACAGCAGCACCGAAGATCACCAGCATCGGAGCAAGAGCGCCGTATTCCAATGAAGGAGGGGTGAAAGTCATTATTTATCGCCTCCTACAACGGGCGCTGGATCGCTAAAGCCCGCCTTGGAAATAGTGGCTTCTGCGGCTGGGTTAATGATGTCGAGCGCTGGTTTGGGGTAGAAACCTAGAGCGATGATGACAGCAATAACAGGAGCGATCGCGGCAATCTCGCGTTTATTCAAATCTGGCAGGTTCTCATTTCCTGGTGTTGTTGGTCCATGAAGCGCTTTCTGAACAGGAATAAGGATGTACAACGCAGCAAGAACGATTCCAAAGGTAGCGATAATCGCAGCGACTGGAT
>DAIOTH010000066.1:1835-4251 GCA_036752125.1 Candidatus Nanopelagicaceae bacterium | reverse complement strand
GATTTTCCCTTTAGAAGAAGTAGAAGTTAGTCCATGCGCCAGATGAAACTTGGCGAACATAGATATCGGCGAATGCAACAGCTGCTAGTGAGAGCCAAGCAAAGCGTTGATGGGAATGGTTAAGAACCGATACCCACGACCATAGCTTGTAACGGACTGGATGCTTTGAAAAATTCTTCAAACGTCCGCCGATTGTGTGACGGCAAGAGTGGCACGACAACGAATACATCCACAACATAGATGCGCTTGCTGTCAAAACAAGTGAACCAACGCTCATATGACCCCAATCGCCTTGTGCATTTCTGTACGAAATGACGGCGTCATAGGTAAGAATTACATTGAGAACTAAGCCTGCATAAAAGAAATAACGATGTGAGTTTTGAATTATTAGAGGAAATCTAGTTTCTCCTGTGTACTTCTTATGTGGCTCCGCCACTGCACATGCCGGAGGAGACATCCAAAATGATCGGTAGTAAGACTTTCGGTAGTAGTAACAAGTCATTCGGAAACCAAGAGGGAGAATCAAAATAATTAGCGCAGGCGATAAAGCAAAATTGAAAATACTTGAACTTACTGGCGTGAAGTTTGCAATCGTCGCACCAGGATCACAACTGTCAGATAAACACGGGGAGTAAAAAGGAGAGATGAGGTGACTGTCTTTTACAAAGTAAAACTTATTCTCAAATGCTCGAAAGGTTGCATAGATGACAAATGAGATTAAGACGCTAAATGTAAGTAATGGTTGTATCCACCACTTATCTGTTCGCAGTGTGCGCTCTGCGATTTTGGCGCGTGTTGGTGAAAAAACACCTGACATTGACAACTCCCCTAGGTTAAAAACAACTGGGAATAGTCTCCTCTTTTGCCAGAAATGTGGCTAGATATATCGAGGCTTACGAAGTATGAACTCAGCCACAAAACCCCTTGGGGTCCTGGCGAAGCGAAATGGCGGAGGGCGTGGGATTTGAACCCACGAAACTTTCGTTTGCCGGTTTTCAAGACCGGTGCACTCGGCCGCTATGCGAGCCCTCCACCGGAAAATCTACCCGATAGCGCGGGACTCCAGCCAATTCGCGCCCTACTGGAAGGCCCACCCGCCATCACAGAGGATTGATTGTCCGGTGATAAACGAGGCATCTGGGCTTACGAGGAACGAGACAAGGTTTGCGATATCTACTGGCATACCTAATCTCTTCAATGATTGTGACTCCAGAATCATTCGGTGAAGCGCAGCAACATCTCCATAGGCCGCTTGATCAGGCGTGGTGATGGCGCCCGGAAGAATCGCATTAACTCGAATCTCCGACGGGCCCAGCTCTCTGGCAAGCACTCGCCCTAATCCAATAAGCGCTGCTTTTGCTGCCGTGTAATGGCTATTGCCTTCCATACCGATAGATACCCGGATTGAAGAGATGTTGATGATGCTTCGAAAACTCCCCTCAATACTGTATTTATCAAATGCTTTGCAGCAGAGAAAAACTCCTTTGAGATTGGTATCAGTGACCTCATCCCATGCAGATTCATCAATCTCTCGAAAAGTAATCGCAGACGCAACTGATGTAGCTGCGTTATTTACCAATACTGATGGCGCACCAAGATCTCCGCTGATGGCCTTAAACATCTGCTCCACTTGATCTGATTGTGAAACGTCGCACTGATAAATCTCCGCACGACCTCCTGCCTTTCGAATCTCACTTTGCACGTTAAGAGCATCGTTCTTCTCATTCTCGGAGAAGTAATTGATTGCCACCGGGAAACCATCTGCGGAGAGGCGGAGCGCTATCGCCGCGCCAATATTCCGTGAGGCGCCCGTAACTACCGCGCTAGTTTGTGAAGAGGCCACGGGCTTACTCTCTGATAAATGAGGCGCTAGGGCAAGAGTGCATGCTTTTCCGTCATCCGGAAGTGCTTCCACCCTCCGGTACATTTAGCGGAACGAAAAACTCACCAGGGGAGTCATGAGTTCAGCAGAGCGCGATCGAATTCAAGTCTTACAGAAGACTATGGACATTCTTACAGTGCTTGTCGAAGGGCCGGCTTCAGTCCGTGATTTAGCTGAGCGCACCGGTGTAACAAAACCTGCTGTTTATCGAATCTTGCACACTCTGGAAGAACGAAGTTTTGTCACCCGCGATGAGAACCGGCGCGAATACATGCTTGGTGAATTTCTCACTGGACTTTCACGTAAACATGATCAATCTGCCAATCTGCCACGCCTGGTATCGCCCTATATGGATGCGCTTCTTAAGAAATTCGATGAGACGGTAAATCTTGGCGTTCTTGACGGAAATAAAATTAAATATTTACATTCGCTAGAAAGCAGTCAACGTCTTCGTTCTGGTAACCCACGTGAAGAAAAAGATAATGTGCATTCGACTGCGCTTGGCAAGGCCATTCTCAGTACATTCAGCGAAGC
>DAIOTH010000066.1:0-1735 GCA_036752125.1 Candidatus Nanopelagicaceae bacterium | reverse complement strand
AAGCAACTCCTCAATTATCTGCGCGACTCCATCGTCATTGCACTCTGGAGCGATACCGGTTGCAATTGCGTGCGTTGCTGGATGGCCAGTCTTCATCGCATAAGACCGGCCCGCCCATGCCAACATCGAAAGATCATTTGGATTATCGCCAAAAGTGACGGCATCATCTTTTGAGATGCCCAATCGTGCTGCTACTTTTTCCAACGTACTGCCCTTACTAACTCCATGAGCAGAGATTTCCAATAACGATTCATCGGGATTGGAATGTGTAACAGTTAAGAATTCACCAACGCTCGCATCAGCCAGAGCCAACATCTCGTCTGCTGAAATTTCATCGCCTTGGCTTCGCACGAGAAACTTGATAGCAGGCTGACTCAAGTGCTCTTCAATTAACGAAACCCCTAAATCATCTTGCCCCTTATCCCAACGTGGGTTGTAGTTTTTTTCGCGATGAAACCCTTCAAAATTCTCTACCGCAAATGCGGCTCCAGGGATTACTTTTCTTAGCGTTGTCGCCCCCTGCATTAACTCTTTGGGATTAATGAGCCAAGAATCAAGAATTTTCTCTCCGTGAAAGTCATAGAGTAAAGCGCCGTTACCGCAGATACCTGTACCAAAATTAAACGCATCGCGTACTTGTTTCATCCATCGCGGCGGGCGACCAGTAACAAAATAAATCTCTATGCCTAGAGAATTTGCCTTCGTAAAGGCATCAATGGTGCGCTGAGAAATCGGGCGATCGAATGGAACAATAGTTCCATCAAGATCTGTACCGATTAATTTAGGGCGTTTCACTCCAAAATCACACGGGCTCAAATCGAGATTTACCTAGAAATGGCACAAGCGCCTTAGGTATGTTTACCGAACCATCTGCTTGTTGATGATTCTCTAAAATCGCCACGATTATCCGTGGAATTGCGCATAACGTTCCATTCAAGGTTGCAACTGGGCGGGTGCCATTCTCATCTTTATATCTGATATTTAAACGCCTACTTTGGAACTCGGTGCAATTAGATGTGCTGGTGACCTCTCGATATGCGTTCTGTGTTGGTATCCATGCTTCGCAATCGAATTTGCGAACAGCGCTAGAACCTAAATCACCAGTGGCGACATCTATGACTCGATATGGAATCTCTAATGCGTTTAGGAACTCTTTCTCCCAACCAAGTAGTCGCTCATGCTCGGCAGCTGCATCTTCAGGTGCGCAGAACGAGAACATTTCCACTTTATCGAATTGATGGACCCGAATAATTCCCCGAGTGTCTTTTCCGTAAGTTCCTGCTTCACGCCTAAAACATGAAGAGAAGCCAGCGTAGCGAAGCGGAAAGTTTGAGCTATCAAGTATTTCATCCATGTGATAAGCAGCAAGAGGCACTTCACTCGTTCCAACTAAATAGAAATCATCTTCTTCAAGATGAAAAACATTTTCGGCAGCTTGACCAAGAAATCCAGTTCCCTCCATCGCGTGAGGCTTCACCAATACCGGAGGTACTACCGGAATAAACCCCGCAGCAACGGCTTTAGCCATCGCTAAATTAATTAGTGCAAACTCGAGAAGTGCGCCATTACCTGTTAGATAATAAAAACGAGAGCCAGAAACTTTTGCGCCGCGCTCAGTATCAATAGCGCCAAGTATCTTTCCCAACTCCACATGATCCCGCGGTTCAAATGAAAAAGAGGTTGGTTTACCAATTTCTTCTAGAACGACAAAATCCTCTTCCCCACCGATGGGTGC
>DAIOTH010000065.1:0-4403 GCA_036752125.1 Candidatus Nanopelagicaceae bacterium | reverse complement strand
TGGCTAAGAAGAAGCATAAGAAGCTTCTAAAGAAGACTCGTATTCAGCGTAGAAACAAGAAGTAATTTAGAGTTTTACGAGAACTAATTTCTTGTTAATTGAGGTAACCGCATAGCGGACCTTTTCAACTGTAAGTGTGGCGCTATCTTTGACACCATCAAGGATGGCGCCATTTACTAGTTTGGGTGAGACATTTGAATTATTGGCGGAACAAAGCCGCTTTTCACATCCAAAAACAATCCCCTTACCGTCAATAACAAGAGGAGCGCCTGGAGTTCCAAATAGTTCGATTGCTCGACTATTGGGGGTCTCATCTTCGTCAATCAGTAAGAATCTAATTTGGTCTGGGTTAGGAAGGCGATTACCGCTGGCACTTAACCAGGCGCCCGCAACTTTATTTCCAGATTTAGCAAGCATTACATCGTAACCCGCAACAGCTACACCGTTGTCGGGGCCATCGAGAGTGCTGTACTGCCAATCTTCGGGGAAAATAGAATTTCGTTTTGCTAAACGAATTTCGCCTTGAGTGGCAACATCATTTGATGAGAGCGTAAGAACAGAATCGTACAAAAGATAGACAGTCTTTCCCACTGATAATGCGCTGATTGAAAATCCAACATCACCTGTAGTGCGGTCATCGGTCTGGCGATCGCCATCGACAATTTCGTAAACCCAACCGGCTTTGGTAAGTGCTGCGCCGAGAAGGATTCCTTGTGATTCATCTCGATAAAAAACTTGTAGACCTGATGGAGTTACAGCACATGCATTTGCAACGCTTACATCACTCGCTGTCTTTTCGCGGGGGAATTCTTTGTAATTCTGTACCGCATCGCCATTTCCGTCTACGGTTTCATAGCGCCATTTCTTTCCATCGTAAGTGGCATGGCGGAGATCTTTATTCTCGATATCAGTGTAAAAAATGTGGAGTTGTTCGGTTTTGGCAGTTCCTGTGACACAGAGAGAAACTGGACCCGCTAGATTTCGATCTGACTTCCCGCCAGATGTCGAGTTTCCATCAACAATAGAAGTGCTCCATCTCTTTTTGCTGTAAGTCGCAAGCTTTAGATTTCCAGAGATTGCGTCGGAGTAAGCGATAACGGGAGCGTTTTTAAATGTTCCGGTGGCGAGAAACTTTGCATTCGCTTTGCTATCAATAGTTTTGGTTGAGGTGCTTGGCTGGAGAGTGACTTCGTTGGTGATTACGGGCTCAGACTTTCCATTGGAATTTTCAGCTGTGATGGTGAATGAGTAACTATTGCCGTTTTTTAGACCGGTAATACGGGCTGGGCTGGAGGTAAAAGTGCGTACCGCACCTGAGGGATTAATAGTGACTGTATAGCCAGTAATGCGATCGATGCGGCGACAGGTAGGTGAGTCAAATGTAAGGAGAGCGTATTTATCTCCTACAAGCGCACGGACATTAATTGGTTTGGCGGGAATTGAAGCTGCTTTACCGGCCGGAGGTTTCTGCAACATATCTTCCAACATCGCGAGCGCAATGGGTCCAGGTGATCGGAAAACTTCACCGGGATCTAAAACAGGAGTCATGACTGCATCAGGTGAACCAGAAGGAAAAGCATCCTCATCAAGATGGGTGATTGAGGAGCCTTCTTCATAAGGTTTTGGAGCGTAGAGTTTTGGATTAGAAAAATTGTTTGCTTTATTTGCTAGTGGCCCGCTCCAGGTAAGCGGTGATGACATTGCTTTTCCTAGATCAATCGAACGTGCGCAGAAATCTGTGAAGCGACGACCATCAGCTAATTGAACATAAGCATCATATGGCGTGGGTTGGACGATGTAACCCGTGTTAAAAAAGCGGTCGTACTCGGCATTTGAGAGAAATCCAAGACCATGTCCGATTTCGTGCAGAGCGGTGCTAGCTAGATCGTAACTAAATCTTGGAACTTTCCCATCAATGTTTGTGTACCAAAGAGCATTGGAGTTAAATCGCAAGACAATATCTATTTTGTTGGGTGCGAGATCTTTTCCGGCCAGCTTGTTGGCAAGAGCCGATGGATACCAGAGGTCTGGATCGGGCGCTCCAGCAAACGCGTTGTAGTAATCACCGGGACGCGCTGAACCTAAAACTCCATTAATGGTGGAAGGTTCCCAATGCACTTCAATGTCGACCGGCACGGAAGATTCGAAGTAAGAAGCCCAGATATCAACCGCGTATTGAAATGCAGATTTTGCATCGTCGGGTACTTGAACAAATTCAATCTGCCACTTAGAGCGAGGTTTGCCAATCTCAACTCTTTGTGAATTTTTCGGAGCGATTAAGTTCTGGAATTTTCCAGAGCCGTAGATGTATCCCCATTGGGTGGCAGGTACTGAATTAAATGAAAGGGCCGGGGCTGATGCAGGAGTGAGGAGTGTGAAAATGAGCGAAGTGGCAGCAAGGAGAGCGCCAATCTTCGGTCTTTTCTTCCACATAAGCACAAATGCTAGTGGTCTGAGAGGATTGGGAATTATGGACTCAGGAAACTTTAGGGAAGCCTATTTACGCGCAGAACGCGAGAAACCTGCGCTCGGTTTTGCAACTGGCAAGAGGCCTGAGCCGACTTTGGATGAAGCGCGTACTGAGTTATCCCAGGCAATTAGTCGCGTTCTACATAATGTTTTTCAAGATCGATATGGGCCTCTCGTGGGTGCAATTTCAGAACCCACTATTAATGAATTCCTAAAAGGTTTTGAGGCGAATTTAGCGAGAGCTAAAGGTGATGTAACTCTTGTCGCACAAGAGCTTTTGGATCGGGTAATGCCACCTGCTTCACGGCGCAGAAAGTAATTAATCCGCTAAAGAATAATTTTTATTCTTCTTAGTTATTAGCCCATCTCTGACTAATGAAGCTAGACACTTTTCAAATTGGGAGTTATCGCTCCATAATTTAGAGAGTGATTGTTTTGTTGCTCTTGGGTTAGTTCGTAAATGTTCAACAATGGTTCCACGACATTGGCGATCGGTACCATGCCATTTCTGCGATTTCTTCTTCTGGTTAGTGGAAGCGGGATAGTTTTTGGCACGCCACAAACATGAATTGGCGAGCGGACAGACCTCACATTTTGGTTTAGTGGCGGTACAAATGAGCGCACCAAGTTCCATGGTGGCTGCCGCCCACGTATGTGCGTTCTTGGGAATTTGTTCAATGCGAGATTGCCTTTCAGTGTTTGTGATGTGAAGTGGTGGAAACTCTTCCCCATCAAGCACACGTGAGAAGAGTCTTCGGATATTTACATCAAGAACAAGTGATTTCTTTTTATGGGCGAAGGCCATGATTGCCGCGGCGGTGTACTCGCCAACCCCAGGAAGTGCGCGGAGTTCTTCAAGAGATTGCGGGACTTGGTTTTCAAATTTCTTTGCGATAACTGTGGCTGCTTCATGAAGTCGAAGCGCACGTCGCGGATATCCAAGACGTCCCCATGCTTTAAGAAGATCTGATTTCTTCGCTTCAGCTAAATCTTTCGGAGTGGGCCAACGCTCTATCCACTCAATCCAGATCGGAAGTACTCGATTAACTGGGGTTTGTTGGAGCATAAATTCGCTCACCATGACGCCCCATGGGGTGCTCTTGCGCCAAGGTAAATCGCGCTTGTTCTCTTCAAACCAGGCGAGAACTTCGCGTTCCATAGAGTGAGTTACTTATTGGCTCCAGCGGTGGCTGGATGGATTACATAGAGAGGTAAGTACTTAGTTTTACGGCTTGTCATCGCTTTCATTCGAGAATCACATAGAGAGGCGAGAACTTCATAAGCTTTTGTGTTCATCATGGCAATGAGTTCAGTTTTATTGGAAAGATAAATAGGTTCCGCTCCGGTATGTGCTTCAGTATTTGAGGAGCAGTACCAATCCATATCAGCACCACCTTCACCCCAAGCCTCGCGCGTGTATTCGCCGATAACAACAATGTCATAGTTCTTATCGCCTACTTCACGTTTCTCCCATGAGCGACGCAGTGGAAGTTGCCAACAAATATCTGGTTTAGTTTCAATGAAATGCTTATCTTCTTCAATCGCAAGATGATGAAGTGCGCACCCAAAGTATTCTTTAGAGAACTTCGCTTCGTTAAAGAAAATACAGGTGTCATTTACTTTCTTCGTTTTTCTATCTTTATCAAGTCCAATTTCAGAGATGGTGAACTTTCCACCCTTTCGAGCAGTGGCGTGGTTTTGCCACATCGCCGGGGTAAGTTTCTTTGCAGCCGCAGTTACCCGAGCTTCATCTTCTGTGCTGTAGTAATAGGCGCCATCGCTGCAACATCCATGATCAGGTTGGGCTTTATCAATTCCTTGGCAGCCGTTACCAAAGATGCAATTCCAATACGAGGTAAGCCAAGTCAGATCGCATTTAAAGATTTCGTCAGAATTCTCGGGATTGGGGAACTCCACCCATTCACGAGCAAAAG
>DAIOTH010000064.1:0-4492 GCA_036752125.1 Candidatus Nanopelagicaceae bacterium | reverse complement strand
CCTGCAATTGCAGCGACAGAAATGACGATTGCCGCTCCTGCGAGTGGGCGCCAGGTTCGTTTCTTCTTTGTTGCCTCGATCATGAATGCTCTCTTCTTGTTATGGCTGCTCGCCTTATCGGGCAGACCAGGCATAACACTGGAGGGCGTTACGGATTCTTCACTCTCGTGCTACTCGCATCTCTCTCATTCTTAAAAGAGATTGAGAATAAAGTGAATTAGCTGGCTCTCTCGTTAGCATCAACGCTGGCTAACCTAAATCCAACGCTACGCACTACATCAATAACATCAGGTCCGCCATTGCGCTTGATCTTGGTACGAAGTTGCCCAGCATATGTCTCAACTGATACCGCAGAAGTTTCACGGAGCGCTGAAACTGCTTGAAGCACTTGTTCTTTCGAGAACACTCGTTCGGGATTTTCCATGAGCAGTTGCAAGAATCGATATTCAGAATTGGTCAGCAAGATTTCCTTATCACCGATCTTAAATAGATGTTCTGCTAAATCCAAAGTGAGGTTCTCCCACATCAAGATGGTTTGGCGTGGGGCTCTCTGGCTTTCGCCACGTTTTAATTGTTGTGTGACCCGCGAAGTTAAAATTCTCTGTTCGATTGGCTTTGTAACATAGTCATCTGCTCCAGCATTGAGCGCTAACTCTTCATCAACAACTTCGCCGCGCTTTGTAATCATAAGAATAGGCACTGTTGAAAGCGCACGTATCTGTCGGCAAATCTCAAGGCTCTCTAAAGGTGCATGTCCAAGATGTATGAGAGCAAGGCTGTAATCACGGATAGGAAAGATTTCTCGCGCTTCGGTCGTAGATGAGACATCAAACACAGAAAATCCCATAACTTCTAACTGCAATTTAATATTGAGGCGATCTTCAGCGTTGTCTTCAATTAAGAGAGCATTTGGCTTGACTTCGTGCGCTTTGGTCACTTTTCTCCATCTTTTTTTCAATGCGGACTGTAAAAGATACAGCAGACTTTAACTTTGACTGATTTAGGCATCTCAAAACGCGAGTTTGCGAAGGTTTTGTGAGTACATTCCAAGAGATTTCTCTAGAAAGGAGAGCTATATGGATCTAGTGCGATTAAGCAACATTGCTAATTACTTAACGCTAGAAAAAGACCTAGATGCAGCGGTCCAATATGTTGCTCTCAACGCCTGTGTTTCTGGAGAGCCAAGCCGTTTTTATTTAGCCCGGCTTGATAGCGACTTAACCCTCTATCACGTTGCCAGCTTTGGTTTTAGCGAAAAATTTCTCTCAAAACACAGAGAATTCAGTTTATTGACTAATCCATTATTAAACCAAGCCATACAAACCGAATCTGTCTTAATACGTAATCGTGATGATCAATACCGGAAGGAATTTGCCAAATTAATCGAAACGCAGGATGACTTGAAATGGAAGTCCACTGTATTTATGCCACTTCTTCCAAATTACGCAGCAACTCTCTCTACCCAATACGAAGTTCCAAATGACGATACTTTTAAGAGCTACTTTGTCATGCTCAAGTCTCTCTTCAATCTATATATCCATCTCATAGATGGAATCGCGCAATCAAAGAGACCTGGAAATTCGCGCACTAAAGAACATCTTCCAGGAACTAAACTCACAGAGCGCCAAAGCCTTATCCTTGATCTCATTAAGAGTGGAATGACTAACATTGCAATTGCAAACAAGATGGGCTATTCCGAATCCCTGATTCGTCAGGAAACGATGGCGATCTATCAAAAACTTGGAATTGATGGCCGGAAAGATTTAACTCGCAATGAACTATTTGATGAGAGCCCCGATGACGAGAGCCAGGGAATACAGACTTAAGTAAGTGATGGAACCATGGAAAATAGTTGAGGCGCTCTTTTCAATATTACTTTCACGCAGTCCCAGCATCTGAAATATAAAAATAATCGCTAACAGCGCGTTGATGGCATAGAGCCATACAGGAAGGCCTGCTGAGTAAAAAGTAATGAATGACGCCACAATCATCGCGATGGTGTGGAACCACATCTGCTGTGACACTTTTCTGATGGGAGCAACGACGGGCAACATAGGTATTCCCGCAGCTGCGTAATCATCTTTATATTTAATCGCTAGCGCCCAGAAATGGGGCGGGGTCCAGAAGAAGATCACCATAAAGAACCAGAACGCGGTCCATGAGAGTGAATTGGTAACTGCAGCCCATCCAATTAATACCGGTAAGCAACCCGCGATTCCACCCCACACAATGTTTTGAGAGGTTCTGCGCTTAAGGCCAACGGTGTAGCCGAAAACATAAAAAGCAATTGCGCTCACTGTTAAACCAGTAGCAAGTGGGTTTGTGAAAAACCAGAAAATGAGAAGCGAAATGATTGTGATGGCTGAAGCAAAAATTAGCGCCTGATTCTCCGTAACTTGATTGTTGACGATTGGGCGCTTTGAAGTGCGTCCCATGAGTTGATCTATATCGCTTTCAATAATCATGTTAAATGCATTTGCAGCTCCAGCTGCAAGAGTTCCACCGATTAAAGTAGCGAGCGCTATATCAAGAGGAGGTACTCCCTCTGCCGCCAAGAAAAGTGCAGGAAGAGTTGTCACAAGTAACAACTCCACAACGCGCAATTTCATTAACGCGATATATGGCGAAATCATGTCGCGAGATTACCCTGTAGATTGGGGACATGCGTAGTTCGGTGAGATGGACCATAGTTCTTACCTTTATTTTTCACTTCTTAGCGCCAATCCCATTAAAAGCAGAAGTAACGTCAGATACCACTCGAATGAAGTTAGAGAAAACCATCACTGGAAATATTTCACCTAAATCTGTTCGAGCATCAAAAACCGGCGTGGTTTCCGCTCACAATATGATGTATCGCCACTCAGTCACAACATATGACGCCACTTCTCTTGAACTACTTTCAACTATCTCTGACCAAGTAAACCTCACTGAATTAGGTTTTAAAGGTTTTACTGGTCTGCATCGCGGCGCTCCAGTTGAAGGTGCATATTCACCCGATGGCGCATATCTGTATGTCACCAATTATGCGATGTATGGAAAAGGTTTTAATCGCGAAGGCACGGATGTCTGTAAGCCTTCCGACAATTACGACCGTTCATTTCTCTACCGGATTGATACTTCGACGTGGAAAATCGATAAGGCGTATCGCGTAGGCGTTGTACCAAAAGTTGTTGAAGTAACACCGGATAACAAATATGTACTGGTATCAAATTGGTGCTCCTACGATCTCACGGTAATTTCAATTGAAACCCAGAAAGTTATACGAACCATCAAGATTGGTGCCTACCCACGTGGAATCACGGTCTCACGTGATTCTCAATTCGCCTACGTTGCCCAGATGGGTGGTGCGGTCATTCATAAGATTAATCTCAATGATTGGAGTAAAGAACTTCTCAACATTGGCTCTAACCCTCGCGCTGTTGTGCTCTCTCCAGATAATTCAATTCTTTACGCAACGCTCAATAGTTCTGGGCGAGTCGTAGCTTTTGACCTTGCAAAGAACAAAGTAGTGAAAACTGTAAAGACTGGATCTGCTTCCCGCAGCTTAGATATTTCTACAGATGGATCAGCTCTCTATGTGGTGAATTACACGAGCGATACCGTTTCTAAAGTGCGCACTAGCGATTTCGAGGTACTCCAGAAAATTAAAGTTTGTGATGAACCCATTGGAATCACATATGAACCGCTCAACAAACGCATCTGGGTCGCTTGTTATGGCGGCGCAATTAAAGTATTTAGTGATTCCCTTTCACAATAACTCCTAACAATCGATCCATCGCAGCCCGCGCACGATTTCGCGCCGTGAAGGTGGGCGTGATGCCATCGGCCAATATTGCGAAGGCATACTCTTTTTCGCCATCGTCAACATAGCCAGCCATCGTCACGCTTCGATTGACCCAACCCGTCTTTGCATGAACATGTCCGATGGCGTGTGGTGCGGTTTCTTGGAATCGCTTCTGCAAAGTTCCAGTTAATCCACCAACAGGTAGTCCATCGTAGATTGATTCAAAAGTTGGGTTATTTCGAATCTTCATTAGTAATTCAACTATTGTTTTGGCTGAAACTCGATTAGATTTTGATAACCCACTTCCATCGTAGGTTTTTAGCCCTGTCGAATCGACTCCTAGCTCGTCCAGAGCTTGCTTAAATGTTTGAGTAAGGCCTTTAGCGTTGGTTTCGTAACCCAATTTCCGCGCTGCTGCCTTGCCTAAGCGATCGGCCAAAGTGTTATCGCTCCACAAAATTGCGAACTTCACCATTTCACTCAATGGCGGTGATGTTAAAGAAGCAATCTCATCTTTTGCTAATTCCACAGCTTCAGCAGATTCGACTCTCTTAAATGTGGCACGAATTTTTTTGCTCTTTAAATTGATTGCAAGATTGTCAATATCTTTCTCATACATACCCGAGTAGTAGATAGTGATCTTCTTACTATTGCTTTCATTTGCTTTCGTTATGAGAGAAGGAAGAAACTTCTGGCCATTCTTTTTCG
>DAIOTH010000063.1:0-4577 GCA_036752125.1 Candidatus Nanopelagicaceae bacterium | reverse complement strand
AAATTAGAAGATGAATGGTTGGAGCTCAGTGGCAAAATCAGCGAGTAACGCAGTCCGTTTAGATGCGCTAGCTGCGATTTCTGGAGTCATGATTGCTCTCCAAGCTCGCGCGAATGGTGAACTCTCTCATCGTCTTGATAACGCCCCCCAAGCGGCTCTCGTTTCTTTCTCCTCAGGGCTTTTCTTTGTTGCGATCTATGCTCTCTTTAGCCCATCAGTTAAAGCAGGAATTTCACGTTTACGCAGCGCGGTTAGAAATGGAGATCTTCCGCGTTGGCGCTTACTCGCCGGCGCTCTTGGTGGAAGTTTTGTTGCCCTTCAAACCAGCGTTGTTCCTCTCATTGGCGTGGCTATGTATTCCGTTGCTTCACTTGCCGGACAGACCGCTACATCGCTGATTGTTGACCGGATCGGGCTCACAGGTGGCGGCCCCAAGTTGATTTCGCTCCGTCGCGTCAGCGCCGCCCTCATTACTGTTATTGCTGTTCTTGTATCAGTCTTCGATAAGTTGGAGGCGCATAGTTTCTCCTTTATTGCAGTAGGTCTTGCGGTAATTGCCGGTGCACTAGTTGGAGTACAACGCGCACTTAATGGACAAATAAACGAGCACTCTCAACAGAGTTACACCACATCGCTTCTTAACTTCATAACTGGAACTTCGTTCTTAGCGATTTTTATTCTGGTTCTTGTACTGGTTGGGAGGATTGAATTACAGCCACTACCTAATGGACCATGGTGGATTTACACTGGTGGAATTATTGGAGTTATTTACATCGCAGCAACTTCGCTGATTGTGCAACACCTAGGAGTTCTTACGTTCACACTCTTTAGCGTTGGCGGACAACTCTTTGGATCACTTTTGCTTGATCTTTATGCGCCGAGTGAAGGTGTGAGTGTGAGCTGGTATTTAGTAACTGGAATCGCGATGACGTATATTGGAGTGATTGTTGGTGGAGCGCGTCAGTCGCGCTTGGAGCGCAAGTAATTTCTTATAGTAAGAACTATTGTGAGAACGATAAAGAAAGCTGCAATCAATCGCGAAGAATCTTTAAGCGCTGGAATTGAGGCTGCATAAAAGCCCAGGAGCGTTATTCCAACTCCCCACAAGAGCGCACCTAGCGCATTTGCAGCGAGGAACTTGTAGTAATTCATCTTTCCTATACCCGCAATCGGCGGCATAAAGGTGCGAATCCATGGATAGAAGCGAGCGAGAATGACTGCGCTCCATCCATACTTCTCATAGAAGAGTTCAGCGCGCGCAATCATCCGTTCAATTCGGGGCGAAGAATGGCGTTCTAGATATGCCCGCCCGTACTTTCTACCTAATACGTACCCAACTTGATCACCAAGAAAAGCGGCGATAAAAATTATGGTGACGAGGAATACGATATTTGTATCTTCGCGCGTTGCTGCAACTAAACCAGCAGCAAAGAGGATGGAGTCTCCTGGCAAAAAGAATGCGATGAGAATGCCAGTTTCGACAAAGACGATTGCGCCCAGCGCAAGATAAATGAAGAAGGGGGTTGAGGCGTTGAGATATTGCTCGACCCAATCAGCGATCGACAATTAACAACTCTCTTTAACCGCGTCAGCTACTGATTTAACAACGTTGGGATCAAAGACGCTGGGAACTATGAAGGAAGCGTTGAGTTGTGACTCAGAGACACATGAGGCAATCGCATCAGCGCATGCCACCAATAGTTCATCAGTGATTTTTGAAGCGCCGGCATCAAGTAATCCACGGAAAATTCCAGGAAAGGCAAGAACATTATTGATTTGGTTGGGCTGATCACTTCGTCCGGTAGCGACCACAGCTGCATGTTTACGGGCTAATACTGGATCAATTTCTGGGTCTGGATTAGCCAGCGCAAAGACAATCGCATCTTTTGCCATGGATTGCACATCTGATTCAGTCAAGACGTTAGGAGCACTTACTCCAATAAAGATATCTGCACCCTTTATTGCTTGACTTAAGGTTCCCTCAAATTGATCTGGGTTGCAGTTATCAACAAACCATCTGCGCATCTCATTGCTGACATCGCTCTTCTTATTTATAACTCCACTGCTGTCGAAACCAATAATGTTTCTAGCTCCAGCTAAAACAAGCAGTCGTGCAATCGCGGTGCCTGCGGCCCCAGCGCCGCTTAATACAATCTTTGTTGTAGCTAAATCTTTCTTAACCAATTTCAACGCATTGCGCAGAGCTGCTAACACAACAACAGCAGTTCCATGTTGGTCATCATGAAATACTGGAATATCAAGGAGCTCTCGTAAGCGCGCTTCGACCTCAAAGCAACGCGGAGCTGAGATATCTTCAAGATTAATTCCACCGTAAACCGGTGCAATAAGTTGAACCGTCCTTACGATTTCATCTACATCTTGGGTATCAAGGCAGACTGGCCAAGCATCCACATCTGCAAATCTCTTAAAGAGCGCAGCTTTTCCTTCCATGACGGGCAGAGCTGCAGCCGGCCCAAGATTTCCAAGGCCTAGAACTGCTGATCCATCTGTAACTACAGCAACGGTATTGCGCTTAATTGTGAGGCGGCGCGCATCAGCGGGATCTTTAGCAATCGCTTGGCAGATACGAGCAACGCCAGGGGTGTAAGCACGAGATAAGTCATCACGAGTTTTGAGTGGAACCTTCGATTGCACTTCAAGCTTTCCGCCCAAGTGGAGTAAGAAAGTTCGATCAGAGACTTTACGGACTTTCAAAATTGGAGATGCACCTAGCGCAGTAGTTATGCGTTCAGCATGCGCCGCATCAATCGCATCGCACGTTACATCGATAACAACATTATCTAATTGAGATTCTGCAACATCGAGAGCAGTGATCATTGCGCCCTCGCGGGTAATGATGGTGGTTATTTCAGCAACCGGTTGGAATTCTGGGCGTCCCTCAACGCGGATTGTGATGCCATAACCCGGGGATGTGTTGGCCATTTACACGACTCCGTAAAGTCGATCTCCTGCATCACCTAAACCGGGGACGATATAACCGTGCTCATTTAGTTTTTCATCCATTGCACCAGTAACGATGGTGATTGGGAAATTTGAATTCGAAAATGCGCGCTCAACAGTCTTTGCGCCTTCAGGTGCTGCAAGTAAACAGATCGCCGTAATATCTTGGGCGCCACGTTCAATGAGGTAATTAAAAGCAGAAACAAGTGTTCCGCCTGTGGCGAGCATTGGATCTAAAACATAACACTGACGTCCACTCAAATCTTCAGGTAAACGATTGGCATATGTGGAGGCTTGGAGAGTTTTTTCATCGCGGACCATGCCAAGAAATCCAACATCAGCGCTCGGTAATACGCGCATCATTCCTTCCAGCATTCCAAGTCCAGCGCGCAAAATTGGAACCACAACTGGCCGAGGAGTAGAGAGAATTGCGCCGTTAGTTGGTGAAACTGGCGTTTCAATCTGGACTGGTGAGATCTTCACTTCGCGCGTTGCTTCATACGCCAAAAGAGTTACTAGCTCTTCTACTAGATGGCGGAAAACTTGGGAGTTAGTGTTCTTATCGCGCAGTACCGTCAATTTATGGGTAACAAGTGGGTGATTTACGACGTGTACTTTCATGGCGACACTTTACTACCAAGCACAACGGTGGAACTATGTGGCATTGCATTTCTTTAGCGCGGGGAGGTGTGAGATGGCAGACGAAAGACTCGAATTTGCACTTCTTGCCTGGCGCGATGATGGTCGCTGGCGAATCTCCCAATTACCAGATGATGCCACCACAGATATTGGTGTGGTTCTCGATGCGCTCCGTGCCCAACAAGTTGATGGTGGCGCTCTTGCGATGCTCGCAATTGATGATCAATTTTTCATTATTATCCGACAAATTGGCGCAAAGATGCAGATGGTTTTAAGTGATGTGATGACCGCTCTTGATTATGAAATAGCGGCAGAAGTTCTTGAATTGAGCGATATTGAATCTCCTGAAGAAGATGATGCAGATGAACCAGCAGGAGATCTCAATATCTTTACAGATCTAGGTCTTGATGCCATGGAACTTCAGATGATTTGTGATGATGATGAAATGTTTCCTGATGAACAACTAGAGGTAATTGCTCGCCGGATTGGATTTGGCGATGAATATATAGATTTGGTAGAAAAGCTCTAATGAATTATGAAAGGGCGATGCGGGTAGCTTTAGATCGCGCAAGATTTGGTGCGACCGCAAGCGGTGATGTTCCAGTCGGCGCGGTAATGCTCAATAAAGATGGCGAAATCATTGCCCTTGGAAACAATCAACGTGAACTGCTTCGCGATCCTTTAGGTCATGCCGAAATTGTTGCCATTAAAGCTGCAGCGCGCTCACTTGGTTCATGGCGCCTTGAAGAGTGCACGCTAGTTGTCACATTAGAGCCTTGTGCAATGTGCGCTGGCGCGATTATGCAATCGCGGATTCCAAGAGTTGTATTTGGGGCGTGGGATGAAAAGGCGGGAGCGGCTGGTTCGATGTGGGATTTACTCCGCGATCCTCGTGCACTTCATAAAGTAGAAGTGATTTCTGATGTATTGAAAGATGAGTGCGCTGCGCTCCTGAAAGAGTTCTTTGTAGAGCAGCG
>DAIOTH010000062.1:0-4610 GCA_036752125.1 Candidatus Nanopelagicaceae bacterium | reverse complement strand
GCGCGAACCCTTAAAGCTCTTTCTAGCGAATCTTTTGCTTCCAAAACATGGCGTCGTAAGGTGGGATGTCCATCTTTTCCAACGCCATTAAGCCAAGCATTTGTCTTATCCAATGTGCTCTGTGAAATCACATAAGACGGATAAAGCAGATCAATAATGCTGGTGGAAACCTCGTATGACTTGGTGTTGTAAGTGTCGAGAATTAAGGCGAAATACCGGTCAATAAAGGCTTCATGAAGTTGGCGATGTAGGGGACGTCCAAAACCTTGAATTGCCGATAGTCGAGACCAGTTGGTGATGCTCTCATCCTCAGTCGCGCGTTTGAACGCTGCTTCTTTCGCCTCTTTATTAGGGAATGCGGCGACGCATCTTTCATGGGCAAGTTGACCAGTCAAAGTGTTGTCGCGCTTCAGTTCAGCATCAATCTCTTCTCTATTCGAAGCGCCACGTTCAACTAAGCACAGTACAAAGTGCCAACGTAGATCAGCATCAATAACTAATCCAGGAAGTTTGCCATCAAGCAGCTCACGAATGCGCGCTGTCTGGGCCGGTGTATGTGCAAGTGAAGCAAAGGTGCGAGCAAACTGAAGTTGATGTCCGCTTCCTGCTGTCGCTTTATCTAATAGTCCAGATAGGACATTGGCAATCTTCTCGCGATTGGCATCTCGATTCTTATCCGCTGAGTAGATTTCCACTGCAGAAATAAGTTGGTTGCCAAGAGCTGTGACAGTAGTGATGTCATCTTCTCCTGGTAGCCCCGCAATTGCGATATCAATGAAATCACTTGCGGGAAGTTCTGCGTCGCGGAGCATGTCCCACGCGGCTCCCCAACATAGAGCGCGAGACAAACTGTCATTTACTTTCCCAAGATGGGCCTTGAGAGTTGCAATAGAACGATCATCAAAGCGAATCTTTCCGTAGGAGAGATCTTGGTCATTGATAAGTAGAAGATCAGCAACTTTTTCACCGGTAAGAGCTTCAACTTTTGTGAGCTTTCCTGCGACATCAAGTTCTATTGATTTGCGACGAGCAAGTACGCCATCCTTCAAATCGTAAAGGCCGACTGCCATTCGGTGCGGGCGAAGTTCTGTGGATCCCGCTGGAATGAGTGGTGGTTCTTGTAGAACTGAAACTGATGAATAAGTATCGCCACTAATTTCAATGACTGGACGAAGTGTGTTAACGCCTGCAGTTTGTAGCCATGTTGAAACCCAAGGAGTGAGGTCGCGACCGCTCGTGGCTTCTAACTCAGATAACAAATCCTGAAGAGTGGTGTTCTTAAAAGCGTGCTTAGCAAAGTATTTCTGTAAACCTTTGATGAAGTTATCTCTGCCGACATGTGCGACTAATTGGTGGAGAACCGATGCACCCTTTGCATAAGTGATTCCATCAAAATTCGCTTTAACTGTGTCGATATCGACCATATCTGAAGCGATGGGATGGGTAGAGGAAAGTTGATCTTGGCGATAAGCCCAGTTCTTTCGCTCAGCATTAAAGCCGGCCCAAGAGTTCTTGAATTTTGTAGCTTCGACAAGGGCTAAATAAGAAGACCATTCAGCGAAAGATTCGTTGAGCCACAAGTCATCCCACCATTTCATGGTGACCATATTTCCGAACCACATGTGGGCCATTTCGTGAAGGATTGTGTTCGCACGCGCGTTATACATACGTTCCGTGACTTTCGAGCGGAACACTAATAAATCTTCGCGGAAGGTAACTGCGCCGGCATTTTCCATAGCGCCCCAGTTGAAATCAACAACTGCAATCTGGTCGTATTTTTCGAAAGGATAGGCCAAGCCAAATACTTCCTCGAAGTAAGCAAAACCCTGTTTGGTGATTAAAAAGATTTCATCCGCATCAAGATGTTCGAAGAGCGATTTACGGCAGTAAATGCTCATCGGAATTGTCTTCTTACCTTTATATTCATCCGAGACAAATGAATAAGGACCAGCGACAAGCGCAGTGATGTAGGTAGACATAACCGGAGTGGTTGTGAATTCCCATTTCTTCTTGCCCGCATTCTCCGTAACACTCTTCACGGGGTTATTAGAAATTACTTGCCAATGTGCTGGCGCAATCGCGGAGAATGCAAAAGTAGCTTTGAGGTCAGGTTGATCAAAGCAGGGATACATATTTCTAATGAAGGCAGTTTCACCTTGTGAGTAAAGATAAACCTCGTTATCGACAGGATCGACAGAGCGCTGGAGGCCTTCTCCGCTCTTGGAGTAAATCGCTTCAATCTCGATAATCAATTCATTCTCAGCTTGAAGATTTTTCAGGAATACGGTTTCACCGTCATAGTTCGAAACATCAACGGGAGCGCCATTCAACGTTGCAGAAATAATCCGCTTGCCTGCGGCATCAATAAAAGTGTCATATCCAGGCTTATTGCAGCTGAATGTGACCTTTGTGGTGGCTTGAAAAGTTTCCTCACCAGTTGTGACATCAAGAAGAATGTCATAGTGCTTCATAGTGAGATGTGATGAACGTTCAGCGGCTTCCGCGCGAGATATGTTGTTTCCTGGCATGCGCGTATCCAAGCAGAGATGGCACTCTTTGCCACTATGGAGCAAGTCACAGGCCAAGAGTTCCGCCTCCGCAGCTTTAGGCTGCGCGGCGATCGGATGACAAAGGCCCAGTCCGAGGCTCTCTCTGAACATTGGAATCGATTTGAAATTCCCCTTCAAGGAATTATCAAACCCAAAGAACTCTTTCCTTCACTCAATCCCAAAGAAATAGTTTTTGAGATTGGCAGCGGAATGGGGGAAGCAACCTCTCAAATCGCAGCCAATAATCCAGAGACCGGTTATGTAGCAGTAGAAGTTCACAAACCAGGAATAGGTGCACTCATTATTCGAGCCGAAAATCTAGGTGTGCGAAATCTTAAAATCATTAACGGCGACATCTATGAAGTGCTCACGAAACACATTGATGACAAATCAATTGATGCGTTCCATATCTTTTTTCCTGATCCCTGGCCGAAACGAAAGCAACATAAGAGAAGGCTGTTGCAACCAGCCTTCATTGAATTACTCGCAAGAAAGATAATTCCAGGTGGACGAATCAATATCGCCACCGATTGGTATCCCTACGCGCAAGAAATTGAAAAGAATTTTGCGGGAAATCCGAATTTTAATGGAGGAGTGATCCCAAGACCCCAATGGCGCCCACTCACGAAATTTGAGAGCAAAGGAATTACCAAAGAGCATGTTGTCACTGACTTCCAATACTTACGCAAATAAGTTCTGACCTTGTTTGAACTGGGAGGAAAACGGGAGAGTCCTGAAATACATTCCTTGAAACTTTTATAGAGGAGTTTCAATGGCAGCGCGTTTTGCTGGAAAAGTAGGAATTATTACTGGAGCTGGCTCTGGGATTGGCAAAGCAACAATCGAACGTTTTGTAGCTGAAGGAGGAATGGGTGTTGCAGTCGACATCTCGGAGATTCGACTTACACAACTTGAGCAGGAGTTTCATTCTCGAAATCAATTAATTAAGTGCGTTAGTGGCGACCTGACTAAAGACGCGACAATTGATCAAATTCTTCAAGCAGCAGGCGAGAAGATTGATGTCCTCATTAATAACGCAGGAATCATGGATGACTTCGTTCCTCTCGATGAACTTGATGACGAACTGTGGAATCGCGTTATCGCAGTGAATTTAACCTCCGTTATGAAACTCTCTCGAGCAGTCATCAAAAAGATGCTACTTCAAGGAAAAGGGGCGATTGCGACTACTTCCAGTGGGGCAAGTTTTAAATCAGGAATTGCAGGTACTGCCTACACAACGAGCAAGCATGGAGTGAATGGACTCATTAAATCTATTGCCACTATTTATGGAAGTCGAGGAATCAGATCAAACGGAGTCGCACCTGGTGGAACAAAAACAAACATTATGGATATGACAAAACCAATTCGAGGTCAGAAGACTATGGAACTCTTAGGAGTTAATCTTGCAAATGCTCCGCGCACTGCAGAGCCGGAGGAAGTTGCCGCATGTCTTTTATTCCTTGCAAGTGACGACGCTTCAAATGTTAACGGCACTATCTTGGCTTCTGACAGCGGTTGGGCTGCTAAATAACTTAAAGTTTCCCGTCGCGTTCGTACTTTGACATCAATCCAATTCGGCGCACATGTCTTTCATCTCCAGAAAATGGAGTTTCCAAAAAGGTATCGACTAATTTCAAGCAGAAGGCTTCATCATGCATTCGACCGCCAATAGAAATCACGTTAGCATCGTTATGTTCGCGAGCTAACTTTGCGGTATCGATACTCCACACCAATGCTGCACGTACACCCTTTACTTTGTTAGCTGCCATCTGTTCGCCATTTCCAGAGCCACCCAGCACAATTCCAAACGATCCCGGTTCTTGAGCGGTCGCTTCGGCGGCAGGAATACAGAAAACGGGGTAATCATCGAGAGCGTCATAGACATGTGGGCCATGGTCTTCAACTGTGTGGCCTTGAGAGCGTAAGTGTTCAACGATTCTATTTTTGAATTCAAGCCCAGCGTGATCGCTTCCGATATGAATTTTCACGGGATTACTTTCTCAAATAAAAAAGAAAACCGCTGGCATTTCTGCCAGCGGTTCTTGTCTTAGGAGGAACTAC
>DAIOTH010000061.1:0-4755 GCA_036752125.1 Candidatus Nanopelagicaceae bacterium | reverse complement strand
TATGGCGACTTCACCGCTGTAGATGCCATCGACTTTGATGTAGCCAAGGGAGAGTCATTTGGACTCCTCGGCCCTAATGGCGCCGGCAAATCCACCACGATGCGAATCATCGCTGCGACCTCACAACGCACTTCAGGAACAATTTCAATACTCGGCCGCGATCCAGAAGAACATGGCCCCCAGATTCGCGCACACCTTGGCGTTGTTCCACAACAAGATAATTTAGATGGCGAATTAACGGTTACCGAAAATCTCTTTATTTATGGACGCTACTTTGGATTAAGTAAGAAATTTATTCGAGCTAAAGTTGAAGAGTTACTTGCTTTTGCTCAACTCGAAGAGAAGCGTGATGTAAAAGTTGATGCGCTTAGCGGTGGAATGAAGCGCCGCCTCACTATTGCGCGCGCTCTTGTGAGCGAACCAGACATTCTTATGTTGGATGAACCAACAACAGGCCTTGATCCGCAAGCCCGCCATATCTTGTGGGACCGCTTATTTCGCTTAAAAGAAACTGGAGTAACGCTGGTTCTTACTACTCACTTTATGGATGAAGCAGAACAACTATGCGACCGCCTCGTTGTTATGGATAAAGGCAAGATTATGGCTGAAGGCTCACCGCTTGAACTCATTAAAACTTACTCAACAAAAGAAGTTCTTGAGGTTCGTTTTGGTTCTGAACGTAATAAAGAAGTCGCCCCAATCTTGCGTGAGATGTGTGATCGAATTGAAGAGTTGCCCGATCGCATCTTGATGTATGTTGAAGACGGCGAAGCGCTACTAGAAACCATCTTGTCCAAGAAACTTCACCCCACAACATCACTTGTGCGACGTAGCTCTCTCGAAGATGTCTTCTTGAGATTAACTGGCCGCTCCCTCATCGAGTAAATATGAACGCAGGAATCAACGTCGCGAAATTGCGGAGCATCGGCGCGGTTTATGTCGCCGAATCTCGCATCTCCCAAATGATGAAGTGGAAAGGCATCATCGCAATTGTTGCTATTGGCAATCCGCTCTTCTATCTCATTGCAATTGGAATTGGTGTCGGCGTTTTAGTAAGTCAGAACTCAGGTACTTCAGGCACTGGAGGCGTGGAATACATAACCTTTATCGCACCTGCTCTCTTGGCTAGCGCTGCGCTCACCGGAGCAATGGACGAAGTAATGTTTCCAGTTCTCGAAGGTTTTAAATGGCGCAAACTCTTCTTTGCAATGAATGCCACGCCAATCACTGGAGTGCAGATCGCTACCGGAGTATTTATGGCGGCCATGCTCCGCGTTGCATTTACAGTTTTTTGTTACTGGGCACTTCTCATAGCTTTTGGAGTTTTTAGCATTAGTGAATCGTGGGACGTCATACCTATAACGATGTTTGCTGCAGGGGCCTTTGCTGCAGTTATTTTGGGCGTGACCGCCAAAGTTACAAAAGAAGATTTCTTCATGACGATTCTCGGACGTTTAATTATTATGCCGATGTTCTTATTCTCAGGAACATTTTTCCCGCTTGAAAGCATGCCGCAATATCTCCAACCAATAGGCTGGATCTCACCACTCTGGCATGCAACTGAACTAGGTCGACACTTCTCTTATGGATATTCCATACCAGGCTCGTTGATTTTCATTCACTTTGCATACTTAACTCTTCTTCTCGTTAGTGGCTTATCTCTTGCCAATCGCGCATTCACTGCGAGGTTAGCAAAATGAGTAACGCAGTCCAGATCGCTGATGCGCGTGCCAATAAATTTGGACACCAACTCTATGCAGGTCGCGCTCGCGCAATCGTAGAGCGTTCGCTCCTAGCGCTCCGCTCATCAACATGGGTTCCGATTGCCACCGGCTTTGTTGAACCCGTTCTTTATCTACTTGCATTTGGATATGGAATGGGCGAGTTGATTGGAAATGTCTCCTACGGTTCACAGTCGATTGACTACACCGTCTTTATTGCTCCAGGTTTACTTGCAACCAGCGCGATGAATGGCGCAATCTACGACTCCACATGGAACGTCTTCTTCAAACTTAACGAGAGCAAGCTCTACCAAGGCATGCTCGCAACTCCACTCGGGCCGCTAGATGTGGCGCTTGGTGAGATTACTTGGGCGCTTCTTCGTGGACTCTCTTATGCGATGGCATTCATGGCAATCGCTGCTCCGCTCGGACTCGTGCCTGGAGTTTCTGCAATCTTGGCGATACCAGCAGCAGTCTTTATCGCTTTTGGTTTTGCATCCTTTGGAATGGCAATCACTTCTTACTTTAAAACTTACCAACAAATGGGAATGATTAATATTGTTCTGCTTCCAATGTTTCTATTTTCCGGATCGCTTTATCCGATTTCGGTTTATCCAGATTGGTTGGAATTCATCATTCAATTATTACCTTCATGGCATGGGATTGAATTAGTTCGAGATATCTGGTTTTCTGCTTTTGATAGTGGAACATTGATTCATGTGAGTTATTTCTGTGTGATGATTGTGACCGGTTTATATTTCACAACGCGCAGGTTACGAAACTTATTTATGCGGTAATTACGCATAAGCCACGCATAAAAACTATCTCTTGACTGCCCCTGATACCCGGGAGTAAACTCACCTTCAGCAAGACAACAGTTTTTCTTTAGAACAGGGGTGTGGTACCAACAAATCGGATCTTCTGATCCGTATTTGGGAAGTCCCGAAACTCCCATGTTTAATAAAACGCATCATCAACAGACTTTTAGATCAACACCAAATCGTTCTAAACCAATTTCTGAATCGCGCATCCAAGAACTCTTGGAGATTGAACGCGCGAAGTTCACAAAGCAAGCTCCTGAATCTGGCGCTGAAAACCTTCGCGCATCGAAAGTTACGCCTCTTGGCGTTGCATCAAGCTTCCAACATTGGGATCCATATCCCATCTCCATCGTCGCTGCTAAGGGCGCTTGGCTCAAAGATGTCGATGGACGCGAAATGCTCGATCTCTCCATGGGATTTGGCGCGCTCCTTGTCGGACATCTCAACGAAGAGGTCGTAAAGGAAGCCCACGCCACCCTTGATGTCGGCACTCTCTTCGCAACTCCCTCGCCAATTACCCGCGATGGAGCCGAAATTATCTGCCGTCGATTTGGTCTCGATATGGTCCGCTTTGCTAACTCTGGTACTGAAGCGACGATGTATGCACTTCGCACCGCTCGTGCTGCGACCGGAAAACTTGGCGTCATCAAAATTGAAGGTGGCTACCACGGTTCTTATGACCCGTTGATGGTCTCCGCCAAACCTGCTCTCGACAAAGCCGGCGACCCACATTCACCAAACTCTGTGCCACTTCCTGCAACAACACCTGGCGATGTTTGGGTTGTTCCTTACAACGATGCAGATGCGATTGAAAGAATCTTGAAGAAAGATGCTGACAAGATCGCATGTGTATTTATGGAACCTGTTCTGGAAAATATTGGAATTGTTCTTCCAGATATGGGTTATCTCGAAAGAGTTCGCGAACTTTGTGATCAATATGGCGTACTACTTGTTTTTGATGAGGTTAAAACTGGACTTACTGCCGGCCCACAAGGCGCCGCACAAAGACTCGGTGTTAAACCAGACTTAATCTCGCTTGCAAAATCTATTGGCGGTGGAATTCCTGTGGCTGCTTTCGGTGGAAAGCGCGAATACATGGATGTTGTAGTCAATGGTCAACACACTCACCTTGGTACTTTTAACGGACACTACTTAGCAATGGCAGGTATCCGCGCCGTTGATCGTCTCTGTACTCCAGAAGCGTTACAACGCTGTGAAGATTTCAATCGCCAAGCTCTTACTCGAATCTCTGAAATTATTAATGAATATGAAATTCCGGCTCATACTGTGGGCTTCGGAGTTAAGGGCTGCATAACTTGGTCGCCTAACCCAGTTCGCAATTATCGTGATTACAAGGCAACTGATTTCGATATCGCAGAACTTTCCTTCTTCTGGTCACTTAACCGCAATGTCATGACCCCTCCAGGACTCGATGAACAATGGTTGATTTCATTGGCACATGGCCAGAAAGAAATCGACATCATCGTCGGCGACTTCTTGGAGTTTGCTCAAGCACTTCGCGCTTAAGCGCGGAAATAATGTTCTAAATTCCAGGCTCGAACACCGCCAGCAACTCCTGCAGTATTCGGAACAATCACAACATCATCTCCCATACGTTCCAAATCAATTGGTCGAATTACTCGCGCATTACCGCCGCCGATATAAAGTCGATCCCATTTGAAAACGGGGCGTAGCTCTTCAACTAGTTGTCTGATTCTCCGCGACCAGAAAACATTTCCGAGTCTCTTACGCTCTTGTTCACCAATCCATGTGTCATAAGTAGTGCCACGACGTACGGTGGCATGTGAAAATTCAAAGTGCGGCGTTAATTTCCCGCCATAAAAAATGGCAAATCCCAAACCCGTTCCTAGAGTTATCACTACTTCGTAACCAGAGCCCGTGATAATTCCGGCGCCATGCACCTCAGCATCGTTGAGAACTAAGGTTGGAATTCCCAACTTCGTTCCAATAGCTTTCTGAACATCGAAATCACGCCATTGCTCTTGAAGTTCTGGATCTATTCTGGTCCGCGGGCCTTTAGTGGTTATGTAATGCGGAGTTGCTACTACTACGCCATTTCGAATCATTCCAGGCATACCGACTGTTGCGCGATACGACTTTGGTAGATCAGCAGCAATTCCTGCAATGGTCTCAACAAAACGTTCTGGCGAAAGTGGATAAGGCGTTTCAATGCGATTTGGTTTTGAATGCAT
>DAIOTH010000060.1:0-4902 GCA_036752125.1 Candidatus Nanopelagicaceae bacterium | reverse complement strand
TCGAGCCCCAGTTCTTCACAAAGCGGCGTGTGATTGATTTCTGCCGTTTCGCTGGCCAGCTCTGTCTTGCGTAGTTGTTGATTTTTTACTGTCCAACTACCCATTAAAAATTTAGAAAGAAGAAAATAAATGTCGATTACTAGTGTTTTGAAATTTAGCGCAACTGAGGATGTA
This sequence comes from Candidatus Nanopelagicaceae bacterium, assembly GCA_036752125.1. Classification (GTDB taxonomy): domain Bacteria; phylum Actinomycetota; class Actinomycetes; order Nanopelagicales; family Nanopelagicaceae; genus MAG-120802. Next base: position 4,728 of record DAIOTH010000060.1, on the reverse strand, counting down.
AAGCTCCTTGATGCGCGCGGTCCACGTTTTGGCGCAGTTCTTACAACCATTGTTTTAGCTGCGATATTGGTAACGGATTCGCTGCCGTTGCTGGTGTGGCAATTATCAGTCTTTGCTATCGGCGCCTTTGTTGGACCACAAGCAACTCCATACGCGTGGATCTATCGCACTTTCGTAAAGCCGCGACTTCGCGGCGATCTTCCAGCCGAAGATACTCGTCCACCACAATTTGCACAGATTGTTGGTTTTCTCTTCGCACTAACTGCAACTCTCGCACTTCTCCTTGATGCAACTGCGGTATTTACCGTTGCAACGGGATTTGCACTTGCGGCTGCGTTTTTAAATGCAGTTTTCAACTTCTGCCTTGGGTGCGAGATGTATTTGCTGATTGCCCGCGCTCGTGGAGCGGTTTCACGGCGTAGAAATCATGAGGATTCCTACAACTTACCCAACCTCTAATCGCCCTCTAGAATTACGGGGTGGCAGAGAAAAAACACGAGTTACGCGATAAGGGTTTACGACTTACCCCGCAACGCGAATTAGTGCTCCAGGCTGTGCGCGATCTCGGCCATGCCACCCCGGAAGAGGTTGCAGAAAAAGTTCGTAAGACTCATCCCGGTATTAATCTCTCTACTGTTTATCGCAATCTTGAGACTTTGGAAAATGTTGGGCTAGTTCAACATACTCATCTTGGTCATGGTGGCGCGACCTATCACGCAGCAGAAGAGTTAACGCATCTACATCTGGTCTGCGGAAAGTGCGGTTCGGTGGGCGATGCTCCAATCGAGAGCGCTGCGCCATTTGTTAATACTTTGATCGATGAATATGGTTTTAAAACTGATGTTACTCACTTTGCGATTTATGGTACCTGCGCCAATTGCAGCGATAAATCATGACCGCGGTTTATATTGAAGAGGGTTTAGATAAAGGTGCGATCTGGCACTTTGGTGAAGTAGCGAAGGAACAACGCGCGCTTGCTGAAGGTAAAGCTTGGGCGGACTTATCGCATCGCGCTGTGATTGCGATTTCGGGCGAAGATCGATTGATGTGGCTCCACTCTCTCACCACCCAACACCTCGAGAAATTAACTCCAGGAGATTGGAAAGAAGCCCTCATTCTTGATCCACAAGGACACGTTGAACAACAACTCTTTTTAGTTGATGATGGCAGCACAACATATTTACATCTCGACCATGAGAAAGCTCCGCTCTTGTTGGATTATCTACAGAAGATGAAGTTCATGCTTCGGGTCGAGGTTTCTGATGTATCAACCTCCTTTGCGATTCTAAAAGCGCCAGGAAAGACCGATGCGATAGGCGGTCCATTTGCCCTTGTGCCACGCGCCGAATTAGCTGCAACCATCAACGCCTTTAACTCTGCCAATCTGCAAGTTGGGATGTGGGCGCTGGAAGCAGAGCGAATCGCACAAGGCCGCGCACGAATTGGCTTTGATACCGACCATAAATCAATTCCGAATGAATTAGGTTTATTAAATAAAGCAGTTCATATGAATAAAGGTTGCTATCGCGGCCAAGAAACAGTGGCAAAAGTATTTAATTTAGGCCATCCACCTCGTCGCCTAGTTTTGCTGCATTTGGATGGAAGTTCCGTTGATATTCCAAGCCATGGTGATGCTGTAATTCTTGATGGCAAAGAAATCGGTTTTGTCGGATCGGTGGCGCGCCATTATGAATTGGGGCCCATCGCACTTGCGGTTATTAAGCGGATGACGCCAGCCGATGCGGTCTTAAGCGTTGATGGAATCGCTGCGAACCAAGAGATTCTCGTACCGATAGATTAGAACCATGGAGTTCATCACTACTGTCGTACTTATTGCTGCATCCCTCTTTATGTCATTAGCTTTCTTGGGTTATGCCGCAAAACAGTGGCGGAAATTGAAGCGAGGTTCTTAAGTGGCATTTCAAATACCGGAAGGTTTACATCCAGATTTAAATCCGCTGGCATGGTTGATTGGTTCGTGGCGCGGTAAAGGTCATGGCGAATATCCTGGAATCGAAAACTTTCAATTCGCGCAAGAAGTGACATTTAGCCATGATGGACGCCCATTCCTGACATATTTCTCGCGTTCATGGATTATTGATGACAACAACGAGATTATTAAGACAGCGGCATCAGAAACAGGTTTCTGGAGAGTAAAACCAGGAAATCAATTGGAAGTTTTGATTGCACATAGCACGGGAATTTCTGAAGGCTGGGTTGGCCGTTTTGATGGACCGAAGATCCAATTAGCAATGGATCACGCTTATTCTGCGCCTTCAGCTAAAGCTATTGAAGGCGGACAACGTTTATATGGTCTTGTTGAAGGTGAACTTTTCTACGCATATGACATGGCATATAACGGCAATAAACTGCAAGCGCATATCTGGTCCACACTTCCAAGAGTCGCTCAATAAATGCGCGCCGGAGAAGTACTGCTTGAAGTAGTTCGAAATGAGATGGTCGAATCGATTCACAACGGCCACTTATTGATTCTTGATTCTTCGGGCAATGATCTATTGAAGCTAGGCGATGTTGATGAATTGATCTATCCGCGTTCAGCCGTGAAATCACTTCAAGCATCTGCGATGCTCCGCGCTGGATTGAAATTAACCGGCCCGCAATTAGCGCTGGCGTGCGCCAGCCATGCTGGAAGCCAAGCACATCTTGATGTAGCGCTCTCGATTCTTCGCGGCGCAGGAGTCGATGAAAACGCGCTGCGCAATACTCCAGATAAACCGTTAGATCCCAAAGAGCGAGCCGCGTGGGGAGATAAAGCTCCAACTTCTCTTGCTGCGAACTGCAGTGGGAAACATTCTGCGATGGTTGCAACCTGCGTTGCCAATGGTTGGGATTTAGAGAGTTATAAGAAAGCAGATCATCCACTTCAACGCGCTATTGCTGCGGAGTTTGAAAAGTTGAGTGGCGAGAAAATTACGAAAGTGGGCGTTGATGGTTGTGGCGCTGCGCTCTTTGCAATCTCACTACGGGCACTTGCTAACGCAGTAAGAAATTTAACGTTATCTAATGAACCAATCCATCAAGAAGTAGTAAACGCTTGCCGCAATAATCCAGTAATGGTCTCTGGAATAGGACGTTTGCCAACTCTATTAATGCAGAAAGTTCCTGGTTTATTTGTAAAAGATGGCGCAGAAGGCGTCATGATTATGTCGACCCCCAAAGGTGAAGTCATTGTGTGGAAGATGAGCGATGGTTCGCAGCGTGGAAATAGCCCGCTATCTATTGCAACTCTTTCGCATCTAGGAATTAGCGTAGATCTTGAGCGTGAAAATGTAATGGGCGATGGCCAGGTTGTAGGAGAAATTCGGGCGAGTAAACTCGTCCTTCATGGCTAACCACAAACGGCGCATCGCATCCTTGATGCTCCATACCTCACCGCTTGAACAAGCGGGTACTGGTGATGCCGGTGGTATGAATGTTTATGTCGTGGAAAGCGCAAAACGAATTGCCGCATCAGGTGTTGGCGTTGATATTTATACCCGCGCTAATCGCTCTGGATTACCAGAAAAAGTTGAGATTGCTGATGGCGTAACCGTCCGCCATTTGGAAGCAGGACCTTATGACGGCATCACAAAAGATGAACTTCCCTCCCAAATTTGTGCGTTGATGTCTTCCTTTATGCACCAAGAAGCTCGTCTTCCGATGGGTTATTACGATCTGCTCCATTCCCATTATTGGATCTCAGGACAACTCGGTTGGTTAGTAAGTGAACGTTTAGGAATTCCTCTTGTTCACACCATGCATACGATGGCGAAAGTAAAGAATCTGGCGTTAGCTGAAGGTGAAAAACCCGAACCAATAACGCGCGCAATTGGCGAAGAACAAGTTGTGGGTGCATCAGCAGCTCTCATCGCAAATACCACCGCTGAAGCAGCGAGCCTGGTTTCACTTTATGAAGCTTGTCCAGATCGAGTTTTTGTGGTGCCGCCCGGAGTTGATCTCTCTACTTACAAAATGAATGGCGGAAAGAAAGCAGCACGTAAGAAACTTAAGATTAAAGATGATGCGTTAATGCTCGCTTTTGTGGGTCGCATCCAACCTCATAAAGGTCCAGATGTTCTGATTCGAGCAGTTGCAGAGATGTTGAAGCACACACCAATGCTCCGTTCCAGATTAAAAACGGTAATTATGGGTGGGCCTTCCGGCAACGGTTCACAAGAACCAGAACGCTTAAAAGCGCTGACGAAATTCTTAGGCGTCGAAGATGTCATCGAATTTATGCCACCAGTTGCGCATGAAGAGCTATCTGATTGGTATCGCGCAAGTGATTTAGTCTGCGTTCCTTCTTACTCGGAATCGTTTGGTTTAGTTGCGCTTGAGGCCCAAGCATGTGGCACTCCTGTTGTCGCTACTGCTGTTGGTGGGCTACGCACCGCAGTTGCTGATGGAATTTCAGGATCGCTCGTTGATGGCCATGATCCACGCGCTTGGTCTGCAGTCATCTCGCGTCTCTTAATGGAGCCAGAACGTCGCTTATTGCTCTCTATGGGTGCGGTTGAACATGCATCACACTTTGGATGGGATGCGACAGCGCGCGGAATTCTGGATGTCTATGACCGCGTACTTTCTGAAGGCAAGAGCGCCCGACTCAACCTCGCGCAATAAAGTTAAAACGATGACCACCCGCGCCATGGCGCTTGCCACCATAGATGAATTTCTAGCGTCGCACGATATTGATTTTGAGAAGAGTTCAGATACCGCGTTTTTATT
>DAIOTH010000059.1:0-4932 GCA_036752125.1 Candidatus Nanopelagicaceae bacterium | reverse complement strand
CACTTGTCGCAAATCTTCTTCACGCTCGGTTTTACCTTCACGATCAGACTCCTTTTTTTCTCTTACTGCTTTTTTACTTGTACCGGTAAATGATTCGACCTCGTGTGAGATCGTATGGACTCAGTTCTACGATCACACGATCTTCCGGCAAGATGCGGATGTAGTTCTGTCGCATCTTCCCGCTGATATGTGCGAGAACTTTGTGTCCATTGGTGAGCTCGACGCGGAACATCGCATTCGGTAAAGCTTCAGCAACAGTGCCTTCGATTTCGATCGCACCGTCTTTTTTAGCCAAGCGTTTACCTCTTTTGTTTGCTTCGTTCTCGTGCTGAGCCCTCATTTGGGCAGAGGGCGAGTTTATGAGAGGGGGTTAGAAAAGGGAAATTCGCTTCGGAGGCCTACAACCCCACAGTTCGAATGACCCCAAGGGCAAATCCCCCGCATACCACCCATGCGCCAAGGCCCACTAAGAGGGGTTTGGAGCCGAGGGCTTTGATCGATGCCCATTTCACTCCCAAGCCCATCCCGAAGAGTCCGAGCGATAAGAAGATCTTCGATAGTTCTTTTCCTGTTGTGATGACTGACTCTGGAAGTGAAAGCGCGTTTACGACGATGGCGCAGATAACAAATCCAATGACAAAGGTTGGCGCTGCGCTGCGAAGTGACTTCTTTTCTACATTATTGGTAGATAAGAAAAGTATGAGTGGGATGAGAAGTACAACTCGAGTTAACTTCACAATGACTGCTGAATCAAGGGCTTCTGGACTCATCAGAGATGCAGTCGCAATAACTTGGCCTACATCATGAACTGCAGCGCCTATCCATGCCCCAGCGGTTGCATCGCTTAAAGAGAAGAGCTGCGCCAAAACGGGGATTACGAAGACAGAGAGAGTTCCACATAACGCGACAAGAGCAACGGCATATGACACGTCACGCTCTTCACTCTTGCGAGTAGAACTGATTGCTGCGATTGCAGTGGCGCCACAAATTGCAAATCCCCCAGCTATCAAGGTTGAAAGTGAGTCAGTAAGACCAAACTTCTTACCTATAAAACGTAAGCCAAAGAAAACTCCTGTAACGATTACAAGAACGGCAATTAATCCTTTTGGACCAACTTCCATAAATTTATCAATGGAGATCTGAAATCCAAGAAGAACTACTCCGATTCTCAGACAACGCTTCGCTGCAAATGTTGCAGCTTCCTTACCATTTTCATTCCATCCACCAGAGTTAACGACTATCAAACCTAAAACCATCGACATAAATAAAGGAGAAATAGCGCCTTCAAACTTATTAACTGCATAAGCCAGCGCTACTCCAGCCACAATAATCGAGAAGTACTTGAGATTAGTTGCAGTTAACTTCATGAGATATTCGATAAACCTAGCTTTGAACTCCAAGCGTTGAGATCGGCAATGACTGGATCAGCGATAGTTATCTCTCCGGTGCCTAATTTGTCTGGGTGAACTCGTTTGCTTCCTGGAATTCGTCCACCAGTTTCGGTAATGCTGGAGGCAAGTCTGTTGAAATCTTCATACGATGACGCATCACCAATGTCATTTGGATCAATAGTGATGACAGTGTGCGAAATACCTTGCGGTTTTGTATCGTCATCAGCGTTAAACATATCTGGAACGGCCCGTGAAAGATTTCCACCGCTAAGCCCTGCTGATAGCGATTCCACCATCAAACCAAGTGCAAAACCTTTAGCTCCTCCGAGTGGCGCAAGCATTCCCATGAGCGCTTCTTTTGCATCGGTGATTGGTTCACCTTGAGCATTGACCGCCCAACCTTCTGGAATTGATCCGCCAGCTTTAGCTGCAGATGCAATCTTTCCGCGCGCAACAGCTGAAGTAGAGAGATCAATAATCATCGGCGGATTAGATGGGATTCCAGATGCAATGGGACTTGTTGAAAGTAGTGGCGCGTTTCCACCAACTGCTGGCATAACCGCTGGTCCATTAGTAAAAATCATGGCAATTTGTCCAGCATCTAAAGCAGGATATAGATAAACACCAAGCGCGCCGCAATGACTTGAATTCTTAACCGAAACAAGTGATATTCCAAATTCTTTTGCCTTAACTACTCCAAGTTCGGCAGCATCCCATACTTGCCAATGGCCAAGTCCATCTTCTCCATCAAGACTTGTAATTGCACCTCTCTCAGAAATTACTTTCAGTGTTGCTTCGGCATTTACTCCACCCATGGTGATGCGTTGTAGATAAAAAGGTAGACGCATTAATCCATGACTGGGATTACCCCAAACATCAGAGGTCACTATGGCGCGCGCAGTTTTTTCTGCGCTTTTTGCTGGGACTCCGGCGGCAACCAACATTGATGTCGCATGAGTAAGTGCGAATTCGGTATTTAAGTTCATCACTTGGCTCGCTTTACTGCGCCGACAGCGTATTTCTGCTCGCCGCCCGAAAGTGCTGCGCTGATTTCACTAACCAGGACGCGATTAATAGCAGCCTGACTCTCATGGGTGATGCCAGCGATATGTGGGGCTAGTACAACATTGGCAAGATCAGTAAAACGCTTATCTTGAGGAGGTTCTTGCGCCCGAACATCAAGTCCAGCGCCCGCTATCACGCCGCCTTTAAGAGCAGCTTCTAAATCTGCTTCGTTGATTACTTCACCGCGACCCACGCTGATGATTAACGCGCTCTTTTTCATGGTCGCAAAAAGTTCTGAATTAATAATGTTCTTAGTCTCAGGAGTGGATGGGAGATGTACTGAGATGAAATCTGATTGGGTCACTACTTCTTCTAGCGTAGAGAGCTTCGCATTAATGGATTGCAAATATTCTGAGGTTGGCTTTGCAAAAGGATCGTAGGCCAAAACTTTAACTTTGAAACCGCGTAAGAGCTCTGCTGTGGCGCGAGCAGTAGCGCCAAATCCTAAAAGCCCCCAAGTTTTTCCAGATATCTCACTTCCAGCTTTGCGATTCCACTCACCGTTACGAGTGCTTGCGTCTAATTCGATTAACTTACGTGAGAGAGCAAGTGCCATCGCCAGGGTTTCTTCGCCAACTGCGGTTGCGTTAATTCCTAGCGCTGCCGATACGACCACGCCGTGATCATCGGCTGCCTTGATATCGATATTGTCGAGACCTACACCTGCACGCGCAATGACCTTGAGATGTGGGGCCGACTCAATTAATTCACGAGTTACTTGAGTTCTATTACGAACCACTAAAGCGGTCGCGGTAGCTAATTTCTTTTTTAACTCTGAAACATTGCTCCAAAGTTCTGGTTCGCGAACTACTGGAAAAGTTGCAGCCAGCGCTTCGAAATCAGCGCTCCACACATCTTCACTAATGAGTATCACGAACCAGTCCTTTATTTATAGCTTTCTATTTATAGCTTTGGAGTTTGGGTAATCGACTATGGGTCTATGCGCTGATATACAACTTGGTAAAGGTGTATTCGCGATGTCCGAGCGCTTCTGCAGCGCAAAGTCGGCCATTTACAGTGCGTTCAATGACCTCCATCATCATGTCGCCAGCCTTGGTCAAGTTATATTCCTGACGCAATAAGCCTGAGACATCGAGATCAATATGTTCACGCATTGATGCAGCGGTCTTTTTATTCGCCGTCAACTTCAAGACTGGCTCGATTGGATTTCCAATGACGTTGCCCTGTCCAGTTGGGAACAAGTGAATAACAGCTCCGGCAGCAGCCATGAGCGTTACACACTCGGCAGCAGCAGAAGATGTATCCATAAAGTAGAGACCTTGCTTCTTGCGATCTGGAGCTTCTGCAGGAGCAAGAACGCCAACAACAGGAACAGAACCTGTCTTAGCGATATTGCCCAGCGCTTTCTCCTCAATCGTAGTTAGACCACCCGCGATATTTCCTTGTGTGGGCTGTGAACCAAGCAAGTTAGCACCGGTTGACTCAATGACTTTGATGTAGTTGTCATACGTCTTCTGGAAGAGGTTGCGACAAGCATCATCAATGCATCGTTCTGCGATGAGATGTTCTCCACCAGTAAGTTCCGAAGTTTCACCAAAGAAAACGGTTCCGCCTGCAGCAACCCAACGATCAACTGCTTCTGAGGTTGTTGGGCATGAACCAAGTCCTGAGGTGGTATCTGATTCGCCGCACTTAATCGACATAATCAGATCACCTTCAGATGCTGGTTCGCGGGTAATTTCAGATGCATCTTGTAAGAAGATCTGAGCAACACGAGCTGCATCTGCAATAACTTGGAGATCACCTTTTCCTTCAATAGAGAATGAAGCAACAGGTTTTCCTGACTTTGCGATACCTGCAGCAACGCGCTCAGTCCACTTCGGTTCAATTCCAATCACTACGACTGCAGCAACATTGCCATTAAGGCCAGTGCCAATAAGAGTGCGGAATGTAAGTTCTAGATCTTCGCCAAATTGGAGGCGACCATAGCCGTGAGGCAGCGCAAGAGTGCCTGGCACTACTTTTGCGACCGCTTCCGCAGCTGCATTTGAAAGGTCATCGACCGGCAGGATGATGACGTGATTACGGATTCCCATCGACCCATCTGGGCGACGGAATCCAGTTAAGCGCGGCTTGCTTCCCATCGATAACTCCTCATGTTGTGTGTATGTACGTAATCGCCTTTTTTGATCGGCTGTGATGCGATGCCGACCTTAATTCCATATTTAATGATTGCTTCACCTTCTGCATGATCTCGCAACGCAAATTTATGCCCGAGTGGGATTGCGTGATTGAGAACAGCGGTGTGCTTTGTTTGCTCTTTCACAGATAGTCCTTGCAGCGTGCCAGGTTGCAAATCATCATTTGCAACGGCAACTGAATCGCCATCATGGTGAAGGAGAAAATCAGGCACTTGTGCCATAACTATTTCCTTTCCATATTTCGTCCATGTCGATTACTCCAATATCCCCATCAACTCCGCGCTCCTGCAAGAAATGCATCGAGCTCTGCTTTG
>DAIOTH010000058.1:0-4944 GCA_036752125.1 Candidatus Nanopelagicaceae bacterium | reverse complement strand
ATTGCCGAGGTATTTTCAGATTCATTGGTGATGTAATCGAGAGCCCTGCCATCGCGTAATTTCAGAAGACTCATTTCTTACCTCTCCAATGCTCAAGACCGCAATCCAGCGGCACCAAAGAAAAGTACCAACAACGCTGCTCTTAACAAAGGCTTATGATTAGCGCACCACTTGAGATCGTTCAGGGGGCAGTAGCTCAGTTGGTTAGAGCCCCGGACTCATAATCCGGTCGTCGTAGGTTCGAGCCCTACCTGCCCCACTTTCTTTCGCACACTCTTGATGGCTCATGACTTTGAAGGGCTGCCCTGTTATTGTCGGGTTAAGCAGTACCCCCTCGAATTCATGAAAGGCAAGAATGAAAAGATCAAAATTGATCGCATTCGGTGCTCTATCTGCACTTGTCCTCTCTCTCCTCTCTGTTGTCGCGCCTGCTCAAGCAGCGCGTGATCTCAAAGGAAGCGTTTGTGCACAAGAAGGTCAGGTTCGCACCATCTCTGGCGTTACATACACCTGTTCGCGTGTGAACGGAGCCCTTCAGTACGCAGAAGGTCGCAAACTCTCCGGAACACTCAATGTTCTCTGCACACCGCAAGAGTTGTGGTGTGTTGAAATGACAAAAGCTTTCCAAGCAAAAACTGGAGTAACCACTAAGTTCATTCGTTTATCTTCCGGCGAAGCAGTCACTCGACTCGTTGCTTCCAAGAACAATCCAGAATTTGATGTGTGGACTGGCGGACCGAATGACAGCCATATTTCCGGGCGTATTCAAGGAGTGCTTGATGCATACAAGTCTCCAACAAGAAACATGCTCAAGCCTCAGTTCAAAGATGCTGATGGTTATTGGACCGGCATTTATATGGGAGCGCTTGGTTTCTGCTCAAACACAAATGAGTTGAAGAGACTTGGCCTTAAGGCCCCAACAAGTTGGAATGATCTCCTCAATGCGAAGTACAAAGGCAATTTCATGATGGCCCACCCTGGAACTTCCGGAACTGCCTACACCGCGTTGTGGTCACAAGTTCTTCGACTTGGCACAGAGGATGCAGCGATCAATTACATGAAGGAATTGAATAAGAATGTTCTTTCATACACTCGAAGTGGCGCCGGCCCAACTGGACCACTTGGACGTGGAGAAGTTGCTACAGGTCTTGTCTTCTCGCATGACTGCACTGCAGCAATTCTTCGCGGTAATCCACTAGTCGTTTCATTCCCGAAGGAAGGAACCGGCTTTGAAATCGGTGGTATCGCACTCGTTAAGGGAGCAAAGAACCCTGATGCAGCGAAGGCATACATTGATTTCGCACTCTCTGCAGAGGCGCAGAACATTGGCCCTGCAAAGGCTGAGTCTTTCCAGATTCTCACCAATCCGAATGCAAAGTACGACCGTCGTATGGTGAATCTGAAGAAAGTCACTTTGCTCGATTATGAGGCTGAAACTGCCGGTGCTGCCGCAGTAAGACTAAAAGCTCGTTTCGATAAGGAAGTTGCGCTAGCTTCTTCTGCAAAGTAATAAGTAGTTAAAGTTAGTTGTGAAAAGGGTTCTGAATTCATTCAGAACCCTTTTCATTAAATGTTCATGATCCAATTCGAATGGACGAAAGGAGTTAACTTGTGAGCACTAAGGCTCGAAGTGGAAAGTATGACATTTTCACCAAGATAGCTCTTTTGCTCGTGATCTTAATTGTTGGCTTTCTCATCGTTCTTCCATTACTTAATATCTTTGTTTACTCGTCGCAGCCCTCGGGAAGCGCAATCGTCACTGGCGCGTTTAGCGATCTAGTAACTCGAAACATCATTTGGAATACCGTAAAACTAGGACTTACAGTCGCAACGCTTGGAACGCTGCTGGGCTTCATCATGGCCTACACCCAAGCACGCGTTGAATTTCGCGGCAAGAAAATTCTGCACATCATCAACCTAGTTCCGATTATCTCTCCACCCTTTGCATTCGCGACCGCCATCATTGTTCTCTTTGGTAGAAGTGGAATGATTACTCGCGGAATCTTCGATTGGCGTCCTACTCTTTATGGATTTCCAGGATTAGTTTTAGTGTTAACTCTCTCATTTTTTCCAATTGCCTATATGAACCTCCTAGGAATGCTTCGTAGCCTCGATCCTGCGCTTGATGAAGCTGGTTCAAGTCTGGGAGCAAATAAATGGCGAATCTTCCGAACCGTGACAATTCCTCTACTAATTCCTGGATTTGCAGGTTCTTTCTTACTTCTCTTTATTGAGTCAATTGCAGACTTAGCCAACCCACTTATTATCGGTGGAAGTTATACAGTTTTGGCTTCGCGAGCTTATATGGCTATTAACGGTGATTACGACATTTCTCTAGCAGCAGGATATTCGCTATTGCTCTTACTTCCCGCGCTCTTGGTATTTCTTATACAACGATATTGGGCTCAGAAGAGATCAGTCATCTCTGTTACTGGTAAACCCAGCGGACGTCATACCGTGGTCACATCAAAAGTTGCAAAAGTATTTCTCTTATCGGTAACCGGTCTACTCACCGCTCTTGTGCTCTTAATTTATTCAACTGTAGTTCTTGGCGCTTTTGTCCAGATAATTGGCGTAAACAATGAATTCACATTTGATCACTTCCGTTATCTTTTGGGCGGTTTCGCCAATGGCGCAATCAAGACCACAGCTACCTTGGCGCTTATTGCTACTCCTATCGCAGGAATTTTTGGAATGCTCGTTGCATGGCTCGTTGTTAGAAAAGTAAGACGAGGATCGGAAGCACTCGACTTTATGGGAATGCTCGGAATCGCAGTCCCTGGAACAGTTATTGGTATCGGATATGCAATTACATATAACGATCCTGTGAAAATCGCTGGCATCACTGTCTTTCCACAAGTTGCAGGTGGTGCAGCGCTCTTGGGCGGTTCTATTGCAATCATCATGGTTTACATCATTAGATCGAGCCCTGCTGGTCAGCGTTCGGGAATATCTATGTTGCAACAAATAGATCCCGCGATTGAAGAAGCGTCGGCATCCCTCGGTGCTGCAGGAGGAAAGACTTTCCGCCTTATTACCCTTCCCCTTATTAGCGGCGCTTTCTTATCAGGGCTGATGTATGCATTTGCCCACTCCATGACGACGCTTTCGCCCATTATCTTCCTCGTCACGCCTGATACTTCAATCTTGACGCAGAAAATTTTGGCAGAGGCAGATCAGGGTCGATACGGAAATGTCTTTGCGCTCTGCTGCATTCTGATTGTTTTAATCATGATTATTGGAGGTCTCATCAACCTCCTAGTAAGAAGAACTCAAGTTTCAATTGATCGCCCAATGGTCACAGGACGCTAAGGAGAAATCATGGCAACGAAATCTGGCAACCTCAGACTTGATGCACTAACTAAAGAATTTGGTAATGGTGCCGAAAAAGTCGTAGCCGTGCGCGAACTATCTCTCAATATCAACCCAGGTGAATTTGTAACGCTGCTTGGGCCTTCAGGATGTGGCAAGACCACAGCTTTGCGAATGATTGCAGGTTTTGAAACTCCAACAAAAGGTCGTGTACTTCTTGATGGCGATGATCTGAGTTATGCAACTCCAGACAAACGTCCTATGGGAATGGTTTTCCAGTCCTATGCGCTATTTCCTCATATGACTGTATTCGACAACGTTGCTTACGGTTTGCGAATTAAGAAGATGTCTTCCGCGGAAATCAAGAAAGCGGTTGCAGAAGTGCTTGAATCTATGAGCCTTTCTCATTTAGCTAAGCGCGCTCCCAACCAACTCTCTGGCGGCCAGCAACAACGTGTAGCGCTGGCTCGCGCCATGGTAGTTCGACCAAAAGTTCTACTCTTTGATGAGCCTCTCTCCAATCTTGATGCGAAATTACGCGCTCAAATGCGAGTTGAGATCCGTTCTATTCAACGTCGACTTGGAATCACCAGCATCTTTGTGACCCATGATCAAGATGAAGCGATGAGTCTTTCTGACCGTATTGTCGTAATGCGAAATGCTGTCGTTGAACAGGTTGGCACGCCCGATGAAATCTATCGCCGTCCTTCATCAGTCTTTGTTGCAGATTTCATTGGTCGCTCAAATTTCCTCAGCGTTGAGAGTGCGACAAAAGCAAAGGCTGGAAAAGCTAAAGTTCTTGTTAGTGGCAAAAAGATGGAAGTTGCAGCGCAAAGCAAAGCCCTCTCCTCTAAGAAACCTGTGTTGCTTGTGCGCCCAGAATCAATCAGTGTGGTGGCAGCAAAAGGCAAAACAGCCAAGGTAGGCAAAGGCGAGGGTAAAGTTACAAATGTTGTCTTTTACGGAAACCATGTGGAGTACACACTTGATACACATGAAGGCGTTATCGTGGCAGTAGTTTCTGATCCCGTTTATGAAGAGATTGTTCCAGTAGGAAAGATAGCCAAGTACGCATTCGCTGCCGATCGTGCCTGGTTACTTCCATCTGATTCACTTGCCGAAATGAAAGAGGACCGCAAATGACATCGCTCCAGTACCTACGTTACGTTGCCTATGCGCTCTTTGCTGTAGGCATAATCAACTTACGCTATCAATCTGGTGAGGAAGATTTAGGGATTCGGACTGTCCTGATAGTTGGCACCGGAGTAGTTCTCTTCGCCCTGACTTATTTCAACTTTGGTAAAAAAGCTCTCGCGACTCCGGCTGGGAAAATTCTGGCTTGGATAGCTGCCATCGCGGCGACACTTTTTGCCATTCTTAACTAGCTAATCCTTAACGAGCTTATGAGTTCTCTCGATCTCCAATGCCTTAAGGATCGCTGGAACGAAGTTCTTGACGCTCTGGAGCAGGAAAACAGAATTGCATGGCTTGCATTCTTCGATGCCCGCCTCGTCAGTTTTGATAACAATCAACTTAAATTGAGTTTTGTAGATGCTGAGAAATTAAGTGGCGCACATGACTATGCATATGTAAGAAAAGACTCGCACCGCGCCGCACTTGAAAGCGCAGTTA
>DAIOTH010000057.1:0-5014 GCA_036752125.1 Candidatus Nanopelagicaceae bacterium | reverse complement strand
ACTGGCATGACGGGAGCCTCCTTGAATTAAATTTCGTTTAGGTGTCGTGTGCGCCGCGCTTTGCGGACAGGCGGCTAGTTTATCGCTTCGGAATGTGCGCCGCATCCATGATTTACGGAGACCACACGCGCATCCTCAGGCGAGATTGCGTTCGCGCAGACGCCGAAGGCTTGGCGGAACGAGCCTGCAATCGGAAGGTAGAAACCACATGTTCCACAATTCTTTGGAGCAAATTGTGCGATCGGAGCGTTAGGACCGCGATCGCCCTCAATCCAACGCTTCGCGGCTTGATCACGTCCCTCAATTGAAAGTACACGTAAGCGTCCGGCGCCTAATTCAAATAATTCGTGGAGATCTAATTCTTCATCGCTTGGAAGTACCGCACTTGCTGGGACTAAACGCGCATCATCTGGAGCGGTTGGAACGATGGTGCCAACGCCAACATCATCGGAAGTAATTCGATCACTGTAAGGAATCCAATCTGGTGCAAGTAACGCATCAGCGCCAGGAAGAAGTACTACATCGCATATTGTCGGAGAACTTTTTTCATCAACTTTTGCAACGGTGACGGCCCAACGCCATCCAACATATCCAGGGAGAAAGGCTTCAAACAAATAAGTCGCAACATGTTCATCATCAGATTCAACAGATATTTGTGTGCCAACAAACTTCTCATTTTTGGCATCTTCAAGGGCTGCTGCGCGAGCAAAATCAGCGGCGTTGAATGGATCAACACCGCTGACTTTCTTAGAGCTCTTTTTCTGATTCTTCTGAGCCGCGCGGGACATAGAAGAAGTCTACTTCGTTACTGGTAATGCTTTATTACCGAATTAGAAGTCCATATCTCCGCCTGGTGCCGCAGGCATCGCAGGCTTAGGTTCTGGCTTATCAGCAATAACTGCCTCAGTTGTGAGGAAGAGAGCTGCGATTGATGCAGCATTCTGGAGAGCAGAACGTGTGACCTTAGCTGGATCGATAATTCCAGACTTAATCATGTCGACATACTCACCTGTTGCTGCATTGAGTCCATGTCCTGGATCAAGATGGCGAACTTTCTCAACTACAACTCCACCTTCAAGTCCAGCATTAATTGCGATCTGCTTCAACGGAGCTTCGACTGCAAATTCCACAATCTTCGCACCTGTTGCCTCATCGCCAGAAAGTTTCAACTTATCGAAAGCTTTCTTGGAAGCCTGGAGTAGCGCAACGCCACCACCAGAAACGATTCCTTCTTCGACAGCAGCCTTTGCATTTCGGACTGCATCTTCAATACGGTGCTTGCGCTCCTTGAGTTCAACTTCAGTAGCTGCGCCTGCCTTGATGACAGCAACGCCGCCAGCAAGTTTTGCAAGGCGCTCTTGGAGCTTCTCGCGATCGTAATCAGAATCAGTCTTCTCGATTTCAGCGCGGATCTGGTTGACGCGGCCCTTGATCATTTCATCATCGCCTGCGCCTTCAACGATGGTGGTTTCATCCTTAGTGATGACGACTTTGCGCGCCTTACCAAGGAGATCAAGTGTTGCTGCCTCAAGCTTGAGACCAACTTCTTCTGAAATCACAGTTCCGCCGGTCAAAATCGCGATGTCTTGGAGCATTGCTTTACGACGATCGCCAAAGCCTGGAGCCTTTACCGCTGCAGAACGGAATGTTCCGCGGATCTTATTTACAACCAGCGTTGCAAGTGCTTCGCCTTCAATATCTTCCGCGATGATTGCAAGTGGCTTTCCAGCCTGCATAACTTTTTCCAAAATTGGAACGAGATCCTTAATATTTGAAATCTTGGAGTTGCAGATCAAAACATAAGCATCTTCCAAAATCGCTTCCATGCGATCGGTATCAGTCACCATATATGGCGAGATATATCCCTTATCAAAACGCATACCTTCTGTGAGCTCGAGTTCGAGTCCAAAAGTATTGCTCTCTTCAACAGTGATGACGCCTTCTTTGCCGACCTTATCCATCGCTTCTGCGATCATCTCGCCGATTGTGGAATCAGCAGCAGAGATAGATGCAGTTGCAGAAATCTGTTCTTTAGTTTCGACTGGCTTTGCCATCGCAGAAAGTTCAGCAGAGATTGCCTCAACTGCTTTCTCGATTCCCTTCTTCAGCGCCATTGGGTTTGAACCTGCAGCAACGTTGCGAAGTCCTTCACGGACAAGTGCTTGAGCAAGAACGGTTGCGGTCGTTGTTCCATCACCAGCAACATCATCGGTCTTCTTCGCTACTTCTTTAACGAGCTCTGCGCCGATCTTCTCCCATGGATCATCAAGTTCAATCTCTTTTGCAATCGAGACGCCATCGTTTGTGATGGTGGGAGCGCCCCACTTCTTCTCTAAAACAACATTTCGTCCGCGAGGCCCGAGGGTTACTTTGACCGCATCAGCGAGGGTATTCATTCCGCGCTCGAGGCCGCGACGTGCATCTTCGTTAAAGGCAATCATCTTTGCCATGGTTTCGTGACTCCTGTCAGTTACCTATTGATCTGTAGTTTCAGGCGACTTATCACTCTCGCCTGGCGAGTGCTAACGCCTAGCCTAGGGCGAACTATTCCCACGCTCAAATCCAATGTGGGTTGAGACGAGAATTAAAGGGAGCGAGAGGCGATACGGGCTTCGCGGAGGCGACGTAGGCGCTTAATAAGAAGTGGCGAAGCGGCCAAGGCGTCGGAGCGATCAATCAGGTTATTGAGGAGTTCGTAGTACTGCTTTGCAGAGATTTGGAAGAGCTCCTTAATCGCCGCATCTTTGATGCCGGCGTACTTCCACCATTGGCGTTCGAAATCAAGAATGCGGACTTCGAGGTCGCTGAGGGGCGAATCGAGGTGGACCGAGGTTTCTTCCATGGCGCTATTGAACTAGAGATTTGGGAAAAAGTGCGGATTTAGAGGGTGGCCAAAATTACTTTGATATCGGTAATTGAGGTCCAGGGGTTCACAATCGCAAATCGCAAGATTGGCTCTCCTTCATGTGAGGAAGGCGTGACAAATCCAATCTGATCATTAAGCAACTTATCGCTCCATTTTTGATAGTCAGATTGAGCCCAACCTTTTCTCTTAAATGCAACAATCGAGAGTTCGGGTTCCATCAACAATTCCAAATTCGGATGTTCCTTAATAAGCACCGCAGTTTCGCGAGCAGTATCCATCGTCTTATCCATCGACTCCGCATATTTATTTGTGCCATGAGCAGCTAGTGAAAACCAGAATGGCAGACCACGAACTCGTCTTGTTAAATGAATTGCATAATCAGAAGGGTTCCACTCTCCCGATTCCAAAGTTTCTAAATATCCTGCATGTTGAGTATGTGCTTTTCGTGCAATCTCTGGGTTGCGATAAATGAGGGCGCAAGCATCAAAGGGAGCAAAGAGCCATTTATGTGGATCAACAATAAAGGAATCACATAACTCCACTCCCGCAAAAAGTGGTTTTGATCGTGGCGAAGCCAACGCTGCTAGACCGTATGCACCATCAACGTGATACCAAATTCCCCTGTCGTTGGCTGCTTTTCCAATACCTTGTAGATCATCAATGATTCCTAGATTTGTTGTGCCAGCCGTCGCAACGATGGCAAAGATGCGATGCTCAGGATTCTGTTGATGGTATTTATCAACCTCAAATGCAACTGTGCTGCCTTGTAATTTATGGTTCTTATCAGTCGGAATTGCTAACAACTCCACATCCATAACATCAGCTGCAGATTTAATGGATGAGTGCGCTTCATTGGAACATGCGATTACCCAGCGCTTCACTCCTGGAAACTTGCTCCGCGCATCATGGCGGGCAGCCACTAACGCTGAGAGATTTCCAACTGTTCCACCTTGTACAAAAACTCCACCGGATGTCTGGGGTAGCCCCGCCAAATCACTAAGCCAGCGCAGCGCTTGGTTCTCTGCAAAGACTGCGCCCGCACCTTCTAGCCATGAACCGCCATAGAGCGCAGATGCGCCGACAACGAGGTCAAATAAGTTTGAAGATTCAGTCGGAGCTGAAGGAATAAATGCCAAGTACCGGGGATGATCAGTTGAGATACAAGCTTGAGCTAGAACATGCTTAAAAATATCGAGAGCTTTCTCCCCACCGATTCCACTTTCAGTGATTGTTTCTCCAACTTCGGCATACAGCTCGTCGTAAGTCCATGGACCATCAAGTGGTGGATCTTTCTTTAAACGAACGAGTGAATACTCAAGAATTTTTGCGGCGAGGGCATCAATCTCCTCATCAAATTCATGCATCGCCGAAGAGCGCCTTCCGCTTGGAACTTCTTACAATATTGCGGAGCATGGTTGGAAATACAAAAGCATGTAAAGGCAAGATTGCATACCAATAAAGCTGGCCACCTAAACCGCGCGGTGAGAATGTTGCTTCTTGAACAATCCGCACTTGATCGCCTTCTTGTTGGATACGAAATTCCAGCCAAGCTTTTCCAGGCAGAACCATTTCGGCATAAAGACGGAGAACTTTCTCTTTTTCCACTACTTCTACTCGCCAAAAATCTAAGCCATCTCCAACGCGTAGATGTTTGGGATCACGTCGGCCACGACGTAAACCAACGCCACCAACCATGCGATCAAGAACTCCGCGCGCCCACCATAAGAAATCAGCTCCATACCAACCAGTTTCGCCGCCAATTTGCTCAATCGATTTCCAAACGCAATCAATGGGAGCATCAGCCAACGTTTCACGCTTATCTTTCAAAATCATCTCACCTGCCCAATCAGGATCACTCTGGGCTTTCTGCCATGGCGCAGTCGGAGCTGTCGCATCAGACCACCGCGTCTCTACTTGATTATTTGTGGTGCGCGATAACGCCAAATTAATAGCGGTTGTGACATCAATAAGCCCCTCGGGCGGTTTGGGAACAATCGCATCAATACTTTTCTTGGGATCTGCCACAGTCTCATTAATAAGTGATCCCACCAGCGGACGAGCTAGCGCTGTAGGTACGGGTGTCACGAAACCGATCCATAAACTCGAAAGTTTCGGCGTTAACACCGGAACTCGAATAATCCATCGCCT
>DAIOTH010000056.1:0-5015 GCA_036752125.1 Candidatus Nanopelagicaceae bacterium | reverse complement strand
AATGGAACTCGACAAAGTCCGCAGCGCCCTCAGCGCTGCGGTCTTTGCTATTGAGGGCTCTCCTCGCGAAGGCCAGATTGAAATGGCTGAAGCTGTTGCCAACGCCCTCTCAGATCGCCACCATCTCTTAGTTCAAGCCGGAACCGGCACAGGAAAATCACTTGCTTATCTAGTTCCCGCACTCGTCCACGGCAAGAAAGTTCTCGTTGCTACTGCAACCCTTGCGCTCCAACGCCAACTCGTAGAACGCGATCTTCCTCGCGTAAAAGATGCGTTGGAAAAAGAATTGAAACGCACCATTTCCTTTGCTGTATATAAAGGCGTCGGAAATTATCTATGCCTTCAGAAGATGAATGCAGATGATGGAACTGCAGATAGCGAAGTTCTCGTTGATATTTCATCACTTGAAAAAGATGCGCGCCGACTTCGTGAATGGGCAGCCAAACCTGGAATCTCTGGCGATCGCGATGATGCGCCAGAAGTAGATCGTCGCGTCTGGCTCGCTAACTCCACTTCAGGACGAGAATGTGTTGGCGCTGACGAATGTCGTTTTGGGCGTGAATGCTTTGCTGTCAATGCAAAAGCCAGAGCGCAGACCGCAGATATCGTCGTTACCAATCACACGCTTCTTGCAATCGAAATAGTTGATTCTCATCCGATCCTTCCTGAACGTGATGCCGTAATCCTTGATGAGGCACATGAATTTATGGATCGCACCACCCAAGCGGTTACAGAGGAGCTGACCTCCGGACGCGTGGCGCGCGCTGCAAATATGGTTCGCCGCCATATGCCGGGCAAACTCGCCGATGCATTTGTAAAGGCAGCAGAAGGCTTTGCCGATGCCATGGATGAATATGGCCAGGAATATCGAATGCGAAACGATGAAGAACGAAAACTCAATGAACTTCCAGATGCACTTGCTGCGCCAGTTCGGAAAATCAAAGAGTCAGCCGAGGCGGTCATTGCCAAAATAAATGCGGATAGTGAGATTGTTGATCCAGATAGTTTGGCAGATCGCGCACGAGTCAAAGGCGCTGTCAACGAAATCAAAACGACCGCCCAGAAGATGATGCGGATGGGGGAGAGCCAAGTTCTCTGGTACGAGCCAACTTTCTCCACGTTATATCTCGCACCACTTGCCGTCTCACATGTTTTGCGCGAAAACTTATTCACTCAAACTCCTGTGATTGCAACAAGTGCAACGCTGACTGTTGGTAAAAGCTTTGATCCGATTGCGCGAAGTTTAGGGATTTTGACGAGCGCTTCGGCAGAAGAAGACAGTGACGAGGACGATTGGTCTATTGATCCGTCCAATGTACAAATGCTGGATGTTGGCTCACCATTTGATTTTGCCAATCAAGGGATGCTCTATCTTCCAAAGGAGCTCCCTGAGCCAGGGCGTGATGGACCAAGTAAAGAAGCCCTTGTTGAATTAGGTGAATTGATCGATGCAGCAGGCGGAAGAACTCTTGCGCTCTTCTCTTCATGGCGCGGCGTTGAGATGGCTGATGAACATCTCCGTCGAGTATTAGCAGAACTTCCGATTGCGATTATTACCCAGAAACGTGGCGATAGCGTTGGCGCGCTAGTTGAGCGATTTGCAAATGATCCAACTTCAATTCTTCTCGGAACGATGAGTTTGTGGCAAGGCGTTGATGTCCCGGGACCTTCATGCACTCTTGTTGCGATTGATCGCATTCCATTTCCTCGCCCTGATGATCCAGTCATGTCGGCGCGCGCTGCTGAAGCAGATGCTGCGGGTGGCTCAGGATTTATGCAGGTTTCGCTGCCCAGAGCCGCACTCTTATTGGCTCAAGGAACAGGGCGTCTGATTCGCTCCGTTGATGATCGAGGTGTTGTGGCAATTCTTGATTCTCGCATCGTCAATAAGCGGTATGGATCGATCCTTCTCAACTCAATGCCGCCGCTCTGGCGCACTAGCGATGGAAAGACCGTGAAGGAATCTTTAAAACGACTCCACCAGCAATTTAGCAAGTAATCTCCACAGCGCACTTTCTCCACGAATTCAATAGTTTCAATCTTTGAATGGCTGTACGCAGCAGAAACTGTTGACATGAGAGCTTTGATTCTGGTGCTAATACTTCTCTTCACATCGATTCCTGCTGCTGATGCAGAATGCCAGGATGACACATGCATAGATGTGAGCGCTGATCAAGAGAGCAATCAAGTTGTGATTACCGTGAAGAAAGGAAAGCCGGGGAGCGCACGCACTTCATCACCTCGCCCTCGAGCTACATCCACAGCTAGAAAACTATTTATTCCTTGGCTACCCAAACCAGTGTCGACTTCAAAACCACGACCACGTCCAAGTCTGACTAGTAAGCCGCGAGTTCAAAGAATCTCTGGAACTCAAATCTCTGATCAAGTGAGAAGTCTTCTACCGACAGGAATAATCATTACCCAGCCATTAACTAACCCACTCGTTCAAGAACCGGTTAACTTTATGACAACCGTCCCAACTCATTTCTCTACAGTTATTGTTGTGCTTCGTATACCCATAACGATTCATCTGACTGCTCTCTATAAATGGGACTTTGGCGATGGAAATTCCACAACTTCGAAATTGCAAGGCGCCCCTTATCCCTTAACGCTCATCAATAACACTTATCGTTCGTCAGGCCCCAAGGATGTGACCCTCACTATCAATTGGAATGGAACGTGGAGCGCGGGAGGGATGAGCGCACCTATCAATGGCGGAATCACGCAGACAGTCGTGAAACGCATAAATGTGCGTTCAGGACGAGCTGTCTACATCCCCTAATAAACACTTACAAAACTTTAACAAGCAGAGTTTTCAACAGATATTTCTTGCTCACTTAGCAAGCCAAAAATTCACCAGATGCTTCGCTCATGACAACACTTACCTCGCCTCACGATTTACTTGCTGCTATCCCTTTTCTCGTTGGTTTTAAGCCAGAAGATTCAATAGTTTTGATGAGCATAAAAGATGATTCAATATTTATGGCCTTGCGGATCGATTTCCCAGATTCACTTGATCCGGAACAAATCGATACTCTCATTTCCCACCTCCAGAGAGACGATGCAGAAGCTGCAATCGCGGTCTATTACATCCCTGAATCAAGCACAGATGCGGATTTGCTGATCAAGACAATTACCGATGCCATCGATGAGAGGAAAATTTTGCTTCGAGAGTCGCTCATTGTGCACGCAGATCGATGGCGCTCTCTTATCTGTGAAGATAACGAGTGTTGTCCGCCCGAGGGCTCGCCACTTCCAGCTCTCGATCACTCACGTATAGCTGCAGAACAAGTTGCACTAGGTAAACCCGTTCCCTTTGAAAATATCAATCAACTCATCGACTCAATTTCGTCCCTCGAGCCAGATAAAGAGTTATTGGATTACATCAACTCAATACCGGAGATTGATTACGAGAGAGACTCAGTTCCTTTACAGCGCCAAGGAGCGGAGGCGATCACAGATTTCATCGCAGATTTTGCTGCAGATGGTTTATGTAGAGATAAGAAGTTGTTAGCGCTTGTTCTTGTTCGCTTGTTAGATCTCCAAGTTCGAGACTTTGCTCTTGGTAGCGTTTCGGACGATACAAGTGAGACATATTTCAGCGCATGGAGATGGTTGCTGCGAGTTGCTCCAGAAGGCTATGTAGCGCCGGTTGCCACAATCTTTGCAGCAATAGCGTATGAGCGAGGTGATGGTGCAATTGCGCATCGTGCGCTCGATCGAGCTGAGATAGATAATCCTGAGTACGCAATGACCGGCTTATTACGTCAAGTTTTTTCTGCTGGTTGGTCACCTCAATCATTTGCAGCGATGAGAGCGGAGTTACATCCCAAAATCTGTGATGCTCTTTTCTCAGGTACCATGAGTGCATGAACATCGGCGTTCCTAAAGAAGTTAAAAACAATGAATTTCGTGTAGCAATTACTCCATCTGGAGTTCGAGAATTTGTAAAAAATGGCCACGCAGTCTTTGTCGAAAAAGGCGCTGGACTTGGCTCTGCTATTGCTGATGATGATTACGTAAGTGTTGGCGCAACAATTCTCAATACTGCTGATGAAGTTTGGGATAAAGCCGAACTAATTCTCAAAGTAAAAGAGCCGATCCAGGTTGAATATTCACGGCTAAGGAAAGATCAAGTGCTCTTCACTTACCTTCACTTGGCCGCTTCTCGCGAATGCACCGACGCTTTAATAAAAAGCGGAACTACAGCTATTGCATACGAGACCGTAGAAGTAAATGGAGCGCTTCCACTCCTTGCTCCAATGAGTGAAGTTGCCGGGCGTATGGCGGCTCAAGTTGGTGCTGCAGCTCTACAAAAGAGCGCTGGTGGACGTGGTGTACTTCTAGGTGGAGTTCCGGGTGTTCGTCCTGGAAAAGTACTTGTCCTGGGTGGCGGAACCGCAGGTCTAGCAGCAGCGACAATCGCCCACGGTATGCGTGCAGATGTAACCATCGTTGACGTTAATCAGAAACGTCTTGGCGAAATCGACCAGATTTTTGGTGGAACCGTTAAGACTCTGATGTCTAATACTCATGAGATAGAAGAGCAAGCCACCCACGCAGATTTAGTCATCGGAGCCGTCCTAGTTCATGGCGCTAAAGCGCCAAAGTTGATCACTAACGCGCTAGTAAAAAAGATGAAACCTGGAGCAGTTCTTGTTGATATTGCAATTGATCAAGGTGGCTGTTTCGAAGATTCCAGGCCCACAACGCATGCCGAACCAACCTTCAAAGTCCACGAAACTCTCTTTTATTGCGTCGCAAATATGCCCGGCGCAGTTCCCTTTACATCAACATACGCGCTCTCGAACGCAACGCTGCCATTTGCGCTAGCACTGGCAAATAAAGGGTGGAAGACCGCACTTTCTGAGGATCCGGCACTTCGTAAAGGCTTGAATATCCATGATGGCAAGATCTATTACCGCGCTGTTGGCGATGCCCACGGTTTGCCCGCGTTGGAGTGGACTTTTTAGCCTTCATTTTCTAAAGTCCGCGCTAGGTCACGAGTTCCAGCA
>DAIOTH010000055.1:0-5458 GCA_036752125.1 Candidatus Nanopelagicaceae bacterium | reverse complement strand
CTGGTGCGAGAGTTCTGGGAAATGTCTCCGTGGGCACAGGGGCTCGCATCAGCGCTAATACTGTGGTGACGCGGGATGTTCCGGCGCGTACTGATCTAGACGCTTCAGAACAATTCGTCATTTAAGCGCGCAATACGCGAACTTTGTAACATTGCCGTAACTATGGCAGGGCAGACTCGCCCCCATGATTCCCCAATCTGATGGCGCCGCGGATGTCACAAAACAACAAGAGTTTGTGCTCCGCACCTTGGAAGAGCGCGATATTCGCTTCATTCGACTCTGGTTTACCGATGTTCTGGGATTTCTCAAATCAGTAGCAATTGCTCCACCAGAACTCGAGAATGCATTTGCTGAAGGAATTGGTTTTGATGGTTCGGCGATTGAAGGATTTGCGCGCGGAACTGAATCGGATATGTTGGTAAAGCCAGATCCTTCAACATTTTCTATCTTGCCGTGGCGGACTGAAAAGCCTGGCGCTGCTCGCATCTTCTGCGATATTAGTTTGCCGGATGGAACGCCATCTCCCGTTGATCCGCGAAACGTTTTGAAAAGAACCCTCGATAAGGCAGCGAAGTTAGGTTTTACTTGCTACACACATCCAGAAATCGAATTCTTTTTATTTAAAGAAGCGCCTGTTGCTGGCGTAAAACCAACGCCGGTGGATTCAGGTGGATATTTCGATCACACCCCAACAGCGGTTGGACATGACTTCCGTCGCCAGGCAATTACTTTGCTTGAAGCAATGGGAGTCTCGGTTGAATTTAGCCATCATGAGGGTGCGCCAGGTCAACAAGAAATTGATCTGCGTTATGCCGATGCGCTCAGCACCGCAGATAACATCATGACTTTCCGTCACATCATCAAGGAAGTCGCTTTAGATCAAGGTTTCCATGCATCCTTTATGCCAAAGCCATTTACAGAACACCCAGGTTCCGGAATGCATACTCACTTCTCGCTATTCCAAGGAGAGAAAAATGCTTTCTACGAAGAAGGTAAAGAAGAGCAGCTTTCTCAAGTTGGTCGCTCATTTATCGCAGGAATTATTAAGCACGCGCCAGAATTTATTGCAGTCACAAATCAATGGGTAAATTCCTATAAGCGTTTACATGGCGGGGGAGAAGCGCCAGCCAAGATTTCATGGGGTAAAGAAAATCGTGATGCAATGATTCGAATACCTATGTACAAGCCAAAGAAAGAGAACTCCACGCGCATTGAATTTAGAGCTCCAGATTCAGCATGCAACCCTTATTTAGCATTTGCAGTCACGATTGCTGCTGGCCTCAAGGGAGTGGAAGAGAATTACAAACTTGAGAAGGTCGCTGAACCTGCATCTCTACCTGCCAACCTCAATGAGGCGATTCTTGCGATGGAAAAAAGCGCACTGGTTCGCGAAACTCTGGGTGAGCATGTCTTTGAATATTTCTTACGCAATAAGCGTGCCGAATGGCAGGAATATCGTAAGCAGGTCACCGCGTACGAGCTCGATCGCTATTTGCCAGTGCTCTAAGTCGACCGATAACCTTCACCCATGTTCCGCAGCGAATTGCTAACACTAAGTGCTCTCTCTGTTCTTCTTGGAGCGCTCCTTCTTCGCTGCCGTGGCGAGGCCAATTAACCGGTCTCCTCGCCGCGGGGTTTGACCGCACCGGTTAAAAAAACGGTCGCCAAATCCCAATATTGAAGGAGTAAAGAAAAGTGAATTTCCCTAAACAGCAAAGTTCATCAATGCCGAAGAATCGGTATTCATCTTTTGTACCTGTCCAATTAAATGATCGCACCTGGCCCGCAAAGCAGATGACCAAAGCGCCACAATGGTGCTCAGTTGATCTCCGCGACGGCAATCAAGCCCTCATTGATCCTATGGATGTGCCACGAAAGCTGGCGATGTTTAACCTCTTGGTCAAGATGGGTTACAAGGAGATTGAAGTTGGTTTTCCGAGTGCGAGCCAGACTGATTTTGATTTCGTCCGGAAAATCATCGAAGATGGATTGATTCCGGATGATGTGACTATTCAAGTCTTAACGCAGGCTCGCGAGAACTTGATTCGTCGAACTTATGAGTCCCTCGTTGGCGCCAAGCAAGCCGTTGTGCATCTTTATAACTCAACATCGACTCTTCAACGTCGAGTGGTCTTTGGATTAGATAAAGAGGGTATTAAGAAGATCGCCGTTGATGGCGCGAAGCTCTGCAAGGAGTTAGTCTCAACAATTCCTGGAACCAGGATTTCATTTGAATACTCACCAGAGTCTTACACTGGCACGGAACTCGAGTTTGCGCTGGAAGTATGTAACGCGGTCAATGATGTATGGCAGCCGACCCCCGAATGGAAGACCATTATTAACCTTCCTGCGACCGTGGAGATGGCCACCCCTAATGTTTATGCAGATTCCATTGAGTGGATGCATCGCAATTTGAAATACCGTGAGGGAATTGTTTTGAGCCTTCATCCGCATAATGATCGTGGAACAGGTGTAGCGGCAGCAGAACTTGGTTATCTCGCTGGTGCAGATCGCATTGAAGGAACGCTCTTTGGAAATGGCGAGCGCACGGGCAATGTCTGTTTAGTGACTCTCGGACTCAATCTTTTGAGCCATGGCATTGATCCGATGATTGATTTCAGCGATATCCCAGAAATTCGCCGCACAGTGGAATACGCAAATCAACTTCGAGTTCCAGAACGTCATCCTTATGGTGGTGACTTGGTATTCACTGCCTTTAGTGGTTCTCATCAAGATGCCATCAAGAAAGGCTTTGAGCATTTAGAGAAAGATGCGAAAGCTGCAGGAAAAGAAGTTGATGAATTCACCTGGGCAGTTCCTTATTTGCCTATTGATCCGAAAGATATTGGGCGTTCCTATGAAGCGGTCATTCGCGTTAATTCGCAATCTGGTAAAGGTGGCGTTGCCTACATCATGAAGACCGAACACCAACTCGATCTTCCTCGAAGATTGCAGATCGAATTCAGTCAAGTGATTCAATCGCATACCGATGATCAAGGTGGAGAAGTATTTCCAGATCAGATGTGGCGAATCTTTGTTGATGAGTACTTACCTGCGGAAGAAAATCAATGGGGCCGTTTTAGATTCGAAGGTCTTACTCAAACCAGCACACAAGATAAAGGCGTTGAGTTGAGCGTTGATTTACTGGATTCGAAAAAGCCCATAACGTTAAAGGGGCAAGGCAATGGTCCAATTTCAGCTTTCTGTCGCGTGATGCAGGCGCATGGAATAGATGTCCAAGTTGCTGACTATTACGAACATGCGATGAGCGCTGGCGGCGATGCAAATGCTGCGGCGTATCTGGAGTGCACGATCAACGGCGGCACATTTTGGGGCGTAGGAATTGACCCTTCCACCACCACGGCATCATTAAAAGCGGTGATTTCAGCGGTCAATCGCGCACTTCGATAGTTTCCTTGACTACCGTGTGCCTGTGGCCTTGTATCGAGACGACGCAGTTGTAATCCGCACCCAAAAACTGGGGGAAGCAGATCGCATCGTCACGCTCTTTAGTCGTCAACATGGCCGAATTCGCGCTGTTGCGAAAGGTGTGCGACGTACCAAATCAAAGTTTGGCGCACGTTTAGAGCCTGGTAGTTACGTAGATATCCAGCTCTACACTGGAAAAACTTTTGATGTCGTCACTCAAGTTGAGAGCATTGAAAACTACGGCGATGCGCTCTCGAGTGATTACCAGAAGTGGACGATTGCATCTGCGATTCTTGAAGCAGCTGAGCGATTTACAAATAACGAAGGAGAACCTGCGCTCCAGCAATTCTTATTGTTAACGGGTGCGCTGAAAGCTCTTGCTCATGAATCACATGATCCATCACTCATCCTCGATGCTTATTTGCTGCGTTCACTATCCATCGCAGGTTATGCGCCTTCGATGACAATTTGCTCTCGCTGTGAAGCGCCGGGGCCACATAAATATTTCTCGTTAGTTGGTGGTGGCTCGGTATGCATTAATTGCAAGCCTTCGGCTTCAGCAACTCCATCGGTAGAAACTCTCAAACTAATGTCTGATCTCTTGACCGGGGATTGGGAGAGCGCAGATGCTAGTGAAGTAAGAAGTCGTCGAGAAGCATCAGGTCTCGTCGCTGCATATTTGCAATGGCATCTAGAGAGAGGTTTGCGTTCGTTACCGATTGTTGAAAGAGCTAGTTCGTGAGACCACCAAAGATTGCTCGCGACAAGATTCCACACCATGTTGCACTTGTCATGGATGGCAATGGACGATGGGCAAAGAAACGTGGCTTGCCACGCACCAAAGGCCATGAACAAGGCGAAAAATCCCTCTTTGATGTGGTGGAGGGTGCAATTCAAATTGGCGTAAAGGAACTCTCGGCTTATGCATTTTCAACTGAGAATTGGCGGAGATCGCCCGATGAAGTGAAGTTCTTGATGGGATTTAATCGCGATGTTATTCGCCGTCGCCGCGACGAGATGCATCGGATGGGGGTGCGAGTACGTTGGGTTGGGCGACCACAGAGATTGTGGAAGTCAGTCATTGAAGAGCTTGAAATTGCGGAAGAGATGACCGCAAAGAACAAGGTTCTGACGTTAAATATGTGCGTTAATTACGGTGGAAGAGCAGAAATTGCTGATGCAGCGCAAGCTCTCGCCAAAGATGTTTTACGGAAACGAGTAAAACCAGAAAACATAAATGAACGAGTATTTGCAAAGTATCTTGATGAACCAAAAATGAGCGATGTTGACCTGTTTCTGAGATCCTCTGGCGAACAGAGAACTTCTAATTTTCTCATCTGGCAATCTGCCTATGCGGAGATGGTCTTTATGGATGTACTGTGGCCAGATGTAACACGAGAGACGCTATGGAAAGCAATCGAGATTTACGCAGAACGTGACCGCCGATTCGGAAAGGCTTAAAGATGGCAAAGACTGAAGCAGAATTTTGGTTTGATCCAGTATGTCCGTGGGCTTGGATGACTTCACGATGGATTCTTGAAGTTGAAAAAGTTCGCGATATTTCGGTGAAATGGAATCTCTTCTCTCTTGCGCATCTCAATCGCGATAAGGAGCTTCCGGAAGATTACAAAAGTAGGCTAATTCGATCATGGCAAAGTACTCGCGTCATCGCAGCGGCTCAGAAAGAAAAAGGTTCTGCAATTACCTTGCCGCTCTACACCGCTATTTCTTCACGTATTCATCTGAAGAAAATGGATGTCGGTGCGCCACTTTTTGAAGAAGCACTTACTGAAGTTGGCTTAAATTCCTCACTCGCTACAGCCATGAGCGATGAAAGCCTCAACCCACTCGTGATTGAAAGCCATGAACGTGGAATCGCTTTAGTCGGTAATGACGTTGGAACTCCGATCATCTCTGTAGGGGGAGCAGCATTCTTTGGTCCAGTTATTTCGCCGGCTCCGAAAGGTGAAGAAGCAGGAAAGTTATGGGACGGAGTCGTAGGCGTTGCGAGTTACCCTGGATTTTTTGA
>DAIOTH010000054.1:0-5809 GCA_036752125.1 Candidatus Nanopelagicaceae bacterium | reverse complement strand
AAGGTGCGTAGAAAGAGAGATGACATCCGCAACATGCGGCGTAGCCTAGCGAATTACTTAACGTTTACTGTCGGTTCGCCTGAGGCGACACCGGCGGCTTCCATTTCTTCTGCAAGACGCATCGCTTCTTCAATCAAAGTTTCAACAATCTGCGCTTCTGGAACTGTCTTAATGACTTCGCCTTTAACAAAGATCTGGCCCTTGCCATTTCCAGATGCAACACCGAGGTCAGCTTCGCGCGCCTCTCCAGGTCCATTTACAACGCAACCCATAACTGCAACGCGGAGGGGAACTGTCATTCCCTCCAATCCTGCTTGTACCTTTTCAGCCAATGTATACACATCAACTTGAGCGCGGCCACAGGATGGACAAGAAACAATTTCAAGTTTTCTTTGACGAAGATTGAGAGATTCAAGAATTGAAATACCAACTTTCACCTCTTCTACCGGAGGCGCTGAGAGTGAGACGCGAATAGTGTCTCCAATTCCCTCTGAAAGCAGAATTCCAAAAGCTGTGGCGGACTTTATAGTGCCTTGGAAAATTGGTCCCGCTTCAGTAACGCCAAGATGCAACGGATAGTCGCACTTTGAGGCAAGGAGTCGATAAGCCTTTACCATTGTGACTGGATCGTGGTGTTTTACAGAAATTTTAATATCAGTAAAACCATGTTCTTCAAATAACCCAATCTCCCAGAGCGCTGATTCAACAAGTGCTTCTGGCGTTGCTTTTCCATACTTTGCGAGAAGTCGAGGATCTAAAGAACCTGCATTGACTCCAATTCGGATGGGAATTCCTGCGTCTCCGGCAGCTTTAGCAACTTCTTTTACTTTGTCATCAAACTGTTTGATATTTCCAGGATTTACACGAACAGCTGCGCAGCCAGCGTCGATGGCGGCAAAGATGTACTTCGGTTGGAAGTGAATGTCGGCAATAACTGGAATCTGGGATTTCTTTGCAATGTGCTTGAGAGCATCGGCATCATCTTGGCTCGGAACTGCAACGCGAACTATTTGACAACCAGATGCGGTGAGTTCGGCAATCTGTTGAAGAGTGGCATTTACGTCGGCTGTGAGAGTGGTGCACATGGATTGCACAGAGACTGGGGCATCTCCACCTACAAGGACGCTTCCAACTTTAAGTTGTTTAGATTTGCGACGAGGCGCAAGAGTGGGAAGCGGAGCTTGTGGCATTCCGAGATTGACCATGTCCGTATTCTGCCTTAAAGATTCAAATTAATCGGATTGAAGATATCGGCAAAGAGGAGCAAGAGCGTTAAGAACGCCAGCAAGATAAAGACCACCATCGTTATTGGGGTGAGTTTCTCCACATCAACGGGTCCTGGATCAGAGAGTCCTCGCGCGTGGGCAAATCGGCGACGCGCACCTTCATAGATTGCGACAGCCATATGTCCACCATCTAGCGGAAGTATCGGAAGGAGATTAAATATTCCAACGAAAATATTGAGTGATGCAACAATCAACAAAAATGTCGCAAATTTTTCAGCGGTAGTGAGGTTTCCACTAGAGACAGTTTCACCACTTACGCGTGCAACACCCACAATTCCAACTAAGCCATCAGCAGTACGTTCTTCTCCAAGAAAAGTCTGGCGCATGAGAGAAGGAATCTGGGCAGGAAGTCCGAGCAACGCTTTAATCGAACCTTGAAATATCGAACCTGTCGCGCTCAGAGAAGTACCAATCGCTTTAACTGGATTTTCACGGACTAATCCAACTTCATTAATGATTCCTAAGAACCCACGCACTTCACCATCCACCGTTCGTGAGGCAGGTGTAATAGGAACAGTTACCTCAGCGCCATCGCGGAGAATCAATAGAGTTATTTCTTTATTTGCAGAAGCTCTCAAAATTGGAGTGATATCAGCCCACTCTTTCTGATCACCGTTTATTCCGATAATGCGATCCCCAGATTTAAGACCAACAAGTTTTGCGGGTGAGATGGGATCAGCAGCAGTGCATTCACTTGCAGCTGGAACGCAGTCCACAACTTTAGAAACTACAGGGAGAATCTGGGATGTTCCAACGCCTGCAAACAAAGTAAAGAGCAGGAGAATCCCAAGAACGAAGTGCAGGAACGATCCCGCCCCCAACACCACCAACTTCTTTGGAACAGTAGCCAAATAGAAAGCTCGTGGCTTCACTTCATCTGGAAGTTCTTCGCGAGGAGACATTCCAGAAATCTTGCAATAACCACCGGCGGGAATTGCCTTTAAACCAAATTCGGTTTCACCTCGAGTTGTCGACCAGATCCGCTTTCCAAATCCGAGGAAGAATTCGGTCACACGCATTCCGTATCGCTTTGCCGTTAGGTAATGGCCTAGTTCATGAACCATCACGGATGCCAACAATGCGACGATGAATGCAATAACTCCGATAATTCCCACGTCTTCTCCTACCGCTTCGCTAACGCTTCTTGCGCTACGCGTCGCGCATCATTCTCAATAGCGCTGACATCTTTCATGTCGCGAACCACAGATTGTGCTTGACCGCCCAATGTCGTAACGGTCTTTTCAATAGTATCCACAATTGCTGTGAATGGAATCTCTTCTCTCATAAATGCAGCTACGGCAACTTCATTTGCGGCGTTGTACATCGCAGCTACTGCTCCCCCAAGCGCGCCACAGCGTTTCGCTAGCTCAACGGCCGGGAAACGCTCGTGATCAATTGGCGCAAAGCTCCACGAATGTGCACTCTTCCAATCTATGGCCGTCATTGCCTGTGCAATTCGTTCGGGATGAGCAATCGCGTATGCGATAGGTCCCTTCATGTTTGGCGGTGAAGCTTGGGCAATTGTTGAACCGTCTTTAAATTCCACCATGGAGTGCACCACGGATTGTGGATGAATGACAGCTTCAATCTTGTTATAGGGAATATCAAATAAATAGTGAGCTTCGATAATTTCAAGACCTTTATTGACCAAGGTAGCCGAGTTAATTGTTACGACAGGTCCCATATTCCACGTTGGATGATTGAGGGCATCTGCTAAGGAAACTTGTGCTAGATCTTTCACATCTCTAAACGGTCCACCGCTTGCGGTAAGAATGACTTTTTCAACATCAGCAATCTTTCCTGCCATCATCGCTTGGAATAGTGCTGAGTGTTCTGAGTCAACCGGAATAATTCGATCTCGACCATGTGCCATGACTAGATCGCCGCCTGCGACAAGTGATTCCTTATTCGCTAGTGCAACTTTATTACCAACTTCTAAAGCTGCGAGCGTCGGTCCAAGTCCAATAGATCCGGTTATTCCATTGAGAACAACATCGCATGAAAGAGCTGCAATTTGTCGAGAGGATTCTGGGCCATCAATGACTTCTGTGTGAGGTAGTGCATCGCGAAGTATCGAACCATCACTGGTTGTACCGACGATAGGAACGGAGAATTTCTTGACCTGTTCGACTAAACGTTCAAGATTGTTTGCGCCCGCGCTGAGACCAACAACGCGAAATTTCGTGGGGTTTGCTGCGATAACTTCCAGTGCTTGCACCCCGATAGACCCCGTTGAGCCCAAAATCACGATATCGCGCATGTGCTCATCTTCTCAGAAATGAGCGGGATTAATCGAAAAGATAGAATGCGCCCATGACTTCAGGTGCGAATATCCCTCAGGAAAGAAAACTCGTAACTTCAATTCCCGGCCCAAAATCCCAGGAGTTGATTAAGCGTCGCTCTGAAGCAGTATCGGCCGCACTTGGCATGGCAATTCCCGTTGTCGTTGAAAAAGCTGGAGGCGGCGTGATTGTTGATGTTGATGGAAACTCCATCATTGATATGGGAGCGGGCATCGCAGTTGTAAACGTCGGAAATTCAGCGGACCGCGTTGTTAAAAATGTTCAAGCACAAGTTGAAGCATTCACACATACCTGTTTCATGATCGCTCCATATATGGGTTACATCGAAGTGTGCGAAGCGCTAAATCGTTTAACTCCAGGAACTCACAAGAAGAAATCTGCACTTTTTAATTCTGGCGCTGAAGCAGTAGAAAACGCTGTCAAGATTGCTCGTAAATTTACAAATCGCCAGGCCGTTGTCGTATTTGAACATGGTTACCACGGTCGAACAAATCTGACGATGGCGATGACAGCAAAGAACATGCCTTACAAAGATGGATTCGGTCCTTTCACTCCTGAGGTTTATCGCATGCCGATGGCATATCCATTCCGTTGCGATTCATGTTCTAGTTCATGTGAGAACTCAATTCTCGATACCGTCATCCATAAAATTGAAAAAGAAATTGGCGCAAACAACGTCGCTTGTATTGTCATTGAACCCATCATGGGTGAAGGCGGATTTATCGTTCCTTGCAAGGGATTCCTTCCAGGTCTCTCTAAGTTCTGCAAAGACAATGGCATTCTCTTTGTTGCAGATGAAGTCCAAACAGGATTTGCACGCACCGGCCAGATGTTTGCCTGCGAAGATGAAGGAATAATTCCTGATCTCATTACTACGGCAAAGGGAATTGCCGGTGGTCTTCCACTTGCCGGCGTTACTGGACGCGCTGATGTCATGGATGCAATCCATATGAGCGGTCTTGGCGGAACTTTCGGTGGCTCTCCTATCGCTTGCGCCGCAGCGCTTGGAGCAATTGCAACAATTGAGGAAGAAAAGCTTGTTGATCGCGCAAATCAACTCGGTGTGATTATGGGAGCCGCGCTTCAAGATATGAAGAAGAAGTATTCAATTGTCGGTGATGTTCGAGGTCGCGGTGCAATGCAAGCTATCGAATTGGTGATGCCAGGAACTAAAGATCCAAACCCCGCTGCTCTCACATCCGCCATTAAGTATTGCCAACAAAAGGGAGTATTAATTCTCTCTGCGGGAACTTATGGAAATGTAATTCGTTTACTTCCACCGCTTGTGATGCCAGAACATCTTCTCAAGGAAGCGCTCACCATCCTTGATGAAGCGCTTGCCCAGGCTTAACGATCTAGTAAGTTCTGTGTTGGAGAATATTTAGTACCAGAACGACGTTTTGCAATTGCGCTGAGAGCTTCAAGCACTACGCGATTGGCAAGAATTGCCGTGATATCCGCCGAATCAAAAGGCGGTGAAACTTCCACAACATCAATTCCCACAACTGGTAACTCCAAACAGATGCGTCGCACCGCTTCCAATAATTCGCGCGAAGTCATTCCACCAGGCTCTGGAGTTCCCGTTCCTGGAGCCATTCCAGGATCTACAACATCGATATCGACAGAGAGAAATACTCCATCGCAACCATCAGTCAGAGTTGCAAAAGATTCATCAAGAACTGCCTTTAACCCACGATGATGAATCTCGGTCATCTCATAGGAACGCATTCCTTGATCACGCATCCAATTAAGGGTGGCATCATCTGGCCAATATCCACGTAATCCAAGTTGCAAGAAGCGATCCCCTCGCACATATCCATTTTCAATAAGTCTGCGCATCGGTGTTCCATGTCCAACAAGTGCGCCAAATTGGAGATCTCCGGTATCGGCATGTGCATCGAAGTGCACCATCGAAATCTTTCCTTTGCCACGATGTTCAGCAATTCCAGCAACATCTGCCGATGCAATGGAGTGATCTCCGCCAAGAACAACGGCAATGGCCCCTGCTCTCGAGATTTTCTCCGTAGCAGCTTTTAAAACCGCCAATGAATCCACGAGATCTCCAGGAGGCATTAATAGATCTCCCGCATCAAAGACTTTTAGATCTTTCAAGCCATCAACACGTAGCGCTAGATGTGGTCGCTCACCATCATGTGGCAAGTAATCCCCCATGCGAATTGCTTGAGGTCCAAACTTTGCACCTGAGCGATGAGAGGTTCC
>DAIOTH010000053.1:0-6038 GCA_036752125.1 Candidatus Nanopelagicaceae bacterium | reverse complement strand
TTCAGTTCTTAGAAAATAAAGAGCGCACCCAAGAAGAGTTCTTCCACACTTTTAACACTCTTTACAACGCAAATAAACAGATTGTGATTTCTAGTGACCGTCCACCAAAACAACTAACAACTCTTGAAGATCGTCTTCGCTCCCGATTTGAGTGGGGGTTAATTACCGACATTCAACCACCTGAACTTGAAACCCGTATCGCGATTCTTCGAAAGAAAGCAGCGCAAGATAAATTAAATGCTCCGGATGATGTTTTGGAATATATCGCTTCAAAAATTTCTACCAATATCCGTGAGCTTGAGGGTGCGTTAATTCGTGTAACAGCTTTTGCTTCACTTAATCGCCAAGCTGTTGATATGAGCCTTGCTGAGATTGTTTTGAAAGATTTAATTCCAGATGACTCAGCTCCAGAAATTACCGCTAATTTAATTATGGCTCAGACTGCTTCTTATTTCAGTCTTACTATTGATGATTTATGTGGCACTTCACGTTCAAGAGTTTTGGTTAATGCGCGACAGATCGCAATGTATTTATGTCGCGAGATGACTGAATTATCTTTGCCAAAAATCGGACAGACTTTCGGCGGCCGGGATCACACCACAGTGATGCATGCGGATCGAAAAGTTCGCCAGTTGATGGCTGAGCGCAGATCAATCTTTAACCAGGTTTCTGAGCTCACTAACCGGATAAAACTGCAGGCAAAGGCCTAATTCCTGTTATTGACAGGGGTTGGGGATAACCTGTGGATATCTGTGGATAATCTGTTGGTAAAGGGTGGGGTTGGTTCACCTCGATTCTTACCTTAAGAATTCCCCACAGTTAACACACATAGTTACACACAGAAAAAGGTGGTTTAAGTGGAGAGAAAAACGGTGTTGAACTGCGGTTTTATAACTTCTCCACAATTACAACCTTTGGTTATTACGAATAGTTCTATAGATAGAGAACAAGTTGTGCGCGAACCCCTCGCCCTTTTTGTGATCACAAACGAGTTAGGCTCATAGTTATGAAGTTTGTTGTAGATAGCGCAACTCTCACAGATAGTGTGAATTGGGTTTCCCGAAGCCTTTCAACTCGACCAATTATGACCGCGTTACTAGGAATTGTTATTGATGCAAATAACGACATCACACTTAGCGCTTCAGATTTAGAAACATCAGCCAAATCTTCTTTCTCTGCAGAAATTAAAGAGAAGGGACGAGTGTTAGTTCCAGGAAGGTTGCTAGCTGAAATCTCTCGCGCCCTTCCAAATAAACCTGTTTCATTTACTCTTGATGGAAGTAGAGTGCTAGTAACAGCCGGATCTGCGAAATTCACTCTTCCAACTCTTCCAATAAATGAATACCCAAATCTCCCTACCATGCCTGAAACTTCAGGACTAATCGCTAGTGATTTATTTGCAACCGCAGTAAATCAAGTTGCAGTAGCCGCAGGGCGCGATGACTCACTTCCCACACTTACTGGAATCCATGTTGATATCAATAAAGAAACCATCACATTTGCCGCAACAGATCGCTACCGATTAGCGGTTCGAGAAATTAATTGGACTCCAAATAACCCAGAAGAAACCGTGACCGCGTTACTTCGGGCCCGCACTTTGGCAGACGCAGCTAAAACAATCTCCTCAACAAAAAATATTTCCTTTGCTGTAGCACCGAGTTCCTCAAACGAACGGTTAATCGGCTTCACAACCGAGCAGAAATCAATGACTTCTCGCCAACTTGATGGCACATTCCCTCCTTACCGCCACCTACTTCCCTCAGAGAGCATTGCAACCGCGGTTATCGAAGTGGCGGCGCTCCTCGATTCAGTTCGTCGTGTTGCCCTTGTTACCGATAAAACCGTTCCACTCCGACTTAAATTTGCCAATAACTCACTCCAACTCGAAGCCGGCGCAGGCGATGAAGCCCAAGCCACAGAAGAAATTCAAATTTCCTACACAGGTGAGGCGATTGATATTGCTTTCAACCCAACATTTTTAGCCGACGGTTTAAATGCGCTTGGTACAACCTATGTGAATATCGCATTTACTGGATCAAATAAACCCGCGGTGCTTTCCGGCAAAAACAAAATTGATGGGGAGATTGATAGCACTTATCGATACCTATTGATGCCGATGCGCTACGCCTCATAACTAGATTTTTAAATGTTTGTCTCACATCTGTCTTTGACAGATTTCCGCTCCTATTCCAATTTAGAGCTTTCATTTAAACCTGGCCAAAATATCTTTATTGGTGAGAACGGTGAAGGCAAAACCAACATCATTGAATCGTTAATGTATTTAGCCCTTCTTTCATCGCACCGCATCTCCTCAGATCAACCACTAGTGAAACTAGGTGCGGAGCGCGCTTACATCCGCGCCAAAGTTGAATCTGTGGAGCGGACAACACTGGTTGAGTTAGAAATCAACGCATCAAAAGCAAACCGCGCCAAAGTCAATCAAAATCCAGTGCGGAGCCAGAGAGAGCTCACCGGAATCGCTAAATGCATTTGTTTCTCCCCAGAAGACTTAGATTTAGTACGTGGCGATCCAGGTGAGCGCCGTTCGTTTTTAGATCAACTTCTAATCCAAAGAAGCCCCAGGCTTGCTGGAGTAATCAGTGATTACGAAAGAGCCTTAAAACAGCGCAATTCATTACTTAAGAGCCGCGCCCCACAAAGTTCACTCAGCCCTTGGGATGAACACCTAGCTGTTTTTGGTGGCGAAGTCATCGCCGGTCGCTTAAAACTTATTGCTGAAATTGAACCGCTATTTCAAACCGCGTATAAAAACCTTTCAGAGAAGAAAGTGGCAAGGCTTGGGTACAAATCAAGTGTTGCGGGTGCAGATACCGATAAAGAAGAAAACAAGAAGAAAATCCTCTCAACAATAATAGAAATTAGCGCACAAGAACGAGATCGTGGAGTCTCACTCATAGGCCCACACCGTGATGATTTACTTCTTAACCTCGGTGATCATCCAGTAAAAGGTTATGCCAGCCATGGAGAGTCGTGGTCAATCGCTTTGGCGCTTCGCCTTGCAAGCTACCAACTATTTATTAATGACGGCGATAAGCCAATTCTAATTCTTGACGATGTCTTCTCTGAGTTAGATGAGAATAGACGAGAGAAATTAATCAATATTTCACAGAGCGCAGAACAGACATTTATTACCGTTGCAGTTGAAAACGATTTGCCACCATCTATCAAAGGCGCAAAGTTCAAAGTTACTTCTGGGAAAGTTGCCACAGTATGAAAAGAGATATTGCGCGCGAACTCTTCCGTTCATACCGAAGTGGGCTTAGGAAAAAGAAAGAAGTAATTCAAGAAGAACGCAGTGAACTAGGTGATCCGAAAAATATTGGTGCGATCCTCAATGAATTGATTGACACGCGAGATTGGCGGCAAGGAGTCGCAGAAGGAAATCTTTTTAGTGATTGGAAAGAAATTGTCGGCGCAGATGTTGCTGAACACTCAACACCCATCACGTTGTTTGAAGGAAAATTAACAATTCAAACCACATCTACAGCTTGGAGCACTCAACTGCGATTAATGCAGAGTGATTTACTAAAAACAATTCGGCAGAGCGCCCCAGGTGCGTTAGTGGAGGAGTTGTCGATCATCGGCCCCCATGCCCCATCATGGAAACGTGGCCTACGCACGATCCGTGGCGCCCGCGGCCCCCGCGATACCTTCGGTTAAAACCCACCCTCACTCAAGCGTTAAAAGTCCGTCTAATCCACATCTATCGCCCTTTTTGGGCTATCCATATTCTGGTTTACCACTAGGATTTGGGGGTGCCTAGGCCGAAAACGAGGCGAGGTTAGTCTCTGGCGGGCTTTACCTATCGATTAAGTAAGGGGTTTTAGTGGCTGAGAAGAAGGTTTCGCGGGCGTATGACGCCAGCGCAATCACCGTCCTTGAGGGCCTCGAAGCAGTCCGTAAGCGCCCCGGTATGTATATCGGATCAACAGGCGAGCGCGGCCTCCACCATTTGGTTTACGAAATCGTCGATAACGCCGTCGATGAAGCTCTCGCTGGTTATTGCACCGAAGTAAATGTAGTTCTTCTTGAAAATGGCGGAGTGCGCGTCACAGACAATGGTCGCGGCATCCCAGTTGATATTCACCCAGTAGAAAAAAAGCCAGCTCTTGAAGTTGTTCTCACAGTTCTACACGCAGGTGGAAAATTTGGCGACGGCGGTTACTCGGTTTCTGGCGGACTACATGGAGTTGGAGTTTCGGTTGTTAATGCCCTTAGTCGAGATCTCAGTGTAGTTGTACAACGCGACGGATTTTTCTGGGAACAAAGTTACAAGCTCGGTGTTCCAAATTCACCAGTTGAAAAAGGAATTGCCACAACAA
Source organism: Candidatus Nanopelagicaceae bacterium (assembly GCA_036752125.1). Classification (GTDB taxonomy): domain Bacteria; phylum Actinomycetota; class Actinomycetes; order Nanopelagicales; family Nanopelagicaceae; genus MAG-120802. Next base: position 1,695 of record DAIOTH010000053.1, on the reverse strand, counting down.
ATACTGGAACAGAAGTCACCTTCTGGCCATCAGAAGAAATTTTCGAAACAACTGATTTCTCATTTGAAGTTCTCTCCACACGTTTTCGCGAAATGGCTTTCTTAAATAAAGGTCTCACAATTACGCTTCGCGACGAACGAGCTGGCCATGTAAATGAAAAAGGTGAAGTTCTCGAAGTACGTTATTGCTACGAAGGTGGAATTATTGATTTCGTAAAACACCTTAATACCACCAAAGGTGTAACACATAAATCAATCATCGCATTTGAATCCGAAGATGCTAAACACAAAATGTCACTTGAAGTTGCGATGCAATGGAACACAAGTTTTTCAGAATCGGTTTATACATTCGCTAATACCATCAATACCCAAGAAGGCGGAACTCATGAAGAAGGATTCCGCACTGCTTTAACCTCATTAGTTAATAAATTTGCTGAAGAGTGGGGATATATCCGCCGTAAAGAAGATCGCTTAACTGGCGATGATATTCGCGAAGGTTTGACCGCGATTGTTTCAATTAAGGTGGGCGAACCACAGTTTGAAGGTCAGACAAAAACCAAACTTGGAAACACTGAAGCCAAATCATTTACTCAAAAAGCGCTAAATGACGCGGTTGGAGAGTGGTTTGAGAAGAACCCATCTGAAGGCAAAGAGATAGTCCGTAAAGCAATCGATGCCGCAACCGCACGTATCGCAGCCCGCAAAGCGCGCGACCTTTCTCGTAGTCGCAAAGGTTTACTAGAAGGCCGTGGAATGCCAGGCAAGCTAGCTGATTGCCAATGGACTGAGCCAGAAAAGTGCGAGCTTTATATTGTTGAAGGTGATTCTGCTGGTGGTTCCACAAAAGGTGGACGCGATTCTCGTTATCAGGCCGTCCTTCCAATCCGCGGCAAGATTCTTAATGTTGAAAAAGCACGCATTGATCGCGTCTTACAAAACAACGAAGTACAAGCTCTCATCACAGCTCTTGGTACCGGAATTCATGATGATTTCGATATCGCTAAGTTGAGATATCACAAAGTTATCTTGATGGCCGATGCTGATGTTGATGGTCAACATATCCGCACACTTCTTTTAACTTTACTGTTCCGTTTCATGCGCCCACTCATCGAACAAGGTTATGTGTACCTTGCTCAGCCACCGCTTTATAAAATTAAATGGGGCGGAAAAGAACCAGTTCAATATGCTTTCTCAGATAAAGAGCGCGACGGTTTAATTCAGATTGGTCTAGATGCTGCAAAACGCCTACCAAAAGAGGATGGAATTCAGCGCTTTAAAGGCCTTGGTGAGATGCCAGCAAAAGAGCTATGGGATACCACCATGGATCCCGCAAATCGCGTTCTCATCCGGGTAACACTTGATGATGCAGCTGCCGCTGACGACCTCTTCTCAGTATTAATGGGCGAAGATGTTGAACAACGCCGTCAATTTATTCAACGCAATGCCAAAGATGTTAGGTTCTTGGATATTTAACAATGCAAAATCTCGAAGATAATAACCACGACAAGGTTGAAGCCGTTGATCTCCAAGTGGAGATGGCCCGCTCCTATCTTGATTACGCGATGTCGGTCATTGTTGGCCGCGCACTGCCTGATATCCGTGATGGTTTAAAACCAGTACATCGCCGCGTTCTTTACGCAATGTATGACGCGGGATATCGACCAGATAAGGGTTATTACAAATCATCACGCATCGT
>DAIOTH010000052.1:0-6136 GCA_036752125.1 Candidatus Nanopelagicaceae bacterium | reverse complement strand
TCAGTCGGTCGACGTTGTACCCGGAGTGGATGTAGTGCACATGCGGCAAAGACACTGACGTATATTTATTCTGATTCCACAGCTGTTCTTGGTCCGCTCTCAACTTTTGCAGAACCTCACGCATATGACTTATGTGCAGAACATTCAGATAAGTTAACTGTTCCTCAAGGATGGAATGTAATTACTCATAATCCTGAAGCGCACCATTCTGAGCCAACTCCTGATGATGTTCTCGCTATCGCCGAAGCTATTCGCCAAACTTTAAAAATAGATCTCACACCCAAGCCACATACGCCTGAAGTTGGTCGACGTGGACATCTACGGGCAATTCCAGATCAATCAGACTCGCGTGATTAAAATATGGATCGCGAATTACTCGACAAAATAATTAAGGCTTACGACATTCGAGGACTTGTCGATGAAGAAATAACCCCGGATTTCACCTTCGCATTGGGAATTGCCTTTGCGAAATTCATTGAACGAGAGCGCGAACCTGCAACTGTTGTGGTGGGTGAAGATATGCGCCCATCCTCTCCAGATTTAGCAACTGCTTTTTCGGATGGTATTACTTCGCAAGGTCTAGATGTCATTCGTATTGGACTTGCATCAACAGATCAACTTTATTTTGCATCAGGCCATCTCAATCTCGCCGGAGCCATGTTTACCGCAAGTCACAATCCTGCGGAGTACAACGGGATTAAGTTATGTAAAAGTGGGGCTAAACCTATTGGTCAGGAATCTGGTTTGCTGTGGATTAAAGATCAGATTTCTATTGGAATTAGAGATGGTTTTGCAATTCCCAATCGACCTCCAGGCAAAGAAATTCAACGCGATTTGCTCACTGAATACGTAGATTTTCTATTCTCTCTATTTCCAGCAAATACCTTTACCAAAGAGTTCACTGACCGACCAATCCGAATTGCCATTGATGCTGGCAATGGGATGGGTGGACATACTGCGCCAGCTGTTATGTCGCGCATCAATGCAGTTGTAGACGGAATCTATTTCGAACTGGATGGAACATTTCCGAATCATGAAGCGAATCCCATTGAAGCAAAAAATCTAGTTGATCTCCAAAACTTAGTTCGTGCGAAAGAAGCAGATATAGGACTGGCATTTGATGGAGATGCTGATCGTTGTTTCCTAGTGGACGAGACAGGTGAATTAGTTTCACCGTCTGCTCTTACCGCTCTCATCGCAGAGCGTGAACTTCTTAAGCATCCAGGAGCAACAATCATTTATAACTTAATCTGTTCGAGAGCGGTACCTGAGGTTGTCACCCAAGCGGGCGGAATACCACTTAGAAGTCGAGTTGGTCACTCTTATATCAAGAAGATGATGGCGGATAATCAAGCTGTGTTTGGCGGAGAACATTCAGGACATTTCTACTTCAAAGATTTTTGGTGTGCAGACTCTGGAATGCTCGCGGCACTTCACGCGATTGCGGCGCTCCTTGATAATCAAGTACCACTCTCGCAATTACTAACGAGGTTCAATTCCTACGCATTGAGTGGCGAGATCAACACTAGAGTTTCAGATCAACAAGCTGCGATAGCGTTAATCAAAGAACATTTTTCATCAAGTGATGTACCAGTAAATTTCGATGAATTAGACGGCCTTACAGTCTCGGCAAAGGATTGGTCATTTAATGTTCGGCCATCAAATACTGAGCCACTTTTGAGGCTGAATGTAGAAGGCATCACGCGCGAGGAGATGCTCCAGGTTCAAGATTTGGTGTTGCGTCTAATACGAAACGGGTAAACTTCCCCTCCTTGTAGTTAAACGCCCATCTTTATAGGAGAAAATCTTGAGCTCTGCGACTCAAACCACCCCAAAGCACGATATTGCCAATCCAGCACTTGCTGCAGAAGGAAAGAAGCGCATCGAGTGGGCAGAACGGAACATGCCGGTTTTGGCACAAATCCGCGAAAGATTTGAGAAAGAGCAACCTTTTAAAGGCATCAGATTCTCTGCTTGTATGCATGTAACCACTGAGACTGCAAATCTCATGCGCACTCTCAAGGCTGGCGGAGCCGAACTTGCACTTTGTGCATCAAATCCACTTTCAACTCAAGATGACACTGCTGCAGCACTGGTTTATGAATATGGAATTAGTGTATTCGCCAAAAATGGCGTGGATCGTGAAGGTTATTACTCACACATCAATGCAGCTCTCGACATTGCACCTCATCAAGTTTTTGATGATGGTTGCGACTTAGTCAATACACTCCACACAACTCGTACCGAATTATTAAAAGATATTGCTGGCGGTTGTGAAGAGACAACAACGGGTGTCATTCGTCTACAGCAAATGGCAAAAGATGGTGCTCTTACATTCCCAATGATTGCTGTCAATGACACCGACACCAAGCACATGTTTGACAACCGTTTTGGAACAGGTCAATCAACAATCGATTCTATTTTCCGCGCCACAAACCAACTCATCGCAGGCAAAGTTTTTGTAGTTGCCGGGTTTGGATTCTGCGGCAAAGGTGTTGCTGAGCGCGCCCGTGGAATGGGTGCAGATGTCATCATTACTGAAATTGACCCCACAAAGGCTCTCGATGCACTGATGCAGGGCTACCGCGTCATGCCGATGGCTGAAGCAGCAAAAATTGGCGATATTTTCATTACTGTCACAGGTAACCGAACAGTTCTCACAGCCGAGCACTTCCAGGTCATGAAAGATGGCTCAATCCTTGCTAATGCTGGGCACTTTGATATTGAAATTGATGTGGCTTGGCTCGAAAAGAATGCAAAGAAGAATTCGCGTATTCGTCATCAAACCGATGAATATGTTCTCGCTAGCGGCCGCCGACTTCTACTCATTGCCGAAGGTCGATTAGTTAACCTTGGCGCAGCAGAAGGCCATCCTGCTGTTGTTATGGATATGTCATTTGCTGATCAAGCGCTCACCGCAGAATGGTTAGTCAAGACAGCAGCATCACTCGCTCCTGGTGTTCATAACGTTCCAACCGAAATCGATAAAGAAGTAGCGCGGTTAAAACTTAAGAGCATGGGTGCAACGATTGACACCCTCACTCCGATTCAAGACGAATATCTCAATTCCTGGAAACACGGTAGCTAATGACTTCCGTGATGGTCGTTGATGACGACCAAGATCTTGCTGAAATGCTCGGCATCGTTCTCAATGGAGTTGGAATAGAAGTTGATCTTGTCAGTCGCGGCGACGAAGCAATTGATGTGTTTCGAAATAATCCGCCTGACCTTGTTCTTTTAGACATCATGCTTCCTGGGCTTGATGGAATTGAAGTGTGTAAACAAATCCGCAAACAATCTGTGCGCGTTCCTATCGTGATGCTAACCGCCAAAAGCGATACACACGACATTGTGAAAGGTCTCGAAGCTGGCGCTGATGACTACATGGTTAAGCCATTTAAGCCTTCTGAGTTAGTAGCTCGAATTCGTACTCGCCTACGTCGTGTGGGTGGTGAAATATCGAGTAATTTAACTATTGGCGATCTTGCAATCGATATTGTTGAACATACTGTCACTCGCGGCGGTAAGGAAATTCCACTTACCCGTTTGGAGTTTGACTTGTTAGTTGCGCTCGCAAAAGAACCTGGTCGGGTATTTACTCGCGAAGCACTGTTGGGCGAAGTTTGGGGTTATCGTCACTCTACCGATACCAGACTTGTGAATGTACATGTCCAACGTTTGCGAGCCAAGATTGAGCACGACCCAGAAAATCCAACAATTATTAGCACGGTTCGTGGAATTGGATATAAGGCAGGCACAACAGGTTCACGAGGCTAAGTAAGACGTGATGGCTGCAAATATTTTTCGCCGCTCGCTTTTCCTCAAAGTATTTACAATCTCAAGTTCTATTTCTATTGCCTTGATCTATTTCCTCGGATCAAATCTCTATAACCGCATCGCAGATGGTATTTTCGAAGAGAAGATCACTGCATCAATTGCCGAAGGTGATGCTGCAATTCAAAATGCAGATTATCGCTTTATTATCGCAAGCCTTAATCGTTCGACCGATATCGCATCTCTGGTTGCTGAGTTGGTCAACTCCTCTGATGTAAGCGCGAAAGATTCTGGCCGAGAAATTGCATTCTTTAATTCAAGCAATAAAGAAGTACTCAATATTCCAGCGGCTTCAACTTCCAACTTTCTTGAACCTGATTCAATATCTAAAGAACTTCGAAAAAAAGTGCAGCGAGATGATGAGCTCTATTGGGAGAGAACGCAGCTCAAATACATTAATGGTGAAATTCTGGACGGAATTGTTGTAGGAGAGAGAATTTCGATTCCTCGCGTCGGTAACTATGAAATGTATGTTCTTTTTGGCTTTGATTCACAGCAGCGGGCGGTAGATCTCATCGGGCGTTCCATGTGGGGAACTGGCATTCTTCTAATTGCACTCATCATGATGGTCGCTTCCATTGTTTTGCGCCAAGTGATCAAGCCCGTAAAGCAGGCTGCAGAAATTGCAGAACAATTAACTTCCGGCGATTTGCTGCAACGCATGGAAGTTAAAGGTCAAGACGAAATTGCCCGATTAGGAAACGCATTTAATGAGATGGCGGAAACGTTAGAGCAGCAAATTACCCGACTTGAAAATCTCTCTCGTTTGCAACAACGTTTCGTTTCCGATGTATCGCATGAGCTTCGTACCCCGTTAACCACAATCAGAATGGCCTCAGATGTAATTTTCTCCGCTAGAGAGAGCTTTGATCCGATTATCGCTCGAAGCGCTGAACTACTCCTTTCTCAGATAGAGAGATTTGAAAACCTGCTTGCTGACTTGCTAGAAGTAAGTCGATTTGATGCAGAAGTGGCATCGCTTTCTCTCGATAAAGTGGATGTAGTCGCACTCGTAAATAGATGTGCAAGTGATTTAGGTCTAGCTTCAAAAGATAGTGTGACTGAACTCAATATCAATACTCCTGATTCAAGCATTGTTATCGATGCCGATCCAAGACGAGTTGAGCGTATTATGCGAAATCTTTTGGCAAATGCGGTGGACCATTCCGAAGGAAAGCCAATCAATATAAAAGTTCGAGCAAATGAAAGCGCGGTGTCGATTTCTGTTCGAGACTTTGGCGTAGGTCTTGCTCCTCAGCATATTGAGCGCGTCTTCGATCGATTCTGGCGTGCAGATCCATCTCGCTCTCGAATACGCGGCGGAACAGGACTCGGCCTTTCGATCGCGCGCGAAGATGCTGAACTGCACGGCGGGGGAATAAAGGTATGGGGCGAAATCGGCAATGGCTCTAATTTTGTTCTTACGCTACCGAGAGTGCATGGAGTAAATATTGTTGAGCCGGCTCTATCAGAAGTACCCACAGAGTAGAAGAATCTACTGTCGAAGTAATTTTTTAAGGCTGAAAATGAGGTTGTGGCAGGGCAGCTCAATCCATTCTCAGGTGTTATCGAAGGGCTACGAACTTTAGTCTTTCCTGAGATATGCATTATGTGCGAAAGTGCAAATGCAATGATCTGCGAGAGTTGCAATTTGTATTGGATTGCCCCAGCAAGAAGAGTGCACTTTGATCTCGTTCCAACCTTTTCTGTTGTTGAATACAACCAAGAAGTTTCAAGTGTAATTTTGAAAGCAAAAGAAGAACGAAATCAAAGCGCCCAAAAACTCATTGCCAAGGCGATTCACCGTGGAGTTAGCGCGCTACTTGCAGAGACTGGAATGTCTCGATTCGTTTTAGTGCCTATTCCTTCTTCCAGAATTGCATTGCGGAAGAGAGGCGAGTCTTTTCTACACCCAATCATGAATCGAACTATTGAATGCGAGAAGAGAAAGTCCAGAACTTCGAAGACTAATTGGCAGTGGGTCGATCTTTTGAAGTATCGGAAAGAAGTTCGCGATCAGGCAGGGTTAAGCTCTTACGAAAGAAACGAGAATCTCAAAGGAGCATTTAGCGCCTCATACGACCCTCAATGTCCAGTCATTCTTGTCGACGATGTCATAACTACGGGAGCCACTTTAAAAAATGCTGTAGGCGCCTGCAGAGAGAGAAATATGACAGTTTTAGGCGCTGTAACTGCGTGTGCGTCGCCCTATCAACTCCTAATACGATAGCCCTCTCAATACCGAACCTTTATTACTGATGGAAGGCTGATTCGTGGTCGCAATTCTCGACAAGATTCTTCG
>DAIOTH010000051.1:0-6191 GCA_036752125.1 Candidatus Nanopelagicaceae bacterium | reverse complement strand
AGAAGGGGACGTAACTCCACTCTTCGGTTGCAGGCCATGGAACCTTCAGCAGCCAAAGTTTCTGCCTCGCTCTGGTCTTTGGCTTCAATAATCCAGATACCACTTATGTATTCATCAGAGTCAATTAACGGACCAACTGTCTTTCTATTTTCACCACTTCGATTGTCAATAACACTTGACTGGGAGGGTTCAGCAATCCCTACAGCAAGAATTCTCTTTTCGGCTGCCACAAGTTTCTGGTTAAAGGCATTAATCGCAGCAATCTCTTCGGGGGAATGCGGTGGGCGTGATTTAGTTTCAATGACAGAGATCAGAAATCGCATAGATGAACCTTAATGTACCCTTGCGCTATGGAGCTAAAGAATCGAACTTCAGCGCTTACCATGCTGATTGCTGGCATTTTGGGCTTTGCTGCTTCATTCATTCTTACCATTGATAAATTCAAAGTTTTGAAGGATTCTGGGTTTACACCTTCATGCAATATCAATGCCACACTCAATTGCAAGAGCGTCATGCTCTCTAAACAAGCTGAAGTCTTTGGGTTTCCTAATTCATTAATCGGAATCGGTACATTTGCAATGATGCTTGTTATTGCCGTTGCGCTTCTGATGGGAATTAGATTTCCCAAGCTTTTCTGGCAATTAGTTCTGGCTGGTACTGGGCTTGCAGTTCTCTTCTGTCATTGGTTGGCTTTTCAAACTACTTTTGAAATCGGTGCGCTCTGCCCTTATTGCATGGTTGCTTGGTTTGCCACATTACTCGTTCTTTCAGTTGCTCTTCGTGAGCTTCTTGAATTTAAGCGCGAATCCTTGGTTGATGAAGATGCGCAATTTGCGGTCGAGACTATTCAGAAGTGGATGGTTCCATTTCATCTGGTCTGGGCCGGACTTCTTATCGGTGCAGCGTTCCTAGGCGTTTAATTTCTTAATGAATCAATCACCCACAAGAGTATTGATTAGTGGGTTTAAACCTTTCGGAAGTTCGAAACTCAATCCATCTGAACTATTGGTTAATGAACTTGTGAAAGAGGATATCCCCGGCGTTCACTTAGATTCCATTGTCTTGCCGGTGGAATTCGACAGATCCACAACTCTGATGCTCGAGAAAATAGCGTCATCAAAGCCCGATGTTGTGATCTCTTTTGGCCAAGCAGAGGGCAGAAGAGCTATTACACCCGAGAAAATCGCAGTCAATTTCGACAACGCGCGAATTCCAGATAATTCAGGGGATCAACGGCAGTCACGTGTTATTGATTCCAAGGGCGCTGATGGATATTTCACGACGCTTAATATCGAAAAGATGATTGAATCGATCAAGGATCTAGGAATTCCCGCTGAATTATCGATGTCTGCAGGAGCCTTTGTGTGTAATCACCTCTTCTATCAACTCCAAAAAGCACTAAAAGGAAGTGAGATTAAATCGGGATTTGTTCACATCCCCTTGGTCACGGAACAGGCAATCGAATTCCCAGGACAACCCACGATGGAGCTCAAAGATTTAGTCCGAGCGGCTCGAGCGGCAATTCTCAGCACACTTTGACCGAAATGACAGGTTTATTAAGCAATCAAAAACAAAGTTACTAGGATAATTTAATGGTGAGTGAGCGCCGATTGATTATTCATGCTGGGTTTCATAAATCGGGGACCACGGCGCTACAAGAAGCTTTCGATGCCCAGAGCGAAGAATTAAAAGCTGCAGGAATTCACTATCCCAATATCGGAAGACGTGCTCATCATCGCATTGCCTGGGCGCTCACCGGACGTGCATGGGGATGGAGTAAACGCGGAGGCGAAAAGACTTCCCGAAAAGAATGGGATGAGTTGGCAGCATCCATAAATAAAAGCAAAGAAGAAACGATTCTGATCAGCAGCGAATTCTTCTCAGAGCTTGATGGTGATGCAATAAGAACAATTTTTAGTGAAATCAAAGACCGTAAAGTGCAAGCAATCTTTACAGTTCGTCCTCTGGTAAAACTACTCGCCTCTTCATATCAACAGTATTTAAAGTATGGAATCAAGGTTGATTACACCGAGTGGCTACATTCTGTTCTTGATAAACCTGGCGAATCCAAAATCAACCCTACTTTTTGGAAACGGCACTTTCACGGTCGTGTAGTGGGTAGATGGGTTGATGTACTTGGTCCACAGAATGTGACTGTCATTATCGTTGATGAGTCACAACCCAGATTTCTCTTTGACTCAATCAACACCTATCTCGGCCTGCCCCAGGGACTATTGAAATCGCAAGAAACAGGGAGTAACCGCTCTCTCACCATGGAAGAAGTAGCGCTACTTCTCGAAATCAATCGTCGTTTTCCAGAAGAACGAGATTGGGATGAATACGAAGTCTTTATCCGCAATGGTTATATACGAACCATTACAGATCATGTGAAGCCATCTTCAGATTCTGGAAAACTTCTTACACCTCGATGGGCAATCGATAAAGGAAATGAAATTGGCGGTCAAAATAAACGTGAGTTGATTGCTACACGTGCACGGATTATTGGAGATTTGGAGAGTCTAGATAATTCCACAGTTCCCGAGGGAGAGTCGGTGTATCCCACACAGATTTCAATAGAAGTTGTCTCGCAGGCGATGTTGACCTTCAATAAGAAATCAGTCGGCAGGATGCCAATTAATTGGGTCCAAAGAAATGTTCTAGGAAGGTATAAGGGAAGAGTTAGAAAAGAGTTTAATCGTTTGAGAAAGAAACTTTAGTTAAAGTTTTGATTTGCTCGATCTAAATCTGCTTGAAAATCAACTTCAACAGCAAATAGATCAGAAATATCAACCGGCTCAATTTCGATTCCATCTTTCTCAATAGCTAATTCAAGTCCGCGCTCAAAGTAATCATTATCGGCGACTTCATCTAGTCTTTGAATAACGGCTTCTTTATCTTGCTTGGAAATGAAATTGATTCCCACTGCTTCTCCGAGCGCATTTTTTACTTGTTTAGAGAGGGCGTTTATGTGGCCCTTTGAATCAACGGTGTATTTCACTTCTTCTTCTGCGGTAGCGGAGGTATTTACACAGACGAAAGATTTTTCACTGCGGATGCGATCTGAAATTCTTTCCAGGACTCTAGCGTCAAAAACAACATCGCCGTTCAACCATAGAACTCCGCTCTCTTGAGAGGCGCGAAGTGCTTTGAGAAGGCTCTTTGATGTATTGGTCTGGTCGTAATTTTCGTTGTAAACAAAGGTGGCGTTGGGATGAGCTTCCATGATCATCTCCATTTTGAAACCAACGACGATTGTGACTCGAGCTTCAGTTCTAAAGACTTTCTCAACATTCTCTAATTGTTGCTGCATGATGGAGCGGCCATCAGCGAGAGGTGTGAGTGGTTTCGGCCAAGGTTTTCCTAAACGGGTGCCCATTCCGGCTGCAAGAATCACAACTTGAAGGGCCATAGATTTATACTACAGGAAATGACTCAATCCCTTTCTTCGTTGGTGGTCACTCCTGCAACGACTATCAACGAAGTTCTCAATACATTTCTCGCTACACAATCTGACCTCTTACTCATCGATGAAAATAGCGTTGTTGCAGATCCACATATGGAGCTGCTTACTGACTATCCGCGCAGCGCATCAGCTGCTCTTGTGGCTACAGAGAAAAACGGGGATACATTAGTTCGACAAAATCGAATTGCGAGCGCAAGTTCAGCTTCACATAAAGTCACTATCGGGAATAGAAAATTTGTAGGTTTATTACGGCTTTCTCAAAAGCAACGTGAGGAAATAGCAACCGCCTTGCAGAACGCAGCAACATTTAAAGCAAAGGGAAATGCAATAGATCTTGTCCTGGTTGCTTTGACTCGAGCAATGATAAAAGTTGATGCTGCAGAAGTCTGGGCTGCGCCATATTGCCGTTCATCTGACGCAACGGTTAGAGAAGAAACAAAACGCTCAATCTCACAACTCAACATGGGTCGAGTGCGTCTGCGCATGGCAAACCGAGCAAATGACGGCTTCTTTTCTGTCTTCTTTCTGAGGAAATTTTCAAAGCTTCTTACCTGGGTGGCTGTCAAAGTTGGCGCTACACCTAATCAAGTAACGCTGATTTCATTTGGGATTGGGCTCTATTCTGCCTACGCATTTTCACAAGGAACTTTCTGGCAGATTTTTCTCGGAGCGGTTCTTCTTCAACTCAGCATCATTGTTGACTGTGTTGATGGAGAGTTAGCTCGTTACACAAGAAAGTTCTCACAACTTGGCGCTTGGCTCGATGCTGTCACTGATCGCGTCAAGGAGTACATGGTCTTTCTGGGGCTAGCTATTGGCGCAGAGAAAAACGGAAAAGATCTCTGGATTCCGGCGCTCTCGATGATGTTAATTCAAACCTTTAGGCACCTTTCTGATTACAACTACGCGCGAGTTGTTCGTATTCGTGCAGAAGCAAAGTTTGCGCAACCCGTTGACTATTTGGCGGACTTTGATGGCATCGTTCCAACAGAACGTGAACCAAAGGGAAGATTGCGCTATTGGTTAGGCAAGATAATTCAATTCCCTATTGGTGAGCGATGGTTAGTTATTAGCGCAAGCGCAGTTATTGGTGGAGCTGCTTTTACATTTACTATCATGCCAATCCTTGCTGCGATTTCGGCGATAGTGGTATTCCGGGGCAGAGTAATTAAGACGCTGGAAATGCCACAGGAAGCTATTGCAAAACCACTCATCACCAATCAATCTGATCTTATTGGAGTGAAGAGAAGTTTTAGTAAGCGATTTGATTGGATTGAGCCCTCGCTCTTACGTTTAATCGAAGGAGCATTTTTAATCTGGGTTTTTGCAGAAAGTAATCAAATTAATGTCGCTACGTACTTCATTATCTTTAGTATTGTTTTTCATCATTACGATAATCTCTATCGCGCCCTGCAAGATGAGAAGAAACCTTTCTGGCTTTCACTTCTTGGCCTCTTTGTAGGTGGACGAATTCTTCTATTAGGCATTGCCGCGCTACAGAATTGGCCATTGCAATACTTTGCCTGGTATTTCTCAATTTTGTTCCTTGTACTTTCATCGTTGCAATGGGTTTTAGGACATAGAGCCAATAAGATAGGAAAATGACCGATCGGCCTTCAAAGCCAACCATCGCGCAGATCAGAGAGATTTCACAACCTCCATCAGTCACTGGCCGTTCAAACGCCGAACATTGGGTCGCTGATCTTTATCTAAGGAAGATTTCGCCGTATCTCACTCGAATCTTGCTTAAGACACCCATTACTGCAAATGGCGTTACTTATTTGATGATTCTTACCGGAATTTCCATCAGCGCAGCACTTCTCATTCCAGGCTACAAAGGAATTCTTCTCGCGCTTTTCTTTTCGCAACTTCAAATGCTCTGGGATTGTTGTGATGGCGAGATTGCACGATGGCGAAATACCCAATCACCCAAAGGTGTATTCCTCGATCGGGTAGGCCATTACCTCACTGAGTCATTGATTCCTATTGCATTTGCACTTCGACTCGTCGGTTGGCCCGAAGGGGCGGTTTCTGATTGGAAACTTCTTTTTCTCGCTTCACTCCTGTCAATTGGAATACTTCTCAATAAGGGATTCAATGACATTGTCCATGTGTCACGTGCTTTTGCTGGGATGAATAAATTATCTGATTCAAAGGAAAGTGGCGCTCCAGTAAAGAGTTGGTTACGAGTTGCAAAAGCTCCATTTAAAGTTTTCGCTATCCAGCGCCTCTTTCACTCTGTCGAGATGACCTTGATAATCACCCTCCTCGGAGATAACCAAGCGCTCATTACGATCGGCGTATATGTGGTTCTCTTTGTGACAATCGGACATCTAATTGCGATACTTGGCTCACGTAAACTCGATCCAAGGTAGGTAGAGCGATGCTATTCATCTGCAAAGAGATGATTGAAGGATTTCGCCACCTATTTCCGCGCGGGCGATTCCGCTTCGTGTTAGTAGTGCTTTCGCTCATAGCTGCAGCAATTTCAGTTTCGGAACTTCTCGTGATGAAGTTTTTCGCTCAATTAGTTCTGCACGAAGGGGAATTTGATCGGGCAGTTCTGGGCTGGGCAATCGCAGGTTTCTTTGCTTTCTTTGTTGTTACCCGAGTAGGCCAGTACTACCAACGAAATTATCGGGTAAAAGCTTTAGCGCGATCATTTCGTGCTGCTAAAAAAGAGAAAACGAACAAAGAGGAAAATCGCGAATGGGCGATGGCTTTTGAA
>DAIOTH010000050.1:0-6243 GCA_036752125.1 Candidatus Nanopelagicaceae bacterium | reverse complement strand
CCAAGACTAGTGGGTGGCCTCAATCTGTAGCCTTAGGCTGATATGGAAACACCACTAACTGCAGCGAGCGAGATTGCAATCGCAACGCTTCGTGAACGCGCGCCACTTGCATTTGAGCTCGCGGCGCAATTTAAGGCTGCCGGTTTTCGTCTCGCACTTGTTGGTGGTCCAGTTCGCGATTCACTTTTAGGACGTTTAGGAAATGATTTAGATTTCACAACAGATGCTCGCCCTGAAGATTCAAAGAATATTCTAAAAAAATGGGCAGAAGATATCTGGGATGTTGGAATTAAATTCGGAACAATCGGCGCTAAGAAATCAGATATAACTTTTGAAGTTACTACATATCGCGCAGATTCTTACGAAAGTGATTCACGTAAACCAGAAGTAAACTTTGGCGACACTATCGAAGGTGATTTGCTCCGTCGTGACTTTACTGTGAATGCAATGGCAATTGAGCTCACTACTCCAACTCCAGAATTCATAGACCCACACAATGGCGTTACTGATTTGCTTAAGAAATCACTGCGAACGCCAAGCACCCCCGAACTCTCGTTCTCTGATGATCCGCTGCGCATGCTCCGCGCTGCACGTTTTGCAGCCCAACTAGGTTTCACAATCGAAGAATCAGTCTTAAGCGCTATGAAAGCGATGGCAGATCGCCTTTCTATTATCTCTGCAGAACGAATCCGCGATGAGTTTATTAAGACTTTAATGTCTGATAATCCACGTGCGGGAATAACAATCTTGGTTGATACCGGTTTATGTGAGAAATTCTTACCCGAGATTCCAAAACTTCGGTTAGAGATCGATGAACACCACCACCATAAAGATGTTTACGAACACACACTTACTGTTGTTGAACAATCGATGGCGCTAGAAGAACGACTCGGCGGACCAAACCTGGTAGCGCGCCTAGCAGCGCTCATGCATGACATTGGAAAGCCAAAGACTCGCGCACTTATCTCTGGTGGCGGTGTTTCATTTCATCACCATGAAGTAGTCGGCGCTCGCATGACAAAAGAGCGTTTAAAAAAGCTCCGCTTCGATCACCATGTAGTAGAGGATGTATCCCAGCTTGTCTTTCTCCATCTACGTTTCCACGGTTATGGCGATGGCGCGTGGACCGATTCTGCGGTCCGCCGATATGTCCGTGATGCCGGAGAACTACTCACGCACCTTCATGTATTAACGCGCGCTGACTGCACAACACGAAATAAGAAGAAGGCAGATAACTTAGCTGCTCATTACGACGGCCTGGAATCACGCATCGCACAGTTGATGGAAGAGGAAGAGTTATTAAAGATCAGACCAGATCTTGATGGCCATGCGATCATGCAATTACTGGGAATTCCAGCTGGCCCACTTGTTGGTAAAGCATATGAATTTTTACTTGAGCTACGTCTCGAGCACGGACCACTTGGACAAGAGCGCGCTACAGAAGAACTTCATAAATGGTGGAGCGCAAATAAAAATTAAAAGTCTGAATTAAATTTCTTTTTTCGTAGCGCAAAGAATCCAACAGATATGTAAGTGATTGCAATCAGTGCTGGCAATAGAGATGAGACTCCGTTCGGTGGCAAAACAAATGCGGCGATGATTGCACCAGAAACAATTCCAGCATTAACCATCACGTCATAAACTGCAAAGACTCGACCGCGATACTCATCAACAATCTTGGATTGCACTAAAGCATCGTTAGTAACTTTTACTCCCTGTCCGGCCATTCCGGCAAAGAATCCAGTTGCTACTAAGAAAAACTCATTCTGTTCAAAAGCTAGAGCGATAGGCAAAACTGCAGATGCAAGGAGTGAATAACGGATCCAGGCATGGCGTCCATATTTCTTTACCCCGAAAGGTGCGATAACTGCGCCGAGGGTGATTCCAATTCCAGCCACCGTAATCGCAAAAGCAAAACCAGCTAGCCCAGCTTCAGGATTAGCAGGATCGTTGAAGGTGTTGCGATTAAGCAACAGCGCCATCAAGGTTAAAGCTGTTAATCCACCACGTTGCACTGCGGTAGCGCTAATTCCAAGGAAACAATCCTTGATATTTCGTAAGAGTTTAAAACCTTCAACCATCTCCTGGTAAGCACCAACCACGCTCTGTCTCTTCACTTCATGCGGCAAGGGCCCAAGTTGATCTTTCTTCAATCGCAGCGCTAACAATCCAGCAATAAAGAAAGAGCTGGCAGAGAGTAAAACCAGATAACCATCAGCTTGATTAGCGTTCACACTTCCTTCAAGTAATCCGCGGATGCCAATTCCAATTCCTCCACCAAGTACAACGAAGACAGTCCCGCCAGTGACGGCTGTGGCGTTAATTGAAACTAAAGTATTTCTACCTTCAGTTCCGGAGGTATCAAACAAGAGCGGCAAGCCGGCAGATAACCCCGCCAAAATTAAACGATTCACACCAAATGCGACTAAAACAAAAATAGTGAGTTCGATTCCTGTTGCGCCGTTTCGAATCAGCCCTGCAATAAATATCAACGTGAAAGCTCGGAATAGGTTTGCGAAAAGAATTACCCTTTGTCGCGAAATGCGATCCAAGATAGTTCCTACAAATGGACCAACTAAAGAATATGGAAGTAAGACAACGGCAAATGCAACGGCAGCAGATTTTGCATCAGGTTGGCGTTCTGGAGAAAAAAGTAAGAACGATGCTAGTGATGATTGAAAGATTCCATCGGTGAGTTGTCCCATCCACCGCACAGCCAAGAGTCTTCCCACAGAAGTTTTTCGTAAAGCTTCCCGGAATCTCACATGGAAAGCGTAGTTAACTTTTTGCCTTTATCCTTGCGGGGTGGCAGGCAAAATGTGGTCTAAACGCGCATATGTTGATTTCGCGCTAAAAAAACGCGCAACAATCGCGAGCATCTATCGCGGCCTTAACACCACTTCTGACGCCTGTGATGCCGACCCTTATCTACGTCGCGCGGCTAAACATCACGGTGAATTAACGGATCGCGATTGCCCGATGTGTCGTAAAGATAAAGTCCACGAACTGCAATACACATTTGGCGATCAACTCGGCCAATATTCAGGTCGCATTAAGACAAATACTGAACTTGAAGAGATGCAATCCGAATTTGGTGAATTCCGCGTTTATGTTGTTGAGGTTTGTTTAGGTTGCGGCTGGAATCACCTCACTGCGTCTTACCTGTTAGGTGATGGCCAGGTCCGCAAGCCGCCCCGTAAAGTCAAAACTCGCTAACACATCGCACCCAAGAGATACCCTTCACTTGTGAATTGGCTAATGAATTGGCTACGTAAAAAAGGAGCGCGCTTCTTTCTCCGCATTGGAGGCTTCTTCTTTATTGTCGGATCAACCGCCTTTGCAATCGCATACTTCACTACTGATATTCCTGACCCAAATGATTATGTAAATTCACAAGCCACCATCATTCAATATTCAAATGGCGACGAGGTCGGAAGAATCGGCGCACAGAACCGCACCATTATTCCGCTTGCAAAAATTCCACTGGATTTACGTCACGCAGTACTGGCTGCAGAAGATAAGAACTTCTATTCACAATGGGCATTTAATCCCATCGCAATTATGCGTGGCGCATTTAATACCGCCATCGGCCGTGGCCTCCAAGGTGGTTCAACCATCACTCAGCAATACGCGAAGACCGCTTTCTTAACCCCAGATCGCACCATTAAACGCAAAATAGTTGAACTCATCATCGCAATAAAACTTGAGAATCAATTAAGTAAAGACCAAATCTTTGAAAACTATCTCAACACAATTTATTTTGGCCGTGGCGCATACGGAGTAGAAACCGGTTCCCAGGTCTACTTCGGTCGCAGCGCAGATCAACTATCTATCCCACAAGCTGCTGTACTTGCCTCAATTCTCCGCTCACCTGGTTATTACGATCCCGATTACCGCGAAGGCAATAAAGAGCGGCTAGAAGCGCGCTATAAATATGTCATCAACAACATGCTTGATGAAAATTGGTTAGATGAGAAAGAGGCAGCTCGATATCTAAAAAAAGTTCCCGATATCCGTCCACGACTTTCAACAGGGCAACTCGCTGGAAATAAAGGCCACCTTATTGAAGCGGTCCGTAAAGAACTTAATTCACTGGGATTTGCTGATGAACAATTAATGATTGGTGGGCTCATTGTTCGCACCACTCTTGAGAAAGATGCTCAAGTCGCAGCAGAAGCGGCGGTCTTCAATCAAGCGCCGAAGAAAGCGCCAGATAATCTTCATATTGGTTTAGTTTCTATCCGCCCGGGAACTGGCGAGATTGTTGCAATGTATGGCGGTAAGGATTATCTAGAGCGCCAACTCAATGATGCGACCCAAGGCATAACCCAGGCTGGTTCCACATTCAAACCTTTCGCACTGATCGCCGCACTAGAACAAGGAATCTCACTTTCCAGCGTGTGGAATGGTGATGGGCCAAAGATTTTCGACGATTTCAATGGACGTCCATATGAAGTTTCAAATTACGGTGATAAATCATTTGGAGATCTCACACTCCTGAAAGCAACTGCAAGTTCTATCAACACTATTTATGTGCCACTTGGAATTAAAGTCGGCGTAGACAAAATTATTGATGCCGCCCGTCGTGCCGGAATCCCTGACAGCGTTTCGATGGTTGCATCACCTTCTGCAGTACTTGGTGTTGCTAGCCCACGCGTTATTGATGTTGCAAATGCCTACGCAACTTTTGCTGCGAATGGCGTTCGAGCTAAGCCATTCTTAGTAAAAGAAGTACTGGGCGCTAATAAGGGCGTTCTCTATCAATCACGTGTTGTAACCGAACAAGTCTTTGATGAAGCGGTCATGGCAGATCTCAATTACGCACTTGGTGAAGTGGTGCGAGCTGGTACCGCATCCTCAGCGCTCCGTAATTTTGGCAGACCAGCTGCAGGTAAAACTGGAACCTCTCAATCAAATGCATCTGCATGGTTCTCGGGCTACACGCCACAACTTGCAACCTCAATTGCGTTCTATCGTGATGATGCCACTCAATCACTTAACGGAATTGGTGGACTAAATTCAGTTACAGGTGGAAGTTTTCCTGCGCGAATTTGGAACGCCTATATGAAGGGCGCACTGAAAGGACAAGAGCCAATTGATTTCACACCACCAACTTTTATTGGTGGCACAGAAGCACTCCCCATTCCAAATCCCGTTGCCACTATCGCGCCGAGTGCAGCTGCAGCCTGGTGCCAATCGGCAGATCTCACCGGAGTCAATAAAGATCTCTCGGAGTTCTGCGATAAAGCGTTGAAGAAATATCTCCTTCCAACTCCTAAGCCTTAAGAGCCAAAAAATGAAAGTGACGATTAACAAGAGTCTTCAAATCGCTCTTATCGTCACACTAGTAGCCTCCGTTTTGTCGTTTGGAAAGTTCAACCACTGTCGAAGCTCTGGTTGGGGTAGCCCTGATGTCTATATCCATATGTGTTACTCCGATATTTCTGCGCTCTACGGAGCCCGGGAAGTAAACACCGACCAATGGCCATATGCTTCAAGCGATAACTCCGTTGAATATCCCGTTCTCACCGGTGTAGTTATGTGGGCCACGGGATTATTAATCGATGACCCCAACGGTTATCGACCTTATTTTGATCTCAATATTCTCCTCATCGCACTTCTCTTATTTGCTTCAGTTTTCATTCTCTGGCGCTTAAAACCCGAATACGTAGCGCTCTTCCCAATAGCTCCTGCAGTCTTTGGATCCTTATTTATAAATTGGGATATTTACGCAGTCCTCTTTGCTCTTCTCTCTCTATATTTTTACAAAGTTCAGAAATTAGATCTCTCTGCGCTCTTTATGGGCGTTGCAATCTCTACAAAGTTTTATCCCGGGGTAATTCTCTTTGGTATCGCGCTGATTTTCTGGAACCAGAAAGAAATCACAAAACTTATTCGCTATCTTCTAGTCACATTTCTCGCGTGGGTTGTGATTAATCTTCCAGTCGCACTTACAAATTTTGATGGCTGGTGGCGCTTCTTTAAATTAAATATCGATCGCGATAGCGATCTTGGATCTATTTGGTATGCAGCAGCACTTCTCAAATGGCCACAACCCAACGTCAACAATGTCACCATCATTCTCTTTCTTATCGCACTGATGGCAATTGGAGTTTTCTACTTTGCAGTCGCTCAATCGCGGAGCGATTTTGCAAACTTAGCCACCGTCGCATTTCTTACTGTCGCAGCATTTGTGACGATAAGTAAGGTTTATTCTCCGCAATACATTCTCTGGTTAACGCC
>DAIOTH010000049.1:0-6373 GCA_036752125.1 Candidatus Nanopelagicaceae bacterium | reverse complement strand
GGCGCACACGACACCTAAACGAAATTTAATTCAAGGAGGCTCCCGTCATGCCAGTTGGACGCGTTAAATGGTTTAGCCTCGAAAAAGGTTTTGGATTTATCTCCTCCGAAGAAGGCGAAGATGTTTATCTCGCAGCCTCCGCACTTCCTGAAGGAGTTACCACTGTTAAGCCTGGCACTAAGTTGGAGTTTGGCGTTGCAGAAGGACGTAAAGGTCCACAAGCGCTTTCAGTTCGCATCATTGATGCGCCGCCATCACTCGTTAATTCCAAGGCTGGCGCTGATGATCTCGCGGTAATTATTGAAGAATCCATCAAGATGCTCGATCGCGTTGGAAATGGACTTCGTCATGGACGTTACCCAAGTGAAGCTGAAGCAGCTCGCGTTGCCAAAGTATTGCGCGGAATCGCACAAGAAATCGAAGGCTAGTTATTTTCCTTCGCGCTTAGCGCGGCGTTGCGTGTAACGAATACCGATAAATCCAAGCGTTATTCCAAGCAAGCAAGTGAGAATGATTTTTGCGACTGCATTTGCGATGATTGCAACAATGAGTGCGATAGTCCACAGAACAATTCCTGCAATGATGATTGGAATCGCGCTGCGCATAAGGCAAATGATACTAGACTCGCGGAATGGGAACGCTGCGATCATTTAAACATCGCAACTTCCGAATCCTTTTTTCAGCTAATTTCATTTCAAATATCGGCACCTGGGCTCAAGGCGTAGCTCAAGCGTGGTTGATTCTTGAACTCACGGATAGCGGTTCTTATTTAGGACTTGTCACCGCACTTCAATTCTTGCCAACGCTGATCTTTAGTATTTCTGGCGGAAAGATTGCGGATAAATTCAATAAACGTAAAGTTTTGATGTTTACCAATCTCACTGGTGGATTATCTGCGCTCTCCGTTGGAACGCTGGTACTAACTGACAATATCCAGATCTGGCATGTGATGTTCTTTGCCTTTACTTTAGGAATGGGAAATGCGATTGATGCGCCCGTGCGCCAGAGCTTTAACGCTGAGGTAGTCGGCAAAGCGGATCTCCCAAACGCCGTAGGTTTGAATTCAGCTAATTTCAATACTGGACGCCTCATAGGCCCAGGTCTTTCGGGATTATTGATTGCCGCTTATGGAACAGGCGTCTCATTTCTACTCAATGGAATCTCCTATCTGATTGTCATTATTGCCCTTCTAAATATGCGTGAAAGCGAACTCTTCGTTGAAGAACGCAAATCAAGTTCAACGAAAGTTAAAGAAGCCCTCCGCTACGTGGCTGCTCGACCCGACATCTTGGCTGTAATGATCACAGTCTTCTTTGCAACGAGCTTCGGTTTAAATTTCAATATCTTCAACACCATGATGGCTACTCAAGTATTTAATAAGAGCGCTGCGGAATATGGAGCGTTAGGAAGTATCTTGGCGATCGGCTCGCTATCTGGCGCGATCATCTCTGCACGTTTAGAGAAGAAGCGCGGGCCACGATTTGTGATGGTCGGGTCGATGATATTTAGCGCTCTACTTGTTGCCGGATCATTTGCGCCAACATATTTGGTTTTCGCAATCTTCTTGCCATTTATTGGATGTGTGGCCCTGCTTACCTTCATTGGTGCAAACACAATGGTGCAAATGCGCACTGACTCAGATATTCGTGGTCGTGTAATGGGTATTTATCTCACCGTATTTCTTGGCGGAACTCCCATTGTTTCGCCGCTGATTGGATGGATGACCCAGGTTATTGGTACGCGAGAAACAATTGGAATATGTGGCTCGATTTCATTTTTAGCAGCCCTGATTACCTACACACAATTTAAAGATAAGAGCGCTCCGCCAGCAAGCGTTGCCGTAGAAGATGTTCTACAGGCCGCTTATGAGGACAAAAAAGACTAAACTGAAAAGAATTACCAGGGTTACGATTCTCCGAGTTTTGTAGTTCATTTTATCTCCGCCGTTTTTGAAGGAACTAAGGTCACAATAATAAAGGCGCACAGTACTAACGCTGGCACTAGCAAGAATCCACGGACGATACCGAAGATATCGGCGAGATAACCCAAGAAAAGAGGCGATAGCCCAATTGCAATTCCGGCGCTAAAGCTGGAGCGGCCAATCGCTAAATCAGGTTTCTCGCTTCCGAAACGGAGTAATCGAAGAGTTGAAAGTGCAAACTGCATAGAAGTTCCCAAGCCAACAATTAACAAAGTAAAGAAAGAGATCCAAGGGTTTGTAGAAATCCAAAAGGCCATGAAGCTTAAGCCTTGAACGCCGATGATTAATTTAAGTCGGTCGTCAATATCAAGATCGGGAAATAGATAAGTTCCAAACCAACGCCCAATCATCATTCCACATGGGAAGGCGAGGACAAGCGTGGTGGAGAGAGCTGCGCTTAGGTCAGTTCTTTCCCTAAATAGAGCAGCAGCCCAAAAAGCTATTGCAAACTCTGCTGCGATACAGAACATCATTCCAATCCAACTTAACCAATACTTCACAGGCAGAGATCCGCGCTGATGTCCACCAGCCTCGGGAACATGCTCTGGTTTATGTTGGCGACCGAGAAGTAAATAGAGAATTACAGTGAATGGTAAACAGACCAGTAAACCGAGGCGCCAACTAAATTGTGTGCCAGCAATTGTGCCGATGATGAAATTGCCAATAAGTACAAAAGCCGAGTTGACTCCATTTGCTTGAGAGACAGCTCTAGGTGAATCATCCTTATAGTGGGTTGAGAGATACATGACAGAGTTATTGATTGTCATGGAAAGTCCTACACCTGCAATTAAAATTGCTGGAATTGTTTGCCATGCTTCTGGAAGGGCGACAAATGCCAAAGCACCAATATTGAAAACGATAAGTCCGATCCAAATACTTTGATAGCGGCCAAATTTATGAGCTACTCGTGCATTGAGCGCTCCAGCAATAATTGATGCAAGGCCTAAGGCAGTTCCATGTAAACCTGCTACCGCGCCAGAAGTGCCTTGATCCTCTTGTAGCAAGGGAAGTGCAGGGCCAAAGCCACCCATGAATACTCCAAATACTCCAGTTTGGAGCGCAACGAGCCAGAAGACTTTATCTCTTTTGTAGGCAGATCCAGACAAAAGTTGGCGCTCTGTTATTTCTTTAGATTCTCAACGACATATTCGATGCACTTTGTTAGTGCAGAAATGTCATCAGGATCAACAGAGGGAAACATTCCGATACGAAGCTGGTTCTTACCAAGTTTGCGATAAGGCTCAGTGTCAACAATTCCATTAGCACGGAGCGCTTTTGCGATCTCAAGGGCATCTATTGCATCATCGAAGTTAATTGTTGCAACGACTTTTGAGCGCATTGCTGGATCTGTGACGAAAGGCGTTGTGTAAGAAGTCTTGTCGGCCCAGCCATACATGATTTCTGCGGATTTCGCGGAACGTCCAGCAGCAAATGACATACCGCCATTGTTATTCATCCACTCAATCTGATCAGCTAGCAACATTAAAGTGGCAACAGCTGGAGTGTTATAAGTCTGATCTAAGCGAGAATTTTCAATAGCGATAGTTAAGTCGAAGAAAGCTGGAACCCAACGACCACTTTCCTTTATCTTGGCAACGCGTGAAATAGCTGCGGGGCTCATCAAGGCGAGCCATAAACCACCATCAGAGGCGAAAGATTTTTGTGGCGCGAAGTAATACGTATCAAATTCTTCTGCTTGAACTTCAAGTCCACCAGCAGCGCTTGTGGCATCAACAAGCACTAACGCGCCATCAGTTCCTGCAGGGCGCTTAATTGGCATCGCAACGCCAGTAGAAGTTTCATTATGGGTGAGCGCGTAAACATCGACGCCAGATTCAGCAACAGGAAGTGGATGTGAACCGGGCTCCGATTTAATTACCGTCGGATCATCCAAGAACGGTGCTTCTTTGGCAGCAGATGCAAACTTTGATGAGAACTCACCAAAACTTAAGTGTTGCGATTTCTTTTCAATAAGTCCGAAAGTTGCGATATCCCAGAATGCAGTTGATCCACCATTTCCAAGGACAACTTCATATCCTTCTGGAAGATTAAATAATGAAGTAAGCCCCGTGCGAACCCTTCCAACTACGTTCTTGACGGCTTTCTGGCGATGTGAAGTTCCAAGAATTGATGAACCAGATGCAGCAAGAGATGCCAGCGCTTCAGGGCGAATCTTTGAGGGTCCACAGCCAAAGCGGCCATCGCGCGGCTTTAAATTATCGGGAATCTTGAGATCTGACATAACTGGCTAAGCCTATGGGAAGAAGCGTTCGAGCTTCCAATTAGTTTCTGCGTTGCTTTCATCTTTTGTGAATCGCAAGCGATCATGTAAGCGTGAATAGCGACCTTGCCAAAACTCGATACTTATTGGTGTGACCAAGAACCCACCCCAATAGGGCGGCTTCGGAACCGTTGAACCTTCAGGATATTTATCGGCAAACATTTTCCATTGCGCTTCCAACATCTCTCGAGATTCGAGAACTTCTGATTGGCTGCTCGCCCAAGCGCCAATCTGGCTCGACCACGGACGAGTTGCAAAATATTTTTCTGATTCATCATCTGAGATACGTGATGCTTCTCCAAGCACGATTACCTGACGCTCCATGGGATACCAAGGAAAGAGAAGTGATATTGCCGAATTCTTTGAAATCTCTTGCGATTTACGTGATTCGTAATTGGTAAAGAAAGTAAACCCATGTGAAGTGACATCTTTGAGGAGAACGGTTCGTGAAGTTGGCTTTCCAGATCCAACAGTCGAAAGGACCATGGCATTGGCTTCGACGATCATGGAATTTGTCGCAGCTTCCTTGAGCCAGATTTGAAATTGTGAAATCGGATCGGGGTTGATGGTGGATTCTGTTATCCCAACTTCACCGTAAGAGCGGCGCATTGCCGAGATTTCAGCGCGGTCTACCTCAGGCTGATTTCTCTCTGTCATGGGTGTATCTAACGTCACTTTAGGCGATAGGGCATCTTTGACTGCGCCGTTTTGCGCACTTCAACGATAGGGGCAGAATACGGCGCATGGCAGATGACTTTAAACCCGGTCTTGAAGGCGTAATCGCATTTGAATCAGAAATCGCTGAACCAGATAAAGAAGGTAGCGCGCTTCGATACCGCGGCGTAGATATCGATGATCTTGTTGGTCGCGTTTCGTTCGGAAACGTATGGGGTCTTCTCGTTGATGATGAATTCAATCCCGGACTTCCTGCCGCAGAACCATTCCCAATTCCTATTCACTCCGGCGATGTGCGCGTTGATGTGCAATCCGCGATCGCAATGCTTGCACCGGCGTGGGGTTTGAAGCCACTTCTAGATATTTCTGACGAAGAAGCTCGCAGCAATCTAGCGCGAGTTTCAGTGATGTTACTTTCATACGTTGCTCAATCAGCGCGTGGAACATGGCAACCCATGGTTCCGCAATCTGAAGTTGATAAAGCGCACACTGTTGTCGAGCGAATGATGATTCGCTGGAGAGGTGAACCAGATCCTAAGCATGTTCGCGCTATCGATGCATACTTTGTTTCAGCAGCAGAGCATGGAATGAATGCATCAACATTTACTGCTCGCGTTATTGCTTCTACCGGCGCTGATGTTGCAGCTTCAATTTCCGGCGCAATTGGCGCGATGTCAGGTCCACTTCATGGCGGCGCTCCATCGCGCGTACTTCACATGATTGAAGAAGTTGAAAAACGCGGCGATGCACGTGCATATGTAAAAGATTTGTTAGATAAAGGTGAACGCTTGATGGGATTTGGCCATCGCGTTTATCGCGCCCAAGATCCACGTTCACGGACATTGCGACGTACGTGTGAAGAACTTGGCGCTCCTCGTTATCAAGTCGCTAAAGCACTTGAAGAAGCAGCGCTTGCGGAATTACGTGAACGTCGTCCAGATCGCGTACTAGAAACAAATGTTGAATTCTGGGCTGCCGTGCTTCTTGATTTCGCAGAAGTTCCTGGCCATATGTTCACACCGATGTTTACATCTGCGAGAACTGCAGGTTGGTCTGCACATATCTTGGAACAGAAGCGCACTGGTCGTTTGATTCGGCCATCTGCTCGTTACATTGGTAAAGCGCCACGCAAACCTGAAGATGTAAAGGGCTGGGACGAGACAGTTCCAGGCGTTCATAAGTAGTTCAACTACATCTGTAACTTGGCGTGAAAAATTCACCCTTTATAACAAATCAGTAACTCACCAACATTGGGCTTTTTTCGAGTCCGTGAGCCTTGACTCTCCCTTTCCTACGCGTTGAAATTGGGTTCTCTGTAACCCCTCGTTACAGATACTTCCATGGAGGAAATTAATGAATAAGAAGCGTTTTGGCGTCTATAGCGCCCTAACAGCTCTCGCTCTTGGAATCTCGACACTCATTGCTCCAGCGCAAGC
>DAIOTH010000048.1:0-6474 GCA_036752125.1 Candidatus Nanopelagicaceae bacterium | reverse complement strand
TTTAATCCCATCGAACAAGGTAAGAGATTTGATCCAGATGGCCTTTATATAAAGAAGTACATCCCCGAACTTGCCCATCTAAAAGGCGGCGATGTCCATGAACCATGGGAATCAGATCTAGGTTACAAGAACAATTATCCAAAACGAATTGTTGATCATGCAGCAGAAAGGCTTGAGTCGCTCGCTCGCCTTGAAGAGATCAAAGCAGCTAAGCCACTCAAGCCTTAGGTAATACTTTTTAACGAAATTTTTACACTAAGAAATTAGTGAACTGCCATGGATCATTGCGATCCACTTTCTTATTATTCCAACCCTCAAATAGATCTTTACGATTCATCAGAGGATCCCAATCAGCAGCTTGAGAATGAATACCACCCCAATATTTCTCGGCATAGCCAAGAACTTCACGCCACGGTAATTCATCTGGAACGAGAAGTCCTTTATCTGGATTCTTCATTGCCCAAGCAACCGCGGCATACACCGCTGATGAAACTTGGACTGTGGTTGCAGATTGACCTGGAATAAGTTTGCGTGATTCGTGAATATTCAACAATGAACCGGTCCACCATGACTTATATGGATGTCCCATGAGTAGTACACCGAGACGATCATCGCCCTCAGTAATTTCATCATTCATGATGCGTTGATTCTTATGGAGGTCCCAAGAACGCATCTCTAGTTCTTTCATCGATGAGATGGCTTCATTTGTTGGGCAATATGCGTAGTGAACTGTTGGACGGTACGCAGCCTTATCGCCATTCCAAACAGTCAAGTGATCTGAAATTGTGAAAGCTTCACCATGACGAATAACCATGCCATGAATTTCGAAATTTGGAACCCACGAGCGAACCCATGTGGTTGCTCCTGGTTGCGCAATTGCGATCTGATTTTTTGGACCTGATGGATGTTCATACGCATTAACCGGCAGCGTTTTTTCATGGGTACCCCATCCAAGTTCTGCAGGAGCAACTCCTTCTTCGTAAAAACCTTCTACTGACCAGGTATTTACGAATTCGCCCCATTGTTTTGGCTTGTTGGTTACTTGAGTATCGCGTTCTGCGATATGAATAACTTTTACGCCAAGTAGTTGTGCAAGTTCGTTATAACGCTCATCGGTAAGCGCCGCTTCAACACCGCTCGCTGCTTTGCCATCTTTGAGGGCTTGAGTAGCGATATCAACCATCGACTTCTTTACTAAATGCGAGACTAGACCTGGGTTTGCACCGTGTTCAACAATTGCGGTTGCACCAGTTTTAGTCCACTTAGCTTTCATCTCCCGCATCCGCATATGGCGGTAATACAAAGTTCTCTCTAGTGGGTGCTTATTTGATCCACCTTCATATGGATCCCATTCTTCAATTGAGGTGTTGAGGTACATAACGCCATGGTCATAGCACCATTCAATAATTGTGTTCGCATCAATATTCCAAGCTAAATCAAGAAGGAAGTCGCCGGCTTTTAGATATTTTGAAAGTTGAGCATCAATATTTTCTCGAGTAATCGCATCTTGAATATATGTTGCGCCTTTATTTAACGCATCCTGCACGCGAGATCGGTTATCGCGTTGATCCATAATCGTGATTTGTTTTGCATCGACGAGATGCTCAATAAGAAGTGGCAATACTGATTGTGAAACAGAACCTGCACCGAGAATTAGTACTCGATTAGCGAACTTTTCTGCCAATTAGGGAACCTCCTTAGGGGGTTGTAACTCTCACCTCATATGTTGAGTCTCCAGGCTTCTTCAAGCGAGAGACTCCTTGGTTTATTGGGACGGCGGAAATTTACAACCTAGAGCCCGTAGCGCCTAATTCTTCGCGCCACGTTACGACGCCAGCTTTGGAGCGCTTCGCCTCATACATCGCAACATCTGCCCGGCGCAGAAGTTGGTCTGCTGGATGCTGGCCTGGAGCGTTCTTTGCTTCACCAATCGAAACATCGAGCGCAATTTCAGTTCCATCGATGGTGAAGGGATAGGAGAGCGTAGCTCTGAGAGCAAGCGCCACATCGTGGCCTTCTTCTCCTTTGATGAGCGCACCAAATTCATCTCCCCCCAAACGAGCAAGGAGTGAGCCATGAGGAATCACTCTCTCGAATCGACGAGCCACTTGTTTCAGGAGTTGATCTCCAACGCCATGACCTTGGGTGTCATTAACACTTTTGAATCCATCAAGATCAAGAATCAAAACAGAACCAGATTCATCAAGGAAACTTTCAAACTCCGTCATGAATCTACGCCGATTGGCGAGACCGGTGAGTTCATCGGTGCGAGCCAAAATCTGTTCGTTGCTCATGTTTCGCGCATCATTAATCGCGACGCCCATACGAAGAAAAGAGAGCGCAATTGTTGCGAATGCGGGCGCAATAACGAAACGTGGAAAATAAGTCGGCTCCAGAACTGAGATTGCAAGAATTGCTGAACTCCCGAGCAGAGCCAAAGTTGCAACCGCTGGATTGAAGGATCGAGGGGTTTGTTCTTCGTTTGAGCTATGCCAGAAACTCTCAGCAATCAAGAGAAAAGATATGAGCCATCCAATATCTGTTATCGAACCGAATTGATAAGTACCAGCTTGAGAAGCAAAGAGAAAGTAGAAATCTGAAACCGCATAAATCCCAACTCCGGCAATTAGAAAGATACTTCTCAGAGATAATCTTTGAACCACAGAGAGAGTAAATACAGAAACAAAGAGAACAATGTCACCTACAGGATAGAGAATTGCGAGAAAGATTTGGAAAGTAGATCCCTCAATTTCAGTCATAGCCGGGCGGATAAGGAATGCGCTCAAAATCGTGGTACATCCCAGAGCGATGATGAGTGTGTCAAGCAATTCTAGAGATCGACTCATTACTCTATTTCGTATTGCCCGCGTAAATCCAAATAATGCTGCTGGGTAGAAAAGTACGTAGCAAATTTCTGATACGAGATCGAGATTAAATTCCGTGGGAATTCTAAAAAAGGTATCAAGAGAAGAGACAAGAGAGCCAACGGTCCAAAAACCAATGGCCGTGGCAACTCCGATTCGGGCTACTTGATCATCGGGAATGGGTGATAGTTTCAATGAAAATATGCTGAGTAACGCCACAAAATTAAAAAGGAAAAGGTCGAGAACCCAGTCGGGATATGAATTATTTCTGAGAATCACATATGCAATTAGCGCCACGATAGCCATCAACCGAAAAAAGATATAAATTCGCACCCATGAAGAGTATTGAGGGAGAAGCCATGCAGAATGAAAAAGATCTATCTCGACGGGCAGTACTTTGCGGATTGGCAGTTCTCACGCTGGGATTGATACCTGATACTGCTATTGCCGCAACAGGAGTTAAAGTGCTAGCAAATGGAAAAGTCGAAGTGACTCTCTCCAAAAACCCCGCGTTGAAAAAAGTTGGCGGCACAGTTCAATTTGAAGATGGTTCTGGACAAGCGATTGCACTTGTTCGCACCGGCAAGTCGGCGAGCGCTTACCGTGCGCTAAATCTGGCTTGTACCCATGAAGGAACCAATGTAACTAAGAGTGGCTCAAAGTGGGTCTGCCCAAATCACCGCGCTGAATTCTCGATTAACGGCGATGTAAAAGTTGGACCAGCAAGGGCAAGTTTGGTGCAGCTACCAATAAAGGTTTCAACGACAAAAGTAGTCGTTGGTTAAGAACTCTGTTGAGCTGGGTTAATTAGAGCCCAGGCTGGCAAGCGTTCTTGCGGTTCTCAAGTGTTGATTGAACCTCAGTCTTTGAGTTTTCAACAGTTTGAGCCACGGTAAGTTTCTGCTTCTCTTTCTTAGCAACTTCACCAATTTTGTCACGCAAGCTGGCAGCAGAGCGTTCAAAGTTCTTGGCAGCTAATTCGTAGCTACGTGCAGCTTTGGTCCAAGTTGAAGCCGCGGTTGTGTAAGTCTTTCCAGCGGTCGTAGTAGCACCGGCCTTAGTTGCATTATCAGTTGCGGTCTTTGCTTCTGCGAGCGCAGTAGTTTGCTTCGCTTTGGCATCAGCAGCTTTTTGATCAAATACTTTGGCAGCGGCTTCATCCGCTGGCGCTTCTGCTTTGAGAGCAGCAATCTCAGTATCGAGCATGGTCAAAGCTTGAGCAGCAGATTCTGTAATTGTCTTCAAGCGATTATTGGCATCTACATAAAGTTTATTTGAAGCGATACAACCAGCCCATACCCAGGTCAACTTCGCATTCTTCACCGTAGGGTTTTTGGTGCAGACATAACTATCTCCACCAATTTTGGTCTTGGCATTTACCTTGGTGCAGCGAGCACCGGCTTTGTTAGCAGCTTCGGCAGGAATGATCGAGGTAGTAGCCATCAGCAAAGATGTAGCTGCAATCAGAGTTGCGCTCTTGCCAATGAATTTAAGTGAGTTACGCACGACATTCCTCCCGTAGGACTTAAGAAACTATGGCGTAATACTAAAGGGGACTCCCTCACAATTCCGTGAGGAAAACTCCACAATGGACACAGAGTTTCCTGAGAAAGGTATTTTTCTAACTTTTCTTACGCTTTTACTTCCGACGTTGGCGGACACGAACGTTCATACCCACTTTTCGCACCAAAGGTCGGGGTCCAAATCGCGTAATGAAGGAGAGCACTTTGTACTGACGTCCTGGGATAGAAAGAGCCTTTCCAGCCTTTGCTGCGATCCACGAGTCCTTCACTACCTGCTCGGCGGATAGCCAGAACCATTTAGGTAAACCACCCATTTTCATATTTCCGCGCTGATGAAATTCAGTTCGAGTAAATCCTGGGCAGAGCGCGTGCACACGAACATTTGTGGCCTTCAATTCCGTATGAAGTGATTCACTCAAAACAGTTAAGTAAGACTTGGCAGCGCTATAGCTACCGCCTGCAATCCAACCTGCGACGCTGGAGACGTTAATGATTGTTCCGCTATTGCGATCTTTCATTCCAGGAAGTACGGCATGCATTAAACGCATGGGGGCGGTAACCAGAACATCAAGAAGGGCAATCTCTTCCGCAATATCACTTGCAGTAAAACTCTTATTTATTCCAAATCCAGCGTTATTAATTAACACTTCAATCGGGCGACTAATATTCTGAAGACGTAGCTCGATCCGTCGAATATCTTCATCGCGAGATAAATCAGCTTGGATAACTTCTACTTCAACTCCAAACTTACCGCGCCACTCATCTGCGCGTTGATTGAGTCGCGGTAAATCTCGAGCAACAATGACAAGGTCATGATTTTCTGAAGCAAGTAGCTCTGCAAACGCTGCGCCAATACCTGCAGTTGCACCAGTTATGAGTGCAATCGGGCGATTACTTGAAGTGTTCGGCATTACCGAACAATATCGCTAGCTTCTTCTTCGCGAATATGCCATGACGTGCCATATTCCTGGAGTAGATCTAGGAAGGGCTTTGGCTCAAACCATTCCGGACCGTTTACTCCGAGCGGTTGCCAAATTCCCTTATGAATCAATTCCATTGCAACCACAGGATTGACTGCGGTCTGCCAGACAACAGCTTGATCGCCATATTCCTTCATCGACCATTCATTATCAATGACGTTGTAGATGTAAACAGCCTTCGGAGCACCAGATTTATCTAAACCACGAACCAGAGCACCAGCACATGTCTTGCCTTTCATGCGCGCACCCAGAGTTGCAGGATCAGGTAGAGATGCAGCAAGAAGATCACGTGGTGCAACAGATACACCTTGTACTTCAACATTCTCTTTACGATCCATACCAAGCATGTTGATAGTCTTGAGAATCTGAATAAATTCAGCGCCAAGACCATACTTGAAGTTAACTTTCTTGGCATCAATTTTCTGGGGGATGAGTACAACTTCTTCGTGTTCAACGTTGACGCACTCAACTGGACCAATACCTTCAGGGAAATCAAACGTTTCAAGTTCGCTAAATGGTTCGGTGGTGAACCAACCGCGACCATCTTCCCAAACCAATGGAGGGTTGAGGCACTCTTCAATAGTGGTCCAAATCGAGAATGATGGAGCGAAGTTTGCACCCTCAACTCGTAAGTTTGATCCATCAAGAACTGTAATTGAATCGATGCGACTAAAAAGTTCATCGTTTGCGTACTTGGCAAAGATATCGCTCATACCAGGCTCAACGCCCATGCCAACGAGTGCGTAAATCTTGCGTTCTTCCCAATTCCAATCACGAGCAAATTGTTCGTCACCTAACTTCACACCAGTTTCACGATGTGGGTAGTGAGGATGGGGACGAGAAAGCGACATCGCCATATCAATGTAATTTGTATTTTCGATTTCACAGGCTAAGAAAATTGGCATCACAAAGCGCGGATCGACAGCGTTAATGACGACATCGGGGTCTGCTTTGCGGATTAGTTCACGTAGATCTTCAAGCTCTGCAGCATTTACTTGCGCAGCTGAGAAACGTGGGTCTTTAACGCGATATACGGCTTCTTCGGCACGTGAGAGGGTTCGATCGGCAATGACCATCGAAGTAATAAATGACCTTCGAGATGCGATA
>DAIOTH010000047.1:0-6550 GCA_036752125.1 Candidatus Nanopelagicaceae bacterium | reverse complement strand
AATCGAGATTGTTAAGGCGCTGCAGCAGCGGTGGATGGGTGTAGTTAAAGGCTACGTAGAGCGGATGCGGTGAAAGATTTGCCAGACTATCCGTTGAAATCTTCTTCAAGGCCGATCGCATCGGTGCAACTTCATATGTTTCCTTTGCAAAAGTATCAGCTTGATATTCATTGTGACGAGACCATGAGTTATTAATCAGACCCAAAAGAATGCTTAGTGGAGTAAAGAGAATAAAGAACGCTAAGGCAGAGAGATGAAAACTTTGCTGATCTGCTCCGAGCGCGGTTGATAACTCTGGGTATCCGAGCAACCATCCCAAGAGAGCAAATGTGGCAAAGGTTTGAATATTCGAAAAGATAAACATGGAAAGAGTGTGCTTCCGTTTATAGTGCCCAATTTCATGAGCCAAAACTGCGACAATCTCTTTCGTCGAGAGTTTTTCAATCAAGGTATCGAAAAGCACAATTGTCTTACTCTTGCCTAAGCCACTGAAGAATGCATTTGCTTTGGTTGATCGTTTAGAACCATCCATAACAAAGAGGCGTCCCAGAGAATAACCTTGGGAAGCGCAATACTTCTCGATCTCTCTTTTGAGCTCTCCATCCTCTACCGGCTTTAACTTGTTGAAAAGCGGGAGGATTAAAGTAGTTCCAAACATAAACATCAGCAGCGAAAATCCAGAGACCAGAGCCCAAGCAAAGATCCAGAAGGAACCTTCGAGCCTTTGGTAAAGCCAGAGCACTGCAGTGAGAAGTGTGCCCCCGATAATTGTTGCAAGAATTGACCCCTTGATTGCATCAGTAATGAATGTCTTGGGAGTGATCTTGTTAAAACCGTATTTTGCCTCTATTCCAAATATTGAATAGAGCTGGAAGGGAAGGTTGAGCCACCATGAAATTACGCTGAGAAGCGCAATGAAAGCCAGCGAAATTACAATCTGATTTTCGATTCGCTCTCGAACCCAATTATCAATGGTCGCAAACCAACCATACGAAAGCGCCAAGACCATAACCACTGTTGAGAATGTGGCTGAGTAGAAACCAAATCGATTCTTTTCCGCGCTATAAGAAATGGAGCGCTCTCGCTCTTGCGCATCGTAAAGTCCAGCAATCTTCGGGTCCAATGGATTCCGCGCTCTACTTTGATTGAGATTATCAAGTAGAGATTCAACGATATAGGCAAGAACAACAATAAGAACCAAGGCGGTAATGAGCATTTACCTAGGTTAGCCGATAGGCTTTCAGTATGTGCAGACTGATGGCCTTTTCTTCACGCAATGAAACCACTCTCCCATCATTTATGGGGAGCGCATTTCAGGAATTTGTAGAGCTATCTAAAGTTCACCACGATTCTTGGGGGCTAGCACTTTCCAGTGGCAGTACCGCAACCCTCACAAAGAAAGCGGAGACCGCTGCACTGAGCTCTAGTTTTCAGCAGACAATCAACTCCGAGCAATCTCAGGGCGGGCTACTTCATTTTCGTTGGGCATCACCTGGATTACCAGTGACGGATACCAATGCTCATCCCTTTACTTTTGAAGATATTGCCTTTATTCACAATGGTGCGCTAAGTCCATATGACGCAGTCAAATCCCTCGTTGCGCCTAAGTTCGCAACTCTGCAGAAGGGCGATACAGATAGCGAGCAATTCTTCCTCTATCTACTTACCGAAATCGACAAGTCTGGTTTTGTTGAAGGCGTTAAGAACTCAATCAAGAACATCAAGGCGAATTTCAAATATAGCTCCATCAACTCAATGATTATCAATGCTGACTACTTGATTGTTACATCTGAACATGATCCCATCAATAAACCTAGTTGGGCCGATGAGATTTACTATGAACTGCGCTATCGTCTCGATGACTCCGGCATAGCTGTGGCTTCATCTGGTTGGGACCAAGAAGGTTGGACGCTGATGAAGAATCATCAGATGCTTATCGTGAATCGCAAGACGCTACAAGCTGAACTTATTGACCTGTAATTTCTTTTAGTTTTCTACTCTCAGCTGAGACAACCACGAGAACACCGAGCACGATAATCAAACCGCCAATGGCGTAACTAACGGTAATGACTTCATTGAGGAATACAGCGCCTAACGCGACAGCAATGACGGGATTTACATACGCATAGGTTGCAGTCAGTGAGACCGGCGCGTTCTGGACTAACCAGAGATATGCGCTGTAGGCGATGATTGAGCCGAAGAAAACTAAATACGCAAACCAGAGCCAGGACCATGTTGAACCATCTAAGAAATCTGCAATCTTTTCACCTTTGATGAGACCGGCCAGTGTGAGTGAAACACCGCCTGCCATCAACTCGTAGGCGGTGAAAACTAGTGCGTTCTTAGGGATCGGGAATCGTGGAGCAAGAAATGTTCCGAGCGCCCAACCAATATTTCCGATTAAGACCATAAACATGTAGAACACAACAGTTGAAGATCCTTCACCGCTTACAGATTGAACGCTCCCAGGTTTTAACAACAATGCAACTCCAATAAAACCGATAACTAAACCTGTCCAACTTCTTGCGGAAGGCCTTTCACCTGAAACAAAGCGGAAAATAGCAATCCAAAGCGGAAGTGCAGCGATGATGAGCGCAACTATCCCAGAAGGAACGTGTTTTTCTGCGACGGCAACATTTCCCAGTCCGAATCCAAGAAGTACAAATCCAAGAATTGAAGATGTAGCAATTTCAGCACGAGGAACTTTCATTTCATTAAATCCTCGGGTTGCGGCAATTATTAACGTCAGTAGAACGCCCGCGATCAAGAATCGAATTCCCATGCTGAGTAGCGGTGGCATGGTTTCAATCACATATGCAATTGCAAAATAAGTAGAACCCCAAATTACATAAACAGTCCAGAGCGCAATCCAGGTGAGCGCAGATTTGCTTATCGCAGACACCGGCACAATCTAGTGGCTCAACTGCACACAGCGAGGAACTAGTAAGGTAATGCGGCTATGTCACGCTCTCCATTTGACCACGTTCCTGTTGAAGATCCTGGCACCCCTAATCTTCAGAGCGTTCCACGATTTTTGCTCTGGGTCGGATTGAAACAGAAGCGCATCATCGCAACGGGTGTCTTCTTTGGAGTTATTAACTTATTGTGCGTTGCAATCATGCCTGGAGTCCTCGGTCGGGGCATTCAAGCCATCGCAGATCAGCAGAGCGATGATTTGCGTAAATGGGTTTTGGTAGCGCTACTAATAGGAACGATTCAAGCAGCAGCCGGAATTCTTCGTCATCGCCGCGCAGTTGGAAGTTGGATATCTGCCGCCACTCGTTTGCAGCAACTCGTTGCTCGGAAAGCAGTCGAACTCGGCGCAGATTTGCCGCGGCTCGTTTCAACGGGTGAAGTATCTGCAATCAACTCTAATGACGTAGAACGCGTTGCTCGAGTCTACGACTTGATTCCACGTTTAACGGGAGCGATAGTTTCC
The DNA here is from genome assembly GCA_036752125.1 of Candidatus Nanopelagicaceae bacterium. Classification (GTDB taxonomy): domain Bacteria; phylum Actinomycetota; class Actinomycetes; order Nanopelagicales; family Nanopelagicaceae; genus MAG-120802. Next base: position 3,111 of record DAIOTH010000047.1, on the reverse strand, counting down.
TTTATTTTTGTTTCGATAATTCTTATTACTTCATCTCCAACTCTTGGACTTCTCGTTGTCATTGGTGTTCCGCTTCTTGGTTTGGCAATAGGTCCAATCATTAAGCCGCTGCAGAATCGAGAGTCTGTACAGCGTGAAAAACTCTCCAGATCTTCAGAGTTAGCGGCTGACACAGTTGCTGGACTTCGCATCTTGCGTGGCATAGGTGGTGAAGAGACTTTCTTGAAGAGATTTAGTAATGCCTCGCAAGAAGTTCGCGCAGCTGCAGTTCGCACAGCTCGAATGCGTGCTCTTCTTGATGGACTACAAGTAATTTTGCCTGGAACTCTCGTTGTGGGTGTTATTTGGATTGGCGGAAACTTAGTGAGCCGCGGTGAATTGCGAGTTGGTGAACTTTTGGCTTTTTACGGGTACAGCGCATTCCTCATGATCCCGCTTCAAATTCTTACCGAATCTGCCCAGAGACTTACCTCAGGAACCGTTGCTGCGCGACGCGTTATGAGATTGCTAAGCGTTGAAAATCTCCAAGAATTTGGTTCGGAGCAATTTCCTATTAACTTCACCAAGATTCATGACAGAGTTTCTGGATTAAACATTAGAAAGCAAATCTTCCTGGGCGTGGTTTGTGACAACTCCCTTGATGCAGATGTGATTGTTGATCGCCTTGGCGGATATGTTGATGCAACGGAAGTTGAGATTGATGGAACCGCGTTTTCGAATATCGATCGTCAATCCTTACGCAGCAATATCTATGCCCAAGAAAAGGAACCCGCCATCCTCTCGGGCACCATCGATTCGCTCTTTAAAGTAGAGCATTCCGAGCGACTTTCAATTTCTGATGCGATTGAAGCCGCATCTGCGAACGACATCTTGGATTCACTTGACGGTGATGGATATAGCGCAGAAGTTGTAGAACGTGGTCGCACACTCTCTGGCGGTCAACGCCAACGTCTGGCTCTTGCTCGCACTCTCTTCGTTGATGCACCTATTGCAGTCCTAGATGATCCCACTAGCGCTGTCGATGCCCATACTGAAGCTCGCATCGCGGCGCGATTGAAATCAATTCGTGGCGCCAAGACAACTGTAGTTGTAAGCAACAGCCCTTTAATTCTTGATCACACCGATGAAGTTGCGCTTGTCATTTCTGGAAAAGTTTCGCAGGTCGGCTCTCATACCGACTTACTGAAAAGCAATGAGACTTATCGACGATTGGTGGTGCGAGGCGAATGAAGTTCTTCTTGCCGCTTCGTAGGACTGATGAATCCTCCCTGCCCAGTAACGCTTATCCAGCACCACCACGTGATACCCAACGACTTGATAAATCATTTGGACTAGGTAAGTCAGCTAATCGACTTCCCATTGCAAGTGAAGCCACGGTGAATAAAGAGATGTGGTCACTTCTGTGGAGCCATAAGCGCGGTTTCCTTCTTGTTGCTCTCTTTCAACTTTTCACAACCGCCGCCGCTCTCATTCCACCGCGTGCATTTGGAAACTTACTCGACACTCTCAAGCGCAATCCCGATGAGGTCAATGTCAATCGCACCGTCTATATCGTTATTGGAGCGTTGCTGCTCCAATCAATCTTTGTGTACTTCACCAAAGTTCGAGCCTCGATTCTTGGAGAGTTTGTACTCTCTGCGCTCCGCGAACGATTTGTCACTCGTGTGGTCGAGTTGCCTCCAAATGTTGTGGAACGAGCTGGCGCGGGCGAACTTCTTACTCGCACTACCACCGATATTGATCACATCACATGGGCGGTGCGCGACGCTGTTCCCGTTATAACAATCTGCTTGGTATCAATCTTCGGAATTTCCACAGCGATTGCCCTGACGGCTCCACTATTTCTCAGCGCAGTATTTATCGGAATTCCATTTGTTTTTGCGGCAACCCGTTGGTACCTGCGCCGCTCCCCTCAGGCATATCGCGTTGAATCATCGTCGTATGCGATTGTGAATTCAGTTCTAGTGGAGAGCGCAGAATCAGGTCGCACAATTGATGCACTCCGCCTTGGAGAACAGCGCACTGCGCGAACCGATTCTGCAATTAGTCGTTGGGTGGAGTGGGAGCGCTACACGCTTCGACTTCGCACCCGATGGTTCCCGGTCGTTGAAATCAATTACATCTTGCCGGTTTCTGCTGCCTTGCTCATGGGCTCCTACTTTTATGACAGAGGTCTAGCAACTATTGCCACAATTACAGCCGGAATTCTCTATGCTCAAATGTTGGCAGGGCCTATTGAAGCGATGCTCTGGTGGATCGATGAATTGCAATCTGGCAAAGCTTCGCTCTCTCGCTTACTTGGAATCCATGAAGTAGATGAGCGAGAAATAAGAGAAGCAAATCCCGAAGGCAGAGAGATTTCTGGAGAAAAAGTTACGTATGGATACCGAGAAGGTAGGGATGTACTTAAAGATTTAAGTTTTATGGTCACTCCAGGGACAAAGCTGGCAATTGTGGGACCGTCAGGTGCTGGTAAATCAACGTTAGGAAGGTTACTTGCTGGCGTTCAACCTCCAAATAAAGGACGTATCACCGTTGGCGGCGCTGAGATTGGTTACCTCCCTGTTGAGCAAGCCCGACAAGAAGTTGCCCTTGTTACTCAAGAGCATCATGTATTTGTAGGAACGCTCCGAGAGAACATCACTCTTGCTAAACCTGATGCAAACGATGACGAAGTTTGGCGCGCTCTCGCCGCGGTAGATGCATCAACGTGGGCGGAACAATTGGAATCCGGACTCGACACAATCGTAGGAAATGGTGGACACCGATTACTTCCCGCGCAAGCCCAACAACTTGCGTTATCGCGACTAGTTTTAGCCGATCCACATACATTGATTCTTGATGAAGCCACTTCATTATTGGACCAACAGGCAGCAAAACATCTAGAGGCGTCACTTGGTGCAGTTCTCGAAGGTCGCACCGTTATTGCAATTGCCCATCGCCTCCAAACAGCCCACGATGCCGATCTCATTGCCGTTATCGATGATGGACGGATTACTGAATGGGGTTCGCATGACCAACTTATGGAGGCCAACGGCGCTTACGCCCGTCTCTGGAGATCCTGGCGCGACGAAATCTAGAGGTTTTTGCGAACTTTCCGCAGATGCAAAC
>DAIOTH010000046.1:0-6601 GCA_036752125.1 Candidatus Nanopelagicaceae bacterium | reverse complement strand
GAGGGCGGTTCACCGCGTCAGAACCTACTTCGCACAGGGCGCCCTGTGAAGGGAAATTCCCAGAATTTGGATAATCTGGTCATAACAACTTGATAACAGGGTCTCCTATTTGCCCTCGATTTACGCGGAAAAATCACGCTTACGCGGGATTGAGCTCAAGGTCGGTAGCCTTTCCTAGGTGTCGGCATCGAGTTCTCCAACAAGCGCGGGGTTAGCACCTCATGAGTCACTTGCCGCTGCAATAACCGCCTCGATTAAGGGGGCAATCTCCCGGGGGGAATTACCCGCCGAACTCGCTAGCTCTTCTGCCGTCGGAAATATTGTTTTGGAGCGACCTAAGAATCGTGATCATGGCGATTACGCAACCTCGATTGCTTTAGCGCTTGCAAAACCCACAGGAAAATCTCCGCGCGATGTTGCCGAAATTGTGCAGCGTGGTCTGCAAGGAAATCCGGAGATTGAGCGGATAGAAATTGCCGGCCCAGGTTTTATCAACATCACTCTTGCGAAGGCAAGTCAAGGCGCAGTTGTCAACGCAATCCTTAATGAAAAAGAAAAATATGGCCGCGTCACAATTTTATCTGGCAAGAGAATCAATTTGGAATTTATCAGCGCAAACCCAACAGGACCGCTGCATCTTGGTCATACGAGATGGGCTGCTGTTGGCGATGCTCTCGCGAGCGTTCTTGCAGCAGGTGGAGCAGAAGTAACTCGTGAGTTTTATATTAACGATCGCGGAACGCAGATGGATTTATTCGGAGCATCACTTCGCGCTGCAGCGCGAGGAGAAGCTCGACCTGAAGAGGGTTATCAAGGCGATTACATCAATGATTTAGCAAAACTGATTGTTGCTCAACATCCAGAATATTTAACACTTGATGAGAAAGAGGGCATCCCAGCATTTAGAGAGGCGGGATATGCGCTCCAACTGCAGCAGCAGAAAGATGTTCTCGATAATTTCGGAACACATTTTGATATTTGGTTCTCTGAGCGCTCGCTTCATTCTGGTGATGCTTTATCGAAAGCGTTGAGCACTCTGAAGTCACAAGGCCATGTTTACGAATCTGAAGGTGCTACCTGGCTTCGCACAACGGATTTTGGCGATGATAAGGATCGGGTACTTGTTAAATCTGGCGGTGAACTCACATATTTCTCGTCAGATACTGCGTATTACCTCGATAAACGTACCCGTGGTTTTGATATTTGTATTTATATGTTGGGAGCAGATCACCATGGATACGTTGGCCGGCTCAAAGCGACAGCTGCCTGCGCGGGAGATGACCCTGAATTCAATATTCATGTACTTATCGGCCAGCTAGTAAAAATCATGGAAGGTGGTCAAGAACTTAAGCTTTCAAAGCGAGCCGGAACAATTATTACGCTGGAAGAACTAGTGGAGAAAGTTGGCGTTGATGCAGCGCGCTACACCTTGATTCGTTATCCCGTTGATACTCCTATGGTTCTTGATATTGATCTTCTTAAAAAGCGCACTAATGACAACCCAGTTTTCTATGTTCAATATGCGCATGCTCGAATTTCTGCCGTGCTTCGTAATGCAGAAGAACTCGGTTTGAAATATGGCGCTACCGAATATAAACCAGAACTTCTCACTCATGATCGAGAGCGAGAACTTCTTGGAGGTCTTGCCGAGTATCCGCGCGTTGTTGCAAGCGGAGCAGAACTCCGCCAACCACATCGGGTTGCGAGCTATATAGAAGAGTTAGCAACTCTTTACCATGGCTTCTATAACGACTGTCGAGTTTTACCCATGGGTGATGAACCTGCATCTGATATCCACTCTTCGCGTGCAACGCTTTGTGCAGCAACTCGTCAAGTAATTCACAATGGTCTCTCACTATTAGGTGTTAGCGCACCGGAGCGGATGTAGAAATGAAAAACGCTCTCAATCCGAAAATTTGGCCCATAACATCCCAGCGAGAAAATGGCGCAATCACAATCGGCGGTTGTTCCATTATTGATATCGCTCGCGAATATGGCTCACCTGCCTTTATTCTCGATGAAGTTGATTTCAAAACTCGGGCTAGCCAATGGCGTTCCAGTCTTGAAAAGAGTTTTGGCGATAATGCAGGCGTTACTTATTACGCAGCAAAAGCCTTTATTTCAAAAGAAATAGCGCGCTGGGTTTCTGAAGCAGGGCTCGGTCTCGATGTTTGCACTGGGGGAGAACTTGCAGTTGCGATTGCCGCTAAGTTCCCGCCTGCTCGAATAGAAATGCATGGCAACAACAAGTCAGAAACTGAGATCTCTGATGCTATTGATTATCGAGTTGGAACTATCGTTCTTGACTCGCTCCAAGAAATTGATCGGGTGGCGCGTATTGCTCACATGAAGGGGGTAGTCCAGAAAGTACTTCTTCGACTAACACCCGGAATCGAAGCCCATACACACGAAGCAATTTCAACTGCTCACGAAGATGTGAAATTTGGATTTTCTATCGCATCTGGCGCAGCTTGGGATGCAGTTCTTGCAACAACAAAACATGAGTCGTTGCAACTCCAAGGTTTTCATGCCCACATTGGTTCTCAAATTTTTATAAGCGATGCCTTTGAAAATTCCGCTACTCGACTTATTGGAATGTTGGCGCGTTACAAAGCGGAGTTTGGTAGAGAACTTCCAGAGCTCGATCTAGGTGGTGGCTATGGAATTGCGTATACCGATAAAGATGACCCAATTTCTTCGGAAGTTGTTCTGAGTAATCTTGCAAAAGTTGTCGGCGCGAGTTGCGAGAAGTCTGATATTTCAATTCCAAAGATTTCCATTGAACCAGGCCGTGCCATCGTTGGCCCTTCCATGATCACTCTTTATGAAGTTGGCACTACAAAAGAAGTACAACTCGAGGATGGAACAACTCGTTGGTATATCTCGGTTGATGGCGGAATGAGTGACAATCTGCGAACCGGACTTTATGAAGCCGAGTATTCACTGGCGCTGGCTAATCGTGAAAGTAGCGCTGAACTTCGCAGCGCGAGAATTGTTGGAAAACATTGCGAAACAGGTGACATCGTCATTCGGGATGTTCAAGTGCCGAGCGATATCGTTCCGGGAGATTTTCTTGCAACGCCTGCAACAGGCGCTTATGGCCGAAGTATGGCGAGCAATTACAACCATATGGTTCGTCCGCCCGTGATTTGCGTCCATAACCAAACGGCGCGCATCATTATTCGCAGAGAAACGCATGCCGACCTTCTAGCCTTGGAGATTGATGATGCGCCACGCACCCTTCCAACGAGCGAGAGAGGCCAGCAATGAGTAACACCAACAAGACTCTCAATATTGGCATGCTCGGATGTGGAGTTGTGGGCTCAAGTGTTGCCCGACTTCTCCAAGAAGATTCGGGAGACTTTGCTGCGCGATCTGGTGCAAATCTAAAGTTGGTCAAAGTTGCAGTGAAAAATCTTTCAACTAAGCGCGACTTTGTTTCGTCCTCGATCCTGACGGATGATCCTGCATCAGTAGTGAGTGATCCCAGTATCGATATCGTGATTGAAGTAATGGGTGGAATTGAGCCCGCACGTGAACTGATTTTAAGCGCTATCAAAAATGGCAAATCAATTATCACCGCAAATAAGGCGCTTCTTGCACTCCATGGAGCTGAACTTTTTGAAGCTGCTGATAAAAATAAGGTAGATCTTTACTATGAAGCTGCAGTTGGCGGCGCAATCCCGATTTTACGTCCGATGCGTGAATCAATTGTCGGTGACCATGTTCATCGTGTCATGGGAATTGTCAACGGAACCACTAATTACATTCTTACCAAGATGGATGAAGAGGGCAGCGCCTTTGCTGATGTTTTGAAAGAAGCACAATCTCTCGGTTTTGCAGAAGCCGATCCAACTGCAGACATTGAAGGCCACGATGCTGCCGCAAAGGCTGCAATTTTGGCAGGTTTGGCTTTTCATTCTCGCGTCACATCAAATGATGTTTATTGCGAAGGTATCTCAAAGATTTCTGCGCGCGATGTCGAAGTTGCCCGCGATATGGATCATGTCATCAAGTTACTTGCCATTGCTGAATTAACTTCTAATAATCAAGTTTCAGTTCGTGTTCATCCCACACTAATTTCACGCCAACATCCGCTGGCATCAGTTCGCAACGCATTTAATGCGGTCTTTGTTGAGGCTGAATCAGCTGGCGAATTAATGTTCTATGGACGTGGTGCTGGCGGCGCTCCAACCGCGAGTGCAATCCTCGGAGATTTGATTGCGATTGCTCGCAATAAGACTCGTGGCGGCGAAGGTCATGGCGAGAGTGATTACGCAGATTTAGCAATCGCTCCGATTGATGATGTTATGTCACGCTATCTCATCAGACTTGATGTAGCTGATAAACCCGGCGTTCTTGCAACTGTCGCGCAACTCTTTGCATCGCATACCGTTTCCATTGAAACCGTACGCCAATCAGGTCGTGGCGATAGCGCAGAACTTATCGTTGCAACGCATTCCGCGCCTGAAGCGTCGTTAAAGAAAACTGTCACTGCGCTTGCTAAAAGTGATGTTGTAAAAAGCGTGGAGAGCGTGCTCCGTATCGAAGGAAGTTCCAAGTGAGTATTTTCAAAAAACGCTCTAAATCTGGCGCCCACCAATGGCGCGGAGTAATTGAGGAATATCGCGATCGCCTTCCAGTAAGTAAGAAAACCCCCGTTGTAACTCTCTGCGAGGGTGGAACACCACTTATATATGCCTGCGTAATTTCAGAGATGCTTGATAACGAAGTCTGGTTGAAATTTGAAGGCGCTAACCCCACGGGATCATTTAAAGATCGTGGCATGACCATGGCGATTTCCAAAGCCGCAGAAGATGGCGCAAAAGCCGTTATCTGCGCTTCTACTGGAAATACCAGCGCGAGCGCTGCTGCGTATGCCACAAAAGCTGGGATGACTCCAGTTGTACTTGTACCTCAAGGCAAGATTGCAATGGGCAAATTAGCGCAAGCAATTGCACATGGATCAAAACTTCTCCAGGTTGATGGAAACTTTGATGATTGCTTGAACCTAGCTCGTGAACTTTCCGAAAAATATCCAGTCTCTCTAGTTAACTCAGTCAATCCATTCCGAATTGAAGGACAGAAGACCGCATCATTTGAAGTAATTGATGCTCTGGGTTTCGCTCCCGATATTCACGCACTTCCGGTAGGTAATGCAGGAAATATCACTGCATATTGGAAAGGCTACAAAGAATATTTCTCTGATGGAATCTCGCGCTCACTTCCACAAATGTGGGGTTTTCAAGCAGAAGGCGCTGCACCGATTGTGCGAGGTGAAGTGGTGAAGAGCCCTGAAACGATTGCTACTGCAATTCGAATTGGAAATCCTGCATCATGGACCCAAGCTGAAGAAGCGCGTGATACTTCTGGAGGCCTCATCGATATGGTGAGTGATGAAGAAATCTTGAGCGCCTATCGTCTCGTTGCAGCAAAAGAAGGTGTATTTGTTGAACCTTCAAGCGCTGCTGGTATTGCTGGACTTATCAAATATAAAGCTGCAGGCAAGTTGCCAAAGAATAAGAAAATAGTCATTACTGTCACTGGAAATGGCTTGAAAGATGTGCAATGGGTGCTCGATGGCGCAGATAAACCAACGGTCATTCCAGTTGATGTTCGCAAAGCAGCAGAAGTTATTGGGTTGGCATAACAATGTCACGCGGATTTAAAGATCGCCTTACATATAAAGCAACTCCAATACAAGTAAGTGTTCCAGCCAGCGCTGCAAATCTTGGACCTGGTTTTGATGCGCTGGGCCTTGCTTTAGAGCTTCGCGATATTTATGTGGCACAGATTCTTGATGATGAAGTTTTCGATGTTGATGTCACCGGTGAAGGCGCTGATGAAATCAAGAAAGATGGAAAGCATCTTGTTATCAAAGCGATGATGGCAGGTTTTGAATTTATGGGAGGTAAGCCGCGAGGAATTGCGCTCCGTGCGCTGAATTCAATTCCACATGGACGCGGACTTGGTTCATCAGCTGCTGCCATAGTTGGTGGACTCTCACTAGCTCGTGGTTTAGTTTTATCGGGAAATACGTTGATGACAGATGATGACCTCATCGCATTAGCAACAGATATGGAAGGCCATCCCGACAATATTGCTGCTGCAACTCTTGGCGGCGCCACAATTTCATGGATGGAAGATCGCGCTAGTGTTCCTACTGGTTGCGCTTCTCGTTTCTCAGTTGATCCCACAATTCGCGCGCTAATTTTCTTGCCTCACACCCAACTCTCCACCGGCAAAGCGCGGAGGATGTTGCCTGAAACCGTTCCACATAAAGATGCCTCCATAAATGCAGGGCGCGCTGCGTTGTTCGTACATGCTCTCTCGGTTCGACCAGAACTTCTCTTTGCAGCGACTGAAGATCATCTCCACCAGCAATATCGCCGCGAAGCTATGCCCCGTTCTGTTGATTTAGTAAAGAAACTACGTGGCGCAGGAGTTGCCGCAATGATTTCAGGAGCTGGCCCTTCAGTCTTGGTATTACATACCGGAACGGCGGCAGAACATGATGACATTGTGCGCAGCGCTGGGGAGCACTTCACTGCGATGGACCTTGAAGTTTCAACCGATGGAGCCAGCGTCTCTAACGCCTAAT
>DAIOTH010000045.1:0-6831 GCA_036752125.1 Candidatus Nanopelagicaceae bacterium | reverse complement strand
GGTACCAATAGTTCGCTGAAGAGAACTGTCATCGTTCTCACCTTTGCCTTTCCTTTTTTCTTAGTTGATTTTCACCAGATAATGAAAAAGGGGCCTGAATCCTTGTGGATTCGAGGCCCCTGGGCTTCCTTATCGGTGTTATCCGATAGAGCTCCAGGTGCCGAATCCATCGGCCTTGGCTGACTTGGTTGCAAAATAGTTGTAACCAAATGATGGCGTGAACCAATAGCGGTGTGTGCGTGTAGCACTCATCGCTGTAGTGATAGTTCTCGCCTGTGTCATAGTCGTGGAAGGGTAATGCATTACATCTGCGCGGCGCAAACTAATTAATTTCCTGCTCAATTTATAGGCCTGCTTCTGCGAGAAATGGACTTGGTACTCCGTAGTAACTGATCACCAAACTCTCTTGTGCACGGGTGACCCCCACATAGAAAAGACGTCGTTCTTCATCAACGGGTTGGGAACCCCAAGGCAGAATCTCAGCGCTAACGCCCGCTAGATACACCTTCTTCCATTCCAGGCCTTTTGCAGCGTGAAGAGTGGCAAGTGCAACGCCTGGAAGTGTGGGTGGGTTGTTCTGTTCGGCTCGATCTTCCAATTCGCGGAGGAAGGCTCGTAACGAGGTCAGTCCTTCGTTCTCAAGTTCTCGAGCTAATTGCATAAAGGCGCGGACATATTCGCTTTCACCAAATGGCTTCATAGCATCTCGAAGATCTGCGAGCCAATCGCCTTCAGATAATACTGAGGCGCTGCGAATTGCTTTTAGAATTTCTCTCACTTCGGTGCGATTGAAGAAACGTTCGGCATTACGAATTTGGTTCTCGATACCAGCTGCATTGAGCGCTGATTCAAAGGTTTCAAGTTGGGCGTTGGTGCGGGCGAGTATCGCGATGTCATAACTATGAATCTTGTTTGCTAGATCATCTTTGATGAAGTTGACTAAGGCTTCAGCCTCTTCTTTTTCAGATATAAAGCCTTGAGCTTTAGGTTTTTCACCATGGTCATTAACTGCATCAAGTTCATGGCCCAAGCTGGCGCTTCTCAGGATTGTGTTTGCGGTGTTAATGATTTCTGGAGTTGAGCGGTATCCCGAAGTCAATCGGATAACTTCAGCGCCAGGATATTTACTTGTGAAGTTAAGTAAGAAGGCTGGAGTCGCACCGGCAAATGAATAGATTGTTTGAGCGGGATCTCCAACTACACAGATATCGTCCCGTTTTCCTAACCACAAATCCAGTAATCGCTGTTGCAGAGGTGAGACATCTTGATATTCATCAACTGTGAAGTAACGATATTGATCTCGGACCCGATCGCGCACATCGCGTTCTTCTTCTAACATGCCAACTGTAAGAAGTAGTACATCTTCAAAATCGATAGCGCGCTCTTGCTTCTTCAGCGATTCGTAGGCTTCATAGACTTTCGCGATTTGAGTGGCATCTACTTTGTTATTCGATATACGAATAGGTCGGGAGTAATCATCGACCGCTTTGATGTACTCATCAGGTGCTAGACCTATGACTTTGGCCCATTCGATTTCGCCTGCAACATCTCGTAAGACCGAATTGCTCTTGGTGGCGCTGACATTGGCGCGGTTGATGGCTTCTCCGAGGAAGCCTGTTTTTGTGGTGAGAAGTGCGGGAAATCGCCCACCCAATACTTGGGGCCAGAAATACATGAGCTGCTTGAGGGCAGCTGCGTGAAAGGTGCGGGCTGCGACGCTTGGAACTCCGAGAGCGCGCAGTCGGGTACGCATCTCACCGGCGGCGCGAGCCGTAAAAGTGAGAGCAAGTATTCGTTGGGGGTCTACAACGCCGATATCAACTGCGTAAGCCAGACGATGTGTAATGGCACGAGTTTTTCCAGTTCCAGCACCTGCGATGACACAGACAGGTCCACGAACGGCAGTAGCAACTGCGCGTTGTTCAGTATCAAGCGCAGCAAGAATTTCTTCGGCTAATTGCGCCACGATTCGCCGCCTTGTAATTCTGCTGCAGCGTTCGGGCCATACCAAGCATTAATCATCGCGCGCGCCACCGAAATTATCGGCGGAAGAAGTAATTCACCTGAGTCACATTTTTCCTTGATCTCGCTTCTGGATAACCAGATAATTTCTTCAATCTCTTCTCCATCTGCTTTGACAGAATCAGGATTTGAAATTGTCGCCTCATAGGCAATCATTATTGATGCCGGAAACGGCCACGGTTGAGAACCTAGGTAATTCATTTCTGTTACCTGCCCACCACACTCTTCCAACACTTCACGGCTGACACAACTTTCAAAAGATTCGCCTGGTTCAACAAATCCGGCGAAAGTTGAGAATCTCTTTGCCGGCCAGATTTTCTGACGACCTAAAAGAATGCGATCTGAAGAATCTTTAACGAGAACAATAATTGCCGGATCTGTACGCGGATGATGAGAGGCTTCACAGACATCACATTCACGGACCGCGCCAGCAAAAGTGGCATGAGTTGATGCGCCGCACTTGGAACATTTCTGGTGAGCTTCATGCCATTGTGTTAGAGCTAGTGCATGGACCGCTGCGCCAATTTCAAGCGAATTAAGTAGTGCGCCAATCGTGCGAAGTGACTTGAAATCTTCTGGAAATTCTTTCTGGTCGGTACTGCGGTGCGTCACAAAATATGGAACTCCATCGCTATCAAGTCCGAGAAAATAGCGCTCGCCTTCCACATCTTTCGAACTCTGAAAGTTAAGGCCACTTGTGGTTACTTTGAACTTATCTCCCAGCATTTCAATGACTTTTGCTCTCTTCCAGAGCTCATCAATTGCCGCTTGATCAGCGCGTAAATGGGCAGCGCGATCGAGTGTTGAGCGTGAGAGTGGAAGGTTTAGAAGCACGGGGCGACCCTACTAGCCTGCCTTCATGGCATCTACCTCGGGTTTCACGGTGACCTCGTGGAACCTTTTACATGGGATGGCTATTCCACCGCAATCTGGAGTCACTCTCCATGAAGCGGTGGTGAAATTACATGATGTAGCCGATTTCGATCTGATTGCCTTGCAAGAAGTGGATGTACAACAGAGTCGATCTGGTCATGGAAATCAAATTGCAGATATTGCAGAAGTGCTTGGAGCGCAACATTGGGCTTTTGCTCCATCAATGTACGGAACGCCTGGAGAGAAATGGCATGGAGTAAAGGATGACATCGTCTTTGATAACAACTCCTCTCTTCCAAATGAAGCGATGTATGGAATTGGAATGGTTTCAAAGGTTCCAGTAAAGAGATGGCATCGCATTAATCTAGGTAAAGCTCCATTAGGTATGCCTCTGTTAGTAGCTGGAGAGAAACGCCCAAGGTTAATTTACGTTTCAGATGAACCACGTTCTGCCCTTGTTGCTGAACTTGAAAATGGAATTTCCGTTACGACGACACATTTATCTTTTGTGCCGCTGAAAAACATTCAGCAACTCCGCAAGATAAGTAAGTGGGTAGAACAGTTACCTGGAATACATATCATGACGGGAGACTTCAATCTTCCGTGGGGGCTTGGACCACGAGTTGCGGGCTGGAGAGATCTCGCAGTTGGTCCTACTTATCCATCATGGAAGCCATCTATCGAATTTGATTACATCATGAGTAAAGAGTTAAGCCCGAATGATGTGAAATCAGTAATTCATGATCATTATGGCGTTAGTGATCATCGCGCAATCAGCGTGACAATTCGCTAAGCCACATCAGCTTTACGGCTCAAGCTCTCCTTATGGGTGTTGAAAATCCCGAGTAACTCGTTCCGTTTGTTATCTGGCATAGAAAATCCTGCGGCGTAGGCAGACCATGCCTTGAGTTGGTTGAGATTGGTGCATCCATGAAGTCGGCTAATAAGCGTCTCCCAATCACTCTTAGTGAGAGCTTTACGGGTATTGGCCCGCGCTGCTTTTGTCATCTCTTCACGGCTGGGGCGCTTGCCTTTTGTGGCAAATCCAAGATTTGCAAGACAACGTCCAATACTTGAGGTCTCACAATTTTCGCTTGCATTAGCGCGATTTACTGGTGAAGTTCCTTCAATCTCTGTAGCAAAACCTGTTGATTGGGGGCGAACATCATCGGAATTTGTGTATGCCTCAGTACGGCAGATCCATTCAATTCGACCATCGGGACGTTCTGTGCGTTGCAGATCAGTAAGAAGTCGACCATTAGGATATTTCTGCCAGAAAGCGCGGATGCGATTCTCTACGGGTTCGTAATCACTCAAATTGAAATAGCTCATTACTGTCCCACCGCCATTCTGAGTTCTTCAGCCATGACCGATGTCGGGGTGAGTGTTCCAGCACGGAAAGCCTCCGTTAAAACTTCACGACCGCCATGGAGAAAACGTGTTGCGATATATGCATCTCTAGAATTAAAGGAGATAAAGTCCAAGACTTCACCAGTACGTTTATAGATTGCTTTGCCATCGACATTCTCCACAGAATCCATCACATGTTTGCGGAAAGATTCACGGACCGACTCGACAATCTCAAATTCGTAATTGGATTTCACCCATTCAACAAAGGATTTCTCGTTTAACACTTCAGGAGTATTACGAGGTTGGATGAGAGAGACCTTTGCGATCTCTTCACCTTCGAGGGCAGCCTTAGCTGAATCAGCGCCAACTTCTTCTAAAGCCGCAGCAAATTCGCGGCGCAGCCGATCCTTCGCTTCCTTTGCGGCATCAGCGATCAAAGTTATGGCGGAGAGTTGGAAAGCTAGCTCTCGTAAGTTCATCTGTGTTTCCTCCTGCAGTCTTGCGTTTTTCTGATGCAGGTGAGTACACAACCGACCACTGACAAAGCGGCTTTTTATGCGGTAAAACGGCGTGTCCTGAGTCTTTGGCTAACCCTCTTGATTGGCCTTTTTAGCCTTGGAGGTTAGGCGAGAGCGTTCGTTCTGGTCGAAGATCACTTTGCGGATACGTACCGATGTGGGGGTTACTTCAACGCACTCATCTTCACGGCAGTATTCCAGCGCTTGTTCCAAGTTAAGAATTTTGGGTGGAATGATTTTCTCGTTCTCATCCGAACCAGATGCGCGCATGTTGGTGAGTTTCTTTTCGCGGACAATGTTTACATCCATATCTTCTGGACGTGAATTCTCACCAATTACCATACCTTCATATACGTCAGCACCGACTTGGCAGAAAATTGTGCCACGTTCTTGCAATCCAAAAATGGCGTGTGAGGTTGCATTGCCCATACGATCAGATACAAGTGATCCCGTATTGCGAGTGCGTAGCTCGCCATTCCATGCTTCGTAGCCATCAAAGACATGGTGGAGAAGTCCCGTACCACGAGTTTCGGTAAGGAATTCGGTTCGGAAACCAATCAAGCCACGTGATGGAACTTTAAAGTCCATACGAATCCAACCAGTTCCGTGATTGACCATCTGTTCCATGCGCCCTTTACGCAGCGCCATGAGTTGGGTGATGACTCCCAAATAATCTTCAGGCGAATCAATAGTTAGACGCTCCATTGGTTCATGTAATTTGCCATCAATCATCTTTGTGACAACTTGTGGTTTGCCGACAGTTAATTCAAAACCTTCTCGGCGCATCATTTCAACGAGAACAGCAAGTTGTAATTCTCCTCGACCCTGTACTTCCCAGGTATCTGGGCGATCGGTCGGAAGAATTCGGAGTGACACATTTCCAACTAGTTCGGCATCAAGACGATTCTTCACAAGGCGCGCGGTCAATTTCTTACCTACGCGTCCAGCTAGTGGTGAAGTATTAATACCGATTGTCATCGAAATACTTGGCTCATCAACGGTGATTAATGGCAGCGGGTGTGGATTTTCCGCATCAGCCAGAGTCTCGCCCAACGTGATGGTTTCAATTCCTGCGACCGCAATGATGTCTCCGGGTCCTGCTTCTGTAGCAGGTACTCGCTCGAGTCCTTCAGTAATCATTAACTCAGAAATCTTTACTTTTTCTTCCGAACCATCGGTCTTGATCCACGTAACCATCTGGCCTTTCTTGATTACACCTTCATGTACTCGACATAGCGCAAGGCGGCCAAGATATGGAGATGAGTCAAGGTTGGTGACATGTGCTTGAAGTGGCGCACCTTCATGGTATTTCGGCGCTGGAATAGTTTTGAAAATAACATCAAAGAGCACGTCAAGATTCTCTGCATCTGGCATTCCGCCATCAGTAGGTCTATTCAATGAAGCGCGACCAGCTTTTGCCGAGGTATAGACGATGGGAAAATCAATTTGATCTTCCGTTGCATCAAGATCAAGGAATAGTCCATATGCCTCATCAACAACTGCAGCAATGCGTGCATCAGGGCGATCAACCTTGTTGATAATCAAAATAACAGGAAGATTCTTTTGTAGCGCTTTGCGAAGTACGAAGCGAGTTTGTGGAAGTGGACCTTCCGATGCATCAACAAGAAGTGCGACGCCATCAACCATTTCAAGTCCGCGTTCAACTTCGCCACCGAAGTCAGCGTGGCCCGGGGTATCAATGATGTTTACGATCGTGTTGCCACGTTTAACAGCAGTGTTCTTTGCAAGGATCGTAATTCCCTTTTCACGTTCCAGATCCATCGAATCCATAACGCGATCTTGAGATTCTGATTGGCTCTTATGCGCTTCGAATGCGCCAGATTGCCAGAGCATCGCATCAACGAGAGTGGTCTTGCCGTGATCAACGTGGGCGATGATTGCGATATTGCGGAGCTCTTCGCGACTTTTCAGCGCTAAGCCTTGTAAATGGGGCGATTTAGACCCTAATCCCTTAGACATTGAATCTAAACTCCACGACATCTCCATCACGCATGATGTACTCCTTGCCTTCCATTCGGACCTTCCCCTTTGCTCTGGCTTCATTCAT
>DAIOTH010000044.1:0-7121 GCA_036752125.1 Candidatus Nanopelagicaceae bacterium | reverse complement strand
GGGTATGTCTATCACGAGATTTTTGGTTGGCACGACACGGGAACTTTTGTCGGTGATATGCCTTCAGATCCTGGAGCTGGATTACAGCCTTACATGAATTATGAACATCCAGAAACTAAAAAGCGGATTCATGAATTAATTGTTGTATCGGGATTGATTGATCACTTAGTTCGAGTCCCCGCCCGCAAAGCCAGCGATACCGAACTTGAAACAGTTCACACAAAAGAACATATTGAACGTATCAAGAAGGAATCGTCATCTCGCCTTGGTGGAGATGGTGGTGATCTCACAACTCCATTCGCTCGCGGTGGCTATGACATCGCTGCAATGGCAGCTGGTGGCGCAATTGAACTCTTTGAATCGGTATTAAGTGGTGAAGTAAATAATGGATATGCCCTCATTCGCCCACCTGGACATCATGCGATTCGCGAGAGAGGTATGGGTTACTGCATTTTTTCTAATCTTGCTGTGGCGATTGGTGTTGCAAAGAAAACACATGGCGAGAAACTTCGGGTAGCTGTAGTTGATTGGGATGTTCATCATGGAAATGGCACCGAAGCAATATTCTTAAACGACCCCAATGTTCTAACAATTTCGCTGCATCAGAATCGCTTATATCCGCACGATACCGGCGATATTGATGTGGTCGGCGTTGGCACAAATATAAATATTCCACTTCCCCCAGGCACAGGAAATGGTGGATATTCCTACGCTTTTGATGAAGTTGTGATTCCGGCTATTAGGAAATTCAAGCCAGACATAATTTGCGTGGCCTCAGGTTTTGATTCGGCGGTCTATGACCCACTCGGAAGAATGCTCGTCACAGCCGAGGGATATCGATCGCTCACTAGAAAGTTAATGGATGTTGCTCATGAAGTATGTGATGGAAAACTAATGATGACCCACGAAGGTGGATACAACGCAACATATGCGCCATTCTGTGGCCTCTTTGTATTACAGGAACTTTCTGGAGTCACAAAACTTCCAGATCCATTTGCTCATGGAAATGAATATCCTGGCCAAGAATTGAAAGCACATGAAGCTGCAATCATCGACCAAGCAAAGAGTTTGGTAGCAAAGTTATGAGCCTTCCTCCCGCCGAAATTGGTCCGGGAGAGTTTTATCCCGTCGTTGGTGTTGGCCCACACCCACAACCATGGCCGGTCGGAGATCACTTTGATCCTGAACTCTTAGAAAATGGCGATCGGAGAAATGTCTTAGATAAATATCGTTATTGGAAAGTTGAAGCGATAGTCGCTGACCTCAACACTAAACGCCACCCACTGCGTGTGGCGATCGAGAATTGGCAACATGATTTAAATATTGGTTCCATTGTGAGAACCGCTAATGCTTTCAATGTCTCAAGCGTTCATATTGTTGGTAAACGAGACTGGAATCGTCGTGGTGCGATGGTTACCGATAAATACTTAACGGTAATTCATCACCCCACGGTTGCTGATTTCAAAGCCTGGTGCGATGAAAACAAGGTAGCAATCATCGGCATCGACAATGTTGACGTTTCAACGCCTATCGAAAGCGCTACATTTCCGCGCGAGTGCGTACTCTTCTTAGGACAAGAAGGTGCTGGAATGTCAGATGAAGCTGTCGCAGTATGTGAACAGGTTCTTGCTATCTCTCAATATGGATCAACGCGTTCAATGAACGCCTCAGCCGCAGGTGCAATCGCTATGTATGCCTGGGCAATGCAACACTTACCGAAGTAGTTGTTGAATCAATCCATCAGTCGCTTTTTCAACCATACCTAATACTTCTTCAAAAGCCGAGTCGGGTAACGAATAGGGATCTGGAACTTCAAGTGATTCTGGATTTGTTGCATCAAACTCCCGCAAGTAATAAATCTTCTTCTCTTCTTCATCGCTAGTGATGTACTTCGAAACTTCTTGATGATTATGGTTATCCATCACAAGAACTAAATCAGCAGCCACAAGTCTTGAATAATTGAATTGGGATGCGATGTGGTTAAAGGAGTAACCAGCTTTCTCCCAAGTGCGCTTTGATGGCGGGTTTGGTCCTTGGCCAACATGCCAATTTGAAGTGCCAGCTGAATCAACAACAATCTTTGGGTTTTCAATCTTGGCTACTTTGTTATGTAGAACAGCTGCTGCCATGGGTGACCGACAAATATTTCCGTAACAGACCATAGTGATGATTAAAGTGTCACGGCCTTTAAGGTGCGAGAGATCTGGAGGCGCCACTTTGGATTGTTGATCGTCTTTTAGTTTATGTGCTCGTTAATTTTCAAGAATCTCTGAGATCGAAGCGATCCGACGTTCAATCTCAATTGCCTCTTCTGATCGCCCTTGGGTATGAAGAATTTCAGCGATCCGACGCTCAATCGCAACGATAAATTCGAAATCTTTCGGCTCAGCATCAGCTGCAATATCAAGCACCCTCTCCAGGGTATTGAGCCCTTCATCAACTTCGCCAGAGAGAACCTGAGCTTTACCTAGTTCAAATGAAGCATATGTGAGGCGGCGGTGATCATGGGCGGTGGTGAAGACATCAACCGCTTTCTGTGCTGCTGCCAACGCTGATTCGGCATCGCCAAGTTCGGTGTAGCAATGTGCGATTTTCTGATCGCACCGCGCAACATGAATAACTTCGCGCGCTGTCTTAAAGTATTTGCGAGCTTCGTAGAAAGCTTCGAGGGCTTGGTCATACTTCTTTAATTCGCGATAAGCGCATCCAATGAGATGGAAATCTGTGGCAGCGCCAAGTTCGTTTCCATCAATGAGGTGTTCACGGGCGCACTCCTCCATGCAATCAATGGTGTTCTGGTATTCCTTCGAACTAAACCACCATTCACCGAGAGTGCAGGCAAGTTCCAGCGCCATCGGCGATTTATTTTCGCGAAGTAACTCGACTGCTTTGCTCATTGCAGTTGCCGCTTCACTCATACGTTTGAGTTGATTGAGGTTATAACCAATAGCGGAATATGCCTGGGCTAAACCTTCAGTCGGAGCAGCAGATCCAAGTTCTGAATAAATATCACGCGCTGTTTCAGCAAGCGCTAGCGCTTCGTCATATTGGCCGCGAGCATAGATTCGCGCGCTTAATTCGTAGTATGTGCTGGCTCTATCGACACCTTGAGTTTCAGGTATTCGCTCCCACAACATTTCTTCCGTAATGATTTCATCATTTACATCATCATCGTTGTGTTCATCGGCCAACGCAGTACTCCTTTCACGAATCTGCGGCGTTGCAGTGCGCCATAACTTAGCAGGAAGGGCTAGATAAGGCGGCTCAATATTCGCGACATTACTGGGAGTCAGCTTTGCCGAGCACAACTGAGAAGCTCTTAGAGCTACCCGTTGGCATATCAACCGTGATCTTTACGGTTTCTCCAGGCGCATACGAGCGAATTCGAACTATCGCCGTAATGAGGTCGTTGGTTTTCTTTCCATCAATCTCACGAATAATTGCACCTGCGGGAATTCCAGCCTTCGCAGCAGCTTCACCTTCTACAACGCGTTGAATGCGCGCACCGGTGCCGTTAAATGAGGTATCAAAGTTAACGCCAAGGAATGGTCGAGTTGATTTTCCAGTAGCGATAATTTCATCAACAACGCGCTTTGCTTGATTAATTGGAATTGAGAAACCTAAACCAATCGATCCGTTAGCCCCTGAGCTAAGCGTTGCAATCGCAGAATTAATTCCAACCAGTGCGCCAGTTCCATCAACAAGCGGGCCTCCTGAGTTTCCGGGATTAATTGCCGCGTCGGTTTGAATTGCATCGATAAATGATTCGATTCCCAAACTGCCGGTGGTAACTGGACGATTAAGTGCAGAAACAATTCCACTGGTAACAGTTCCTGATAAGCCAAGCGGCGATCCAAATGCCACAACCGGTTCGCCAATAGTCAAGGTATTGGAATTTCCTACAGTAATTGCTTTGAGATTTCCGCGATTGATGCGGAGAACTGCAAGATCATATGTTGAATCTCGGCCCACAATTGAAGCGGTCTCGAAATCACCATTGTTGAGCTCTACTCGAATTGTTCCACCCTGCACTGCGCTAGAGATAACGTGGTTATTTGTGATGATAAATGAAGAGCTACCGCTGCTTCTATAGATCACACCAGAACCAGAACCGCCGCCTTGAATTGATGAAATAGCGATGGAGACAACAGATGGCGAGACAGCTGATGCAATAGTTTCAACATTGACACCTTGTCCAGTAACTTCCATCAAAGTGCGGGTTTTCGAGCAACTTCCATCGGTCGCAGCAAATAGGGCTTTAGTGCGATTATCTACGCAGACCTTTGTGGGGGGAACGTTGGGCGTTACGGCAACCGCAACTCCGCCCGCTACGACAGCGCCCAGAACGAAACCAACCATGACCTTGCTGAAACTGGAAATAGTTCTCATGTCCGTTACCTAATCATTGTTTTCTGAAAAAATCCTTAACGATAATTCAACACTCGCTGGGTAGACTGCGCAACTTATGGATCTCACTCTGCGGAGAGCGCGCCTCGCGGTCACCATTACATTTATCACAAATGGTTTTACGGCTGGGACTTTTGTTGCGCGTATTCCAGATTTTAAAGAGATTCTCGATATTTCAAACGGAACCCTTGGTACTTCACTTCTCTTCGTTTCTATCGGAGTATTTCTTGCGCTCAAACCTGCGGGTAAGAACGCTGCAAAGTATGGAAGTAAGCCTGTCGTATTTTGGGCCACCATAGCGCTCGCTATTTCTTGTGTGCTTGTTGGATTGCTTTTAAATTTACAATGGTTCTGGGTTACTCTATTTTTACTGGGATTCTCGCTAGCCACACAAGATGTCGCGATGAATGCCCATGCTGTCTTAGTAGAACAGCGCGCTGGTCGTCGCTTAATGAGCGTCTTTCATGGCATGTTTTCTGTGGGAACTCTTATTGGTGGAATTCTTGGTGGGCTCTTCTCTCAATGGGAAGTGACTCCACTTAACCAATCACTCGTTCTATTCGTTATATATATGGTGGCAGCTTTTGCAGTTCGCCCTCTCTATCTTCCTGCTGAAACTGATAAACATGACTTCTCTTCCGGTCCACGGGCAAAGCAGCCCATAATCTTCTGGATCCTCGGCATCTTTGGATTATTTGCTGCAATAAGTGAAGGTGCGGCTGGTGATTGGGGTGGAGTTCTCGCCCGTGATGCATTTGATGCAACACCTTTTGTTTCAACTCTGCCTTATATTGTTTTCTGCAGCGCAATGATTATTGGTCGGTTCTCTGGAGATTATCTGGCACATCGATTTGGTGCATCTCTTGTTATTGCATCAGGTGGAATCATCTCTGGAACCGGATTAACTGTTGGTTTAATTATTGGTGGAATTCCCGCAATCATGGTCTCGTGGTTCCTGCTAGGAATTGGTTTATCTGTAGTGATTCCATTGATGTTCAGCGCTGCCGGAACTCTTGCCACCAAGAAATATTCCGGAGTTATTGCGCCATCCGAAGCAGTAGCTAAAGTTTCAGGAGTTTCTTACTTTGGATTCGTGATTGGTCCACCATTGATTGGATTTATCGCTGATGTTATTGAATTGCGCTGGACGCTCTTTCTCATTGCAGCTTTTTCGTACTTACTTATCTTTGCTTCAAAATACGCGCGCGAAGCTTAAAATTATTTAAGCTAGTTTATTTTCCCCAAGAAGTATGGAGCGGGCGGCCTTCGGCATAGCCTGCAGCCGATTGAATTCCCACCACAGCTTTTTCTGCAAACTCCTCTAAGCTCTTTGCACCTGCATAAGTGCACGATGAGCGTAACCCAGAAATAATTTCATCAATGAGATCTTCCACTCCTGGACGTATGGGATCTAAATACATGCGAGATGTTGAAATTCCCTCTTCGTATATTCCTTTACGTGCGCGATCAAATGCATCTTCGCTTGAAGTACGCGCTGCAACTGCGCGCGCAGATGCCATTCCGAAAGATTCTTTATAGAGCTTGCCCGAAGAGTCGACCCGTAAATCACTGGGAGATTCATATGTTCCCGCAAACCACGAACCGATCATGACTGATGAAGCGCCAGCAGCAAGTGCCAGTGCAACATCGCGTGGATGACGCACTCCGCCATCTGCCCAAACATGTTTTCCTAATTTCTTTGCTTCTGCTGCACATTCCATAACAGCGGAGAATTGTGGACGGCCAACTCCAGTTTGCATGCGAGTAGTGCACATAGCGCCAGGGCCAACTCCAACTTTGATGATATCTGCACCTGCTGCAACCAAATCTCGTACACCTTCTGCCGTCACAACATTGCCGGCAACAATCGGAATCTTGGGCGAGAGAGAGCGAATGAGCTTGAGCGCTTCGATCATCTTCTCTTGATGGCCGTGCGCAGTATCAACCACAAGTACATCAACTCCAGCCTTTATTAAACCTTCAGCCTTTGCTTTCACATCACCATTTACGCCGACCGCAGCAGCAATTCTTAACTTTCCTTCGCCATCAAGAGCAGGTTGGTAGAGAGTTGCACGTAGCGCACCAGTCTTGGTGATGATTCCAACGAGATCGCCATTGGAATTCACAACTGGCGCAAGTCGGCGATTCTTTTCGTGTAATAAATCAAATGCTTCTCGAGCGTTGACCGAATCAGGAATAACCATCAAATCTTTCGACATTATGCGGTGAACTTGGGTGAAGCGATCAACGCCCTCCCAATCTTCTTCCATAACAATGCCAAGTGGTTTGTTTTTCTCCACAACAACAATCGCGCCATGTGCACGTTTATGAATCAACGATGCAGCATCTGCGACGGTTTGGTGTGGCTCTAAAGTAATTGGAGTATCAAAGAGAATATGGCGTGATTTCATCCACGAAATAACTTCAGAAACCACAGGTAGCGGAATATCTTGTGGAATTACAGTTAATCCACCGCGGCGCGCAACGGTTTCTGCCATGCGGCGCCCAGATATTGCAGTCATATTCGCAACAACTAGCGGGATGGTTGCACCAGTCTTATCAGCGGTATGAAGATCTACATCCATACGACTCGTAATTGACGAGCGCGACGGAATCATAAAAACATCGTCGTAAGTGAGATCGTGATTTGGTTGATGTAGTAACCGCACGTAGGGGAACTATAGACCTCTTAAAGCGATAAGATAAATCAATGC
>DAIOTH010000043.1:0-7286 GCA_036752125.1 Candidatus Nanopelagicaceae bacterium | reverse complement strand
GGCATGAAGATTGGCCAACTCTGTCTCATCAAACTCTCATCTAGCGCTGAGCATCCTTACGGTTCAGCAGTTTATGGTTCGCGTTACCAAGGCCAACGCGGTCCAACGCCAAGTAAGTCTTGGTTAAATTTCCACAAAACCAAGATCCAGTAACTTCTATTAGATTGGCCCCATGGACGTATCACTTCTAATTATCATCGCTGTCGCACTCTTTATTGTTTATGCAATCTTGCAATACAACAAACTAGTTCGACTCAACATTCAAGTAGATGAAGCTTTCGCTCAGATCGAAGTTCAACTCAAGCGCCGCGCAGATCTCATTCCTAATCTCGTTGAGACTGTTAAGGGATACGCCTCCCACGAAAAAGAAGCTCTCGAGAAAGTAGTTCAAGCCCGCGCTGCATCAACAACTGCGTCAACTCTCCCTGCAGTTGCGGCAGCTGACGGCGCGCTCACGAACGCTCTTCGAGGACTGCTTGCAGTAGCTGAGGCTTATCCAGATTTGAAAGCTTCCACCAACTTCCTTCAACTACAAGAAGAGTTAGCCACCACTGAAAACAAGGTCTCTTTCTCTCGCCAGTTCTATAACGACAATGTTCGCAGCCTCAACACAGCGGTAAAAACTATCCCCACCAGCTTTTTTGTTGGCCTTGCAAAAGTAGGCGAGCGCGAGTTTTACGAAGTGGAAGATCCCACGATTCGTAACGCACCTAATGTGAAGTTCTAATTGGGTCAAGCTCTAAAAATCAATGTCTGATTTCCGCGCGATGCAATCCGCTAACAAGCGGAAGACTTTTCTACTCCTTTTCTTTATGGGGGTTTTAGTCTGGCTTATTGCTTATGTAGCAATCACTGCATTTGGTGGAACTGGAGCAGGAGTGATTCCACTTGCTGTTGCTATAACTCTAATCTCAGTATGGGGTTCGTATTACGCATCAGATAAATTAGTTTTAAAGATGACGCGCGCCCAAATCATTACCGAGGCAGATAACCCAAATCTTTTCAATGTAATACATGAAGTAGTCATCGCATCAGGGCTACCAATGCCTAAAGTTGCGGTCGTCAATGATCCTGCGCCAAATGCATTCGCAACAGGACGCGACCCAGAACATGCACTTATCGCATTTACTACCGGATTACTTGATTCGATGGATCGCGATGAACTACAAGGTGTTGTCGCCCACGAAATGTCACATGTCGCAAACCGTGACACCTTAGTTTCTGCCGTCGCTGCCACCACAGCCGGCGTCATCGCACTCATCTCAGATATCTTGATGCGGATGCTCTGGTTTGGTGGCGCGCGCAATCGTGATCATCATGGCCAACAAATGCCAATCTTTCTCGCCATCATTCCTTTAATTCTTGCACCGATTGCTGCAACACTTCTCAAAGCTGCAGTCTCACGTAAAAGAGAATCACTCGCTGATGCAACCGCAGTTTCCTTCACAAGAAACCCGGCTGGCCTTCGTTCCGCCCTTGAAGTTCTAGCCCGCGATACCACCGTAGTTCAAGCCCGCTCTAACGCAGTGGCTCATATGTATATTGAATCTCCACTCGATGCTTCTGCTGCAGCTCGACTATTTGCCACCCATCCACCGATTCAAGAGCGAATCGCCACACTGCGCGCCATGGAAGCTAACCCATCAAGCAGTAACTAATCGAACTCCATTAATCACAATAATTGCCACAGCTACTGCAATTCCTAGTGGTCGGCGTGGAACAACGGAAACTAATTTTGCTGCAATCGGAGCCATCAGAACTCCACCTAGAGCTAATCCACCAACAGCGGACCAATCGATATCGAGTCGAGAGATATTTACCAAGAAACCAACGCTGGCACAGACTGCAACAATAAATTCAGCTGCGCTCACCGTTCCGATAATTTTCCGTGGTTCATGCTCGGTGGTTGCCAGAAGTGTTGGAGTAACGACTGGTCCCCAACCGCCACCACCGGATGCATCAACAAATCCCCCTGTGGCTCCCAAGAATGTTAGATAACGGGGGTTATTAATCTCAGCCATATTTGCTTTGATATTGGTTTGAAATACATTCCGATACAGGAGAACAAAACCAAGTAATAAAAGTATTGTTGAAATAAATATCTTTCCACCGCTTAAATCAATTGATGATAAGAATGTCGCGCCAGCAAAAGCACCAACGCCCCCCGGAATTGCGAGCCGCTTTAAGATTTCATAATCAACATTCTCACGGTGCCAATGCGAAACTCCAGATGCAAGAGTCGTGCCAATCTCAGCCGCATGTACGGCTGCAGATGCAACGGCCGCAGATGTTCCGAGTGTTAGTAGGAGAGTTGAACTTGTAAGCCCAAACCCCATACCCAAGGCACCATCAATGAGTTGCGCTATCGATCCTGCTAACGCAAAGAAAAGCCAGTTCACAGAACTTCTTTCACCAATCGCTCGACATTAGCGCTGATTTCTTCAGTGCCATCGAGAACTAATTCTGCGTTACTTGGTGGTTCGTATTCTTGACCAACACCTGTGAGGTTTGGGAGCGACCCTTCTTTTGCCTTTTTGTAAAGGCCTTTCGGATCGCGTTGTGCACAGATTTCTGCAGGTGTCTTAACCCAAACTTCAACAAACTCTCCACTTTCGAAGATTTCTCGTGCGTAATCACGGTCGACTTTGAATGGACTAACTAGAGCGACAATGACTACTAGGCCAGCATCAACCATCAACTTAGCAACTTCAGCCACACGTCGAACATTCTCTGCACGATCTTCTTTAGTAAAACCTAAATCCTTATTAAGCCCTAATCGAAGATTATCCCCATCCAAAATGTAACTGTGAATCCCGGAGTCAAAAAGCTTTTTCTCTAGAGCATTTGCAATCGTTGATTTTCCAGAGCCAGACAAACCTGTCATCCAGATGACTCGAGCTCGTTGCCCTTTCTGAGTGGAACGTACTGATTTGTTAATCTCATAATCGTGGCGGGTGATATTGGTAGCGCGGCGGAGTGCGTGTACGACCATTCCGGCGCCAACAGTATTGAGGGTTACGCGATCCACTAAGACGAAGTTTCCAGAATTGCGATTCTCGGCGTACTTTGTTAATGGAATTGGAGCATCAGTCGCAATCTCTACCAAACCAATTTCATTCATTCCAAGAGTTCGAGCTGATTCGTGTTCACCATTGTGAATATCAAGGCGATGTCGGATTGCTGTAATAGTTGCAGGAACCATAGATGAACCATTAACGAGATAATAAGAGCGCGAATGAATTAATTCCTCTTCACCTAACCAGACCATATGCGCGCTAAAGCGATCGGTGGGAGCGGTGAAATCACCTGCTTTCTCAATAAAGTCACCGCGACTCGCGTCAATATCTGGTTCTAGAACCATCGTCACAGCTTTGCCGGTGGCTGCCTTACTTAACTCTCCATCAAAAGTTACTAGTTTGGAGACTTTAGCTTTCCTCTGGCTAGGAAGAACTATCACCTCATCACCCACAGAAAATTCACCTTGGGAGACTGTTCCGGAAACTCCGCGGAAGTTTTCTGCACGGGAAATGAGCTGGACTCCCATCCGAGAATGCCCTGAATTATTGGGTTTTTCTCGCCAATTTTGGATCTCCTCCAAGAGCGAACCACCTGAATACCAAGAAATGCGATCTCCTTTATAGACCACATTGTCACCTTCCAGCGCGCTTACCGGAATATAAGTAATTGCAGATAAACCTAAACGCTCCACTGTGGGCTGCAATTCTGCAACGAGGGAGTCGTAAACACTCTTATCAAATCCCATCGCATCCAACTTATTTATTACAACCATAATCTTTTCTACGCCCATAAGTGAACAGATTGTCAAATGCCTTAGAGTTTGTGGGCGAATCCCGCGCGTTGCATCAACTAACACCAGTGCAATATCTGCTCGCGAAGCCGCCACTGCCATATTTCGCGTGTACTGCTCATGGCCTGGAGCATCTGCAATGATCAAACGTCGATCATCAAGTAACGACATAGAACGGTAAGCCACATCGATGGTAATTCCTTGTTCACGCTCAGCCTCTAAACCATCAGTTAACAAACTAAAATCAATCTCTCCTGCAGGAATGATGGAACCAGCGCGCCTTACGTTTCGCGCCGCAGAAATTGTGTCATGCGGTACTGAATCAGTTTCCACCAGCAATCTTCCGATAAGCGTGCTCTTTCCATCATCAACGCTTCCACAGGTAAGTAATCTAATAATGGGACGGGCTTTCATTAGAAATACCCCTCTTTTTTCTTTTTCTCCATGGAATCTTCTTTATCTCCATCAATAAGACGCGTCGCACGCTCACTCAATTTCACAGCCATAACTTCTTCGACAACCTCTTCTAAAGTTGTGGCGTTAGATTCCACACCAGCTGTGAGTGGATAACAACCGAGAGTCCTAAATCGAATTTTCCGCATCTCTGGCTTCTCGCCATCACGGAGTGGATATCTTTCATCATCGACCATAATCAACTGTTCTCCGCGCCAAACAATCGGGCGCTCCTTAGCAAAATAAAGCGGATTTACTTGAATATTGTGGAGATGGATATATTGCCAGATATCTAATTCAGTCCAATCCGAAATTGGAAAAACTCGCATAGTCTGATCAGGACGAATTCTTGGATTGTATGTTCGCCATAACTCCGGACGTTGTTGACGTGGATCCCACCTATGCCCAGATTCTCGGACGCTAAAGAGCCTTTCTTTTGCCCGACTCTTCTCTTCATCGCGCCTTGAGCCACCAATCGCCGCATCAAAACCATGAGCATCAAGGGCTTGCCGGAGTGCGACAGTCTTCATCACTCGGGTGTACTCAGAAGCGTTAGTAGTAAATGGAGTGATTCCATCACGAACACCATCTTGATTGGTATGCACCATTAACTTAATTCCATATTGCGTCGCCATCTCATCTCGGAAAGAGAGCATTTCTCTAAATTTCCACGTCGTATCAATGTGCAGCATTGGAAATGGAACAGGAGCTGGATAGAAAGCCTTACGAATCAGATGAAGGAGAACCGAAGAATCTTTTCCGATGGAATACAAAAATACTGGATTTCGAAAAGCTGCTGCCGTTTCGCGAATAATCTCAATTGATTCACTCTCAAGAGCTTCGAGAATCTCAGGCGTGCTACGCATTTGGGAATCCTATATTTTGTGGGCTACAACTCTTGGATTGGGAAGAAGAGAGTAAATGTCGCGCCCTTACCAAGTTCTGACTCCACTTTTACATTTCCGCCGTGAGCGCTCATAACAGCATCAACGATTGAAAGTCCGAGTCCAGTTCCCTCAACTCCATTTCTTACGCGTGCTGGATCTGCTCGATAAAAACGTTCAAAAATCTTTTTCTGAGACTCTTCTGATAACCCGGGTCCGTTATCGCTCACCGAGATGTAAGTTCCTAAATCATCCTGTTTTGCTGAAATTGAAATCTTGGTTCCGGAAGGAGTGTGTACCCGCGCATTAGCCAATAAATTCGCTATTACTTGATGGATCCGTAGCGAATCCCCAAGCACAAAAATCTCCTCTTCGGGCATCTCAACTGAAATCTCGTGTTCTGGGCCCGCGGCTCTGGCAGATGCCACAGATTCCTTAACGAGAGTATTGATATCCACTGGCTCCATAGTCATCTCGCGAGATTGATCTAGACGCGCTAATAACAGTAGATCTTCCACTAATGAAGACATACGAACTGATTCTTGTTCGATACGACGTACTAACTCAGCAGTTTTCTCTTCACCTTGAATCGCGCCTTGTCGGTGTAATTCGGCAAAGCCACGTATTGCAGTCAATGGCGTCCGCAATTCATGGGAAGCATCTGCGACAAAGCGACGTAACTTCTCTTCACTTGCTACTCGGATTGCAAAGGACGCTTCAATTCTCTGCAACATCTCGTTTAGAGCTGATGTCAATCGTCCAACTTCAGTATCGCTGCGCGCTTCGGGTAAACGTGCAGAAAAATCTCCGCGCGCAAACGCCTCTGCGGTTTCCTCAACCGAGGTCAAAGGCTTTAATGAGATTCCAATTATTCTCCGCGCAATCAAACCAAGAAGTATCAACACCAAGAAACCAACCGCTAGAAATAGAAAACGTAACTGATTCATCGCTTTCTCTACGCCATTCAGTGATACCGCGGTAATCACACTTCCAGCACTTGACGGAAGTAGACGCGCTAAGACTCGATAGTCAGAACTTCTTCCTTGTGAGTCCAATGTGAAAGGACGATCTTTATATTCCGCAACCACATCAGGCGTAAATCCCGTTACTAAAGTTTGAATGCGTTGTGGACTCTGTGAATCTCCCACCGTTCCCAAAATATTTCCTTGCGAATCAAGCAAAGTAATGCTGATATCCGATGGAACATCTCTCAGCGGCTCAAACGGCCTAAAGATTGGCTCATCTTCCTTCTTATTTGGATCATTTTCTTGGTTGTAAATTCCCGCTCGATCCAGCCTTAATAGTGAGCCCCCAGCAACGCTTTCGAGCTGCGCATCAACCTGCGCGATTAAGAAAGTTCTAAATGCGGTCTGGGCTGCAAAATCCGAAGCCGCAATTCCCAACGCTCCAAGAATTACAACTCCCACAACCAACCGGTTTCGCAAACTCCACTGGCCAGGAGCCGGTTTATATTTGCGAAACGGTTGATTCATGAATTAATTCTTCGCCGGCAACCTTAAGCGATAACCAACACCGCGCACAGTATGAATGAGCGGTGGCTCAGTAACATCAATCTTCTTTCGCAAGTAAGAAATATATGTTTCGACAATCCCTGCATCACCTCGAAAATCGTATTGCCAGACATGATCAAGGATCTGAGACTTCGAAACCACGCGGTCTGCGTTAATCATCAGATAACGAAGCAAGATAAATTCAGTAGGCGAGAGGTCAATCAAATTGCCCGCACGTCGAACTTCATGTGTTGCCTCGTTTAATTCCAAATCAGCAAAACGAATAATCTCTTCATTAATCGCTGACTCCACAACTCCGGTACGACGAAGCAGTGCACGAAGCCGTGCAACCAACTCTTCTAAGCTAAATGGCTTAGTTACATAATCATCGCCACCAAGAGTCAATCCTTTAATCTTGTCTTCTGTCGTATCTTTGGCAGTAAGGAAGAGAACGCCAACATCTTGACCATCAGCGCGAAGCTGTCGGCAGACTTCAAAACCATCAAGATCTGGAAGCATCACATCAAGAATTAGCGCATGTGGCTTAAACTCTTCAGCAACACGAAGCGCTTCTGCACCACTTGCTGCAGTTCGCACTTCAAATCCAACAAAGCGCAAACTCGTTGTAAT
>DAIOTH010000042.1:0-7349 GCA_036752125.1 Candidatus Nanopelagicaceae bacterium | reverse complement strand
GGATCAAGCCAACGACTTGTTACTACTTTGCCACGAGTGAAGAAATGAACACCCTCTGTGCCATGAGCATGGGTATCACCAAAGAGTGAGTTCTTCCAACCGCCAAATGAGTAATACGCAGTAGGTACCGGAATCGGAACGTTAATTCCAATCATTCCCACCTGAACTTCATTCTGAAAACGTCGTGCAGCGCCGCCATCGTTAGTGAAAATAGCCGTTCCATTGCCGTACTGATGTTTATTGATGAGAGCTAAACCTTCGTCATAACTTGAAACCCGAATGACTGAGAGAACAGGTCCAAAAATTTCATCTTTGTAGATGCTCATCTCGGGAGTAACTCGATCAAAGAGCGTTGGTCCCAGCCAGAAACCTTCGGCGGCGCCACTAACTTTTGGATTACGGCCATCAACAACAAGGGTCGCGCCTTCGTTTACTCCAGCATCAACATAAGAAGCTACTTTGTCGCGATGTACAGCGGTGACAAGTGGCCCCATATCTGAACCTTGGGCTCCATCTCCTGTTTTCAAAGTTGCCATACGATCTGAAATCTTCTTTATTAAGGCATCAGCAACAGGCTCGACAGCAACGAGGGCTGAGATCGCCATACACCGCTCACCTGCAGAACCAAATCCAGCATTAACTGCAGCATCTGCAGCTAAATCTAAATCTGCATCAGGCAAGACCAACATATGATTTTTTGCACCACCGAGCGCTTGTACACGCTTGCCATTCTTCGTGCCATTTTCATAGATGTAACGCGCAATAGGTGTAGAACCAACAAAGGAGATAGAAGCAATTCCGGGGTGTTCTAGAAGTCGATCGACTGCGACTTTGTCACCATGCACAACGTTAAATACGCCATCAGGAAGTCCTGCTTCTTTCCAGAACTCTGCGATGAGATTGACGGGAGATGGGTCTTTTTCACTTGGTTTGATAATCACAGCATTTCCTGCAGCAATTGCGATTGGGAAGAACCACATTGGGACCATGGCAGGAAAGTTGAAGGGGGAGATGATTGCGCTTACTCCAAGTGGTTGACGTATGGAGTAGACATCGATACTTGTTGAGGCTCCTTCGGAATAAGAACCTTTAAGCAGATGTGGAATTCCGCAGGCAAACTCCACAACTTCCAGACCACGAGTGACCTCACCGAGCGCATCTGAGAGAACTTTGCCGTGCTCAGCGGTAATCAGGCGTGCAACTTCCTCTTTTCTAGCGTTAAGAATTTCTCGAAAAGCAAAGAGAACTTGAACTCTCTTAGCGAGTGAAGCGCTCCGCCACTCAATTTGGGCACGCGTTGCAGATTCGATTGCATAATCAACGTCAGCAATGGAAGCAAAATCTACTTTTCCTGTAATTCTTCCTGTTGCAGGGTTATAGACATCGCCACTTCGTTCGGCCTTGCCCGTCCAATATGCGCCATTGATGTGATGGGTAATGCGCTTAACTTCGCTCATTGATAGCGCTCTCTATTTCCCAGTACCGACATAATGCTTATCAATAAGGCTAAACGCTTGATCAAGAATGGCAACGCCCTCATTAAATTCACTCTCAGAGATATTGCAGGGAGGCACAACATGCATGCGATTGAAGTTTGTGAATGGCATCAGACCCAATTTCTTACATTCGCCCACTAATTCATTCATTGCAGCGCTAGTTCCAGCATAAGGCGCGAGTGGTTCGCGAGTTGTGCGATCCTTTACCAAATCTAACGCCCAGAAAACTCCAAGTCCGCGGACTTCACCGATGACAGGATGCTTATCAGCGAGCGAGCGAAGCGCTGGACCAATAACTTTTTCGCCCATCTGCGCTGCATGTTCAACAATCTTCTCTTCTTTCATGACGTCGATTGTGGCGACTGCAGCTGCGCAAGCAAGTGGATGGCCTGAATAAGTAAGACCGCCAGGAAATACCCGATCATTGAAGGTATTAGCGACGTTCTGAGAAATCACAACGCCTCCTAACGGCACATAACCTGAGTTCACGCCCTTTGCAAAGACAATGAGATCAGGGTGGGCGCTGGAGTGTTGATATGCAAACCATTTTCCAGTGCGGCCAAAACCAGACATCACTTCATCTGCAATCCACAAAATTCCATATTTATCGCAGAGGGCACGCACACCTTCTAGATAACCTTTTGGTGGAATCAGCACGCCCGCGGTACCAACAACAGATTCAATAAGAATCGCTGCAATTGTGTTCGGTCCTTCAAAGGTAATTACGCTTTCGAGATGCTCAAGTGCGCGTTGACATTCTTCCTCTTCGCTCTTTGACCAGAACGAGCTGCGATATGTGTATGGCCCAAAGAAATGTACATGGCCATATGCGAATTCATTTGGCCAGCGTCGTGGATCACCAGTTGCTGAAATCGCTGAGGTCGTGTTGCCATGATAGGAGCGGTAGAACGAGAGAATTTTGTGACGATTGGTATGTAGTCGCGCCATGCGGATTGCATTCTCTACGCCATCAGCGCCGCCATTAGTGAAGAAAACTTTCTGATGATGCGGGCTGGCGAGCTCCACAATTCTCTTTGCAGCTTCACCGCGCGCTTCATTGGCAACTTGTGGGGCGACTGTTGTTAAAAGATCTGCTTGCTTCTTTATTGCTTCAACAACTTTAGGATGTTGAAAGCCAATATTTGTGAAGACTAATTGGCAAGAAAAGTCGAGATATTTCTTTCCATCGAAGTCCCAGAAATATGAGCCCTTGCCAGTGGCTACAGGAAGGGGAGAGATTTGTGATTGAGCGGACCACGAATGAAATACATGTGCTCGATCGAGATCAAAGACCTCTTTGCCACGCGCAGGGTTGGGAATGAACTCTGACATGGCGCTATCTAATCAGCAGTACGACAATGACTCAAGAATGTCTGTCGCAACCACCGTCTTCTTTCTATGCGCTGCGTGGGCGCCCGCGGCAGAATGAAGATGAACTGCATCACGAATTACCTTCTGTGCTTCACCGAAATTCTTTGGTTTCCAACTCGCAAGAAATGCGCCAATGAGCCCAGCCAAAATATCGCCGCTTCCAGCTGTTGCAAGTTCTGGGCCACCATTTGTATTAACGATCGCAGGGCTACTGGGAGCAGCAATCACAGTTCGATGACCTTTAAGAACACAGATGACATTGAGTTCATCGGCAATTCGTTCTGCAGTTTTCTTTCGTTCGCCAGAGACTATGGAATATCCAAGTGATTTTAATTCTCCTTCATGGGGAGTTACTACGATGATCTGGTCTGCACTTCGTTTACCTCGACTACTTCGCGCTAAAGAAAGCGCGCCACTATCGAGCACTACTGGTATTGAATCTGGAAGGGTTCGTATGGTGGTTGAACCTGGTCCTACAACGAGAGCATCCACTTTTTGACTGGAAATTTGATTGGCAATTTGATTGGTTAAGGTTTTGATAGGCACAACATCTGGAAATGCGTTGAGAACAAGATCTGTGACGCGAGCATTGGAATCAAGAAATTTAACGTAACCCGCACCACCTAGACGTGCGCCTCCAACAGTGAGAACTCCAGCTCCTGGATAGAGGCGAGAACCTGCGATGATCGCTACGACTCCGCGACTGTACTTGTGATCGTGAATACTTGGAGTGCGACGTAATCCTTTTCCGGGCATGGTTGAAGTCTAGAATCTCGACATGGAACCGCGCGAACACTTGTCATATTCAGAATTCGGCGATGCGGTAAAGGATCTCGCCCAACAAATAAAGAAGTCACAATTTCAACCCGATATCGTCTTATCCATCGCACGTGGCGGTTTTTTCTTAGGCGCTGCGCTGGGTTATGCCTTAGGCGTTAAGAACTCCTTCACGATGAGCGTTGAGTTTTATACCGGAGTTGAGGAACGGCTTCCGATGCCAGTTGTTC
Source organism: Candidatus Nanopelagicaceae bacterium (assembly GCA_036752125.1). Lineage (GTDB taxonomy): Bacteria > Actinomycetota > Actinomycetes > Nanopelagicales > Nanopelagicaceae > MAG-120802. The sequence continues at coordinate 3,475 of DAIOTH010000042.1, read as the reverse complement.
TTCCGCCAATTCCAAATAAAGTTGATCTTAAAGGTGCGACGGTATTAATTGCAGATGATGTGGCAGATTCGGGAGAAACGCTGCGCCTGGTTCAAGAATTTTGGAGTGGCACTGTCAAAGAAGCGCGCACAGTAGTCCTTTATGAGAAGTCTCGAAGCGTTGTAAAGCCTGACTTTGCATGGAGAAAGACGGATAAGTGGATTGAGTTTCCTTGGTCTACAGATTCGTCAACTTCAGCGCCGCTGTAAAACTTCATGAGTGCAACGTAAATTATTCTTATCTTCTGCGCATGAATCACAGATTAAATATTGGCGATGACAGAAATCATTTGCGCAATTAAGAAATTGTTTTGTAGCTGCTCCACAAGTATCGCACTTTCCGATCACTTTTGTTTCATCTGAGAAGTCAATTGTTTTGCGACCATCGAAGGTGTAGAGCGAACCTTCCCAAAGTCCTTTGTCGCCATATTTCTCGCCATATCGAACTATTCCACCATCGATTTGGTAGACCTCATTAAAGCCGCGTTCCTTCATTACTGTTGTCAGAATTTCACAACGTATTCCTCCAGTACAGTAAGTAACAATCGTTTTATTCTTAAGATGGTCATACTTTCCACTATCGAGTTCGGCAATAAAATCTTTAGTGGTTTTCACATCTGGAATTACGGCATTCTTAAACTTACCAATCTTTGCTTCATATGCATTGCGACCATCGAAGAAGACAAGATCATCGCCCAATTTTTCAGCTAGCGCATTGACTTCCTTTGGCTTGAGATGTTTGCCGCCACCTACGATTCCATCTTCTGTAACTTTGAGATTTTCAGGAACACCGAAAGAAACCAACTCTGGGCGAGTTTTCACACTGAGGCGTGGAAAATCGTTTCCATTTCCTTCCGACCACTTAAAGTCAATTTTCTTGAAGCCGGGGTACTGGCGCGTGGTTTTCACATATTTCTTCAAATCTTGGATATCTCCACCGAGCGTTCCATTTATTCCGTGTGGAGATATAAGAATTCGACCTTTGAGATTATGAGATTCACAGAGCGCGATCTGCCAGAGCTTGAGGGCTTCCGGGTCGGCGACGGGCGCAAAGCCGTAATACAGGATGATCTTCGGATTCCGCTTTGCGCGTGTCATGGTGCAATTGTAATAACGCTGCCAATTTTGAGACAAATGCGTGAGAGTGGCATGAGAGATAGACGAGAGTAATTAGAAATTGGGGAAATGTTCAGTGAGTCGCGAGTCTGGAGCGACGGGGCTTTTTAGCCTCGTTAGATAATGAACTCATGAGCGAGACAAGGCGCGCGTCTAATCAAGTTCTAACTGTGATTGTGGTGCTCACTCTTGCTCTAGCTGGAGCAGCGGCTTTTCTAACCTCGTCGCGAGAGACAAAGGAATATGCGCCAAACACACCTCAAGGTGTCGTGCAGCTTTTCCTACAAGCAGTTATTGATGGGAAGAATGAAGATGCCGCCACCTACTTCTCTATCTCATCCACCTGCGATGCAACCGATATTGATCGAAGTTGGATTCCCGATACTGTGCGAGTGAGTCTGACAAATACCGAGATTGATGCTGATCGCGCTTATATTGATGTTGCTGTCGATATGAATCAAGACCAACTCTTTGGTGATCTCTATACCGAAAAGCATAATTTCAGGTTGGCTCGTGAGAGTGGAAATTGGAAAATCTTAGGTATTCCGTGGCCGTTATATTCATGTGATGAGGTCACAAAGTGATTTTCGGTCTGCTGGTTCCAATTCTCTTCTTAGTAATTCTCATTGTTATCGCAAGAAAGCTATTTGCAAGAGATAGCCATGGCGCACCAAGCACATTCTCCATTCGCAGACTTTTTCAATATGCGCTGCTTTTTGGCCTATTGGCCGTCTCTGCATCAGGTGTTGCGGGGCTGATTGGAAGGCTATTTGATTCTGGAGAAGTAATCGCTGCAAGTCGTACTGATTTGGCGCGCGATATTACTTTTGTTTTAGTAGGTGCTCCTCTTTATCTTCTAGTCGGTCGATGGACAAAACGAACTTTGGCGGAAGATCCTGCAGAGCGACACTCAGTGGCATGGAATGCCTATCTCAGTATTGTTTCCATTACAGCGCTTATCACCTCAATGACAGCCGGGTATGGAATTTTGCAATGGGCTCTAGGTAACGAGGCTTACCAAGGTCAACAACTCTCTCGGCTTCTTGTGTGGGGCCTGATTTGGATTGTGCATTGGCAGTTGATTCAAAGTACGAGTCGTGAAGAGGAGTCTCGAACCCACTACATCCTTGGCTCACTCATTGGCCTAGGGGTACTCAGCACTGGTATCGCAAATCTGGTTACAAATGTTGCTCGCCTTGCCACGCAGAACGATGACAAAGCGGTGCTTTTGCAACGAACTGATCCTTCGATAAAGGCGCTCCTTCTTATCATTGTTGGACTTCCTGTTTGGTATCAATATTGGCTTCGCGTCGGGGCGCATCTCAAGCGTGAGCTCTTATGGTTTTCGTATGTACTTCTTGTAGGTGTAGCTGGCGGATTTATTGCGCTGATTGGATCTTCTAGCGTGATGCTGTATGACTCATTGGTCTGGTTTTTTGGTGATACCAAAAGCGATCTTGCAGCTCAACACTTCAGTAACTCAATTGGAGCACTGGGAAGTGCCATTGTGGGATTTGGCGTCTGGTCATATCACGCAAAAATTATTCGTACCGTTGAAGAATCACAAGGAGTTTTAGCCGAGCCCGTTGATTTGCGCGGTGAATTGCGTCGAGTTTACGAATACATAATCTCGGGAATTAGCCTGATTGCTGCGGCCGCTGGATTGATGATGGTCCTTGTTGCCATTCTAGAAAGCCTCACTCCGGGCGAAGTTGTTTCGACTACAAGCTCTACAAATACTTTATTGGTTGCAATCACTTTGATTCTTGTTGGCTCGCCAGTCTGGTGGTTTTTCTGGCAACGAATCGAAGGCCATGTTGCCGTGGATGGTCTTGAGCAGAGTTCGCCTACGCGCCGGATATTTCTCTTGATGCTCTTTGGAGTTGCATCGGTTGCAGCGGTTGTCTCGGTCCTGACTGGGGTATTTCTCTTCCTTGATGACTTGCTGAATGATCAACTCGGTTATGAAACGCTACGCCAAGCACGTTTTGCTATCGCAATTCTCCTTTCAAATGCTGCGATTGCTTGGTATCACTGGAGCATTTATCGCCACGAACGTTCAATTTCGGTTCGCAAAGCTAAACATGAAAAATTTGTTGTTCTTGTCGGACCAAGAGACCCTGAGTTAGCTCGTGAGGTTGAGAGCGAAATTAGTGGAAAAGTTCAGATGTGGGATTCTCAAATCGGTGGCTCGGTTGATGGTGAAATCGCATGGGAGAAAGAGAAGGTCATCGAGCTCATTCAAGCGGCCACAAGTGATGAAATCATGATTATTAACGAAAAGAAGAAGTTACGAGCGATTCCTTTTCAGAGGAATTAGG
>DAIOTH010000041.1:0-7478 GCA_036752125.1 Candidatus Nanopelagicaceae bacterium | reverse complement strand
TGGAATTTCGCACAATCAAAGTTGTGGGCAACGTCAGTGAATGGGACTCACTTTTTGGCGATTTTAAGCGCTCCATAATTGACCAAGCAGCCATCTCGCCCATCAATTGCACAGGTTGTTCAATAGTTGTGAGGTCTGAAAACTCTGCCATCTCATGATCATCAAAACCGATAATCGAAATATCGTCAGGCACTTTTAAGCCATTCCTTCTAATTGCTTGAAGTGCACCTAGCGCCATCTCATCAGATTGAGCAAATATCGCAGTTGGTCGATCAGGGCGAGCAAGTAAGTCATCCATCGCGCGACTGGCACCATGCATGGTGAAGTCGCCATAAACTTCACGCGAAGGTTTCCACTCCAGACCGCTTTCTGCCAGAACTTGCATAAAACCATTTCGTCGATCTTGTGGAACGCTAAATCCAAATGGATCATCTGGACGACCAGAAAGTAATCCAATCTTCTTATGTCCTAAGTTGACGAGGTGTTGAGTCGCAGTTCGCGCACCAGCGACATCATCAATTGCAACACTCGAACATTGCGCGTGGTGCATACCAACGAGGGCAATCGGGATTCCAAGCCCAAGCATCGATTCAAACTCTTCCTCCGTAGGCGGCAAGCTGATGACAACAAGGGCATCAACACGACCTTTAAGAAGTTGGTGTTGAAAGAGTCGTTCACGACCCTTCATCTGAGAGAAGTTGTACAGGAGTAGATCAAGTCCTGCTTCACGGAGCGCCTGCTCCGCTCCATTAATAACTTGAGCGAAGTACCAACGTGAGATGTACGGTGCAACAACGCCCACCGAATTAGTTCTTCCAAAAATAGCTTTTGCTGAAGTTTGAGGAATTGGATAATTGAGTTTCTCCGCTGCATCCAGAATCTTCTTTCGCGTTTCTGGATTTACATGGTGTAGACCTCGTAGTGCACGTGACACTGTCGCAATTGATACTCCAGCTTCAGTTGCTACCTCTTTAATTCCAACCCGAGGATTGAAGGTGACATCGCTGCTCATGAAACCTTTACACCCCTCGCTCTGGAAATTGAACTTTTCTCACTGTAAATCTCTGTAAGCGGCTAAAAATAGACTGCAAAACCGAAAATGGCTAGACCTTTCTTGCTGCTACCTTCTGCGCCATGGTGATTTCTCAATCTCAAGCCCAAACTGCAGCGCGAGAAATAATCAAAATAAATCCTCGTTTCGAAATTGTTATAGAGAGATCCGGTTTTTGCACCATAGGTCTGCGGGCAAAATCGTCCCGACAGCGGGAGAGCAACTTTTCCTCATTGGCATCGTCCATCCTCTCCCAACAACTATCCACGAAAGCCGCAGCAACAATAATCAAACGAGTTGAAGAACTTTGTGAAGGTTCACTTACTCCGGCGAAGATTGGAGATTTGAGAGCTTCTCAACTTCGCTCAGCTGGTTGCTCGGAAGCAAAAGCAAAGGCAGTTCGAGAGTTAGCTAAGAATTCTATGAATGGCACTATTCCGATGAATTCGCTTCATCGACTCAATGATGAGGAAATTATGAAACATCTCTTGCCTCAATTTGGTATTGGTCGATGGACGGTTGAAATGTTTCTTATGTTTCAACTCGGCCGTCAAGATATCTGGCCCGTGGGAGATTTAGGCGTGCGTCGTGGCTGGGAACGCATTCACAAAATGCGAAGCGAAATTGAGCCAAAAAATCTAGAGAAGATCGGGGCAAAGTACTCACCATTTCGCAGCCATGTAGCGTGGTACTGCTGGAGAGCAAATGAAGTGCTCTAGCTTGCGTAGTTACTTACTCTTGGGCTCCAAAACAAGTGCCACCGAGTTAATACACCAACGCTGATCCGTCGGAACTGCATAGCCTTCGCCTTCAAAAACGTGACCTAAGTGAGAACCGCACGATGCGCAACGAACTTCCGTGCGAATTCGTGGAGCGAGGGATCTATCTTCAAGAAGGACAACAGCATCATCTTTAGTTGGCGCATAAAATGAGGGCCAGCCACAACCAGAATGAAATTTTTCATCACTTCGAAATAGCTCAGCCTCACATGCTTTGCATTTATAAACGCCAATCGTTTCAGTTTCGTAATATTTACCGGTAAAAGCAACTTCAGTACCAGCTTTACGAAGTACATCAAAGGAAAGCGGATCTAATTCACTCTGTAACTTCTGATCATCAAGTTGTACAGGAAAAGGTTTTCCAGTCTGTGGGTTAATTTTAGGAAGATCTGAACCTGGCTCCATCATGCTCTCCAATTCTCGAGATTTAACTATTTTGATTGGCTTTATTTGACAATCGGAAAAGGCACTCCAGTGGTGGAATGACAATCGTAGCCATTAGGGTTTTTTTCCAAATATCTCTGATGATATTCCTCTGCCAACCAATAGGTGTGAGGAGCGGCATCTTGAATCTCTGTGACAATCTCGCCATAACCTTGCCTTGATAGTTCATCGTTATAGATTTCGCGGGTATTAATAGCGGCAATCATCTGATCTTCTGATGTTGTGAAGATTGCGCTGCGATATTGAGTGCCAATATCTCCACCTTGTTTATTAAGAGAAGTCGGATCATGCATGGTCCAAAACTCTTCAAGCAAACGTTGATATGAAATTTGGGATGGATCAAAGAGAACTTCAACGGCTTCAGCATGATTTGTAGTGCCGGTACATACTTGCTCGTAGGAAGGTGACGGTCTTGTGCCTCCCATGTATCCAACTGATGTGGAGATAACGCCCGGCAATTTCCAGAAGCGTCTTTCTGCTCCCCAGAAACATCCCGTTGCAAAATACGCGCGTTGATTCACGAGCGAATCTTGGCATGAACAATCACTGATAATCTTGTCGAAAGCGCCCCCGTAGCTCAGGGGATAGAGCACCGCCCTCCGGAGGCGGGTGCACAGGTTCGAATCCTGTCGGGGGCACAGTCGTATTCATACTTCTCATGGCGTAATTCACCCTCATTTTCATCAAATTGCCGTCACAGACTCTTGAGTTACAAAGTTTCACACGGGAGAATTAGGACAGTAATTGAGCCCACTCGGGCAACAAGCACCGCCTTCACGAGCGCAAGACGTGTTGGACGGCGCCTGTGTGCGAGTCGGTCAGAAACATAAGTTTGAAGGGAAGTAACAATGACAATGGATTGGCGCCATCGCGCAGCATGTCGTGATGTCGATCCTGAATTGTTTTTCCCAGTTGGAAATACTGGACCAGCAATTGCACAAATTGAAGAAGCAAGAAAAGTTTGTATGCGTTGTGAAGTTCGCGAACCATGTCTGCAATGGGCGCTTGAAAGTGGACAAGATTCTGGAGTGTGGGGCGGTCTCTCTGAAGATGAGCGTCGCGCGATGAAGCGTCGCGCTGCACGAAATCGCGCTCGCTTAATGGAGAATCAAATTAACGAATAAGTTCGCATCAACCACTAGGGGTTTCTTAACGCTCTAGCGGAAAGGTAATTCGAACTTCTGTTCCCTGGGCTGGTTTAATAAATTCTATAGATCCAGCTAATTCATTTTGCGTCAGCGTACTAACAATCTGCAGACCTAAATTAGTATTTTTTTCAAGAGAAAAATCAACAGGAATTCCAGCACCATCATCTATAACAGATGCAGTCATAGTTGATGAAGTCTTAACTACCTTTACCCGCACTGATGTTCCTTTATCTGAAACTCCATGCTCCAGGGCATTATGAATGAGTTCCGTTAGTACTAGCGCTAAAGGCGTTGCAACGAGGGAAGGAATGGAGCCAAATTCCCCTTCTTTCTCAATTTTGATTTCGTTGGGACGTGCGCTCAATTCCACAGCGCTCTGAATTATCTTGGAAATTACTTCATCAAATTGAACAGTGTCTTGCGCGCTCGATGAGAGCGTTTCATGGACCAGGGCGATTGAAGCAACTCTTCGTACCGCCTCTTCAATTGCTGCGCTTGCGTTAGGGTCTTCAATACGCCTTGATTGCAACCGTAATAAAGCAGAAACAGTTTGCAGATTGTTCTTAACGCGATGATGAATCTCTCGAATTGTCGCGTCTTTACTAATAAGTGCTCGATCTTTGCGTCGTAATTCAGTTACGTTATGAACTAGCACCACAGCACCAATACGATTTTCACCTTCCGTCAAAGGAATTGCAAGAAGATCAATCACTCCCCCACTATTTTCAAATTCATCGCGACGTAATGTCTTTCCGCTCATAGAGACTCGGAAATTTTCTTCTCTAGGATTTAGCTCTGCGCTCTTGAGTGTCAGTGAATCGAGAACTTCACCAAGTACATGCCCTTCTAAATCGCGCTCCCAACCAATTCGGCTAAAAGCTGAACGAGCATTAGGGCTTGCAAAAATAACTTCACCTTCTACATTAAGACGCACTAGGCCATCCCCCACGCGGGGCGCCGCTTCAGCTAAGTAAACATTGTCCTTCACGGGGAAGTTACCCTCTGCAATCATTCGATAAATATGGTTCGCAATTTCGCGATAATTAAGTTCTAAACGCGAAGGAGTTCGCATCGTTTCCAGATTTCGGTGACGAGATATAACTGCGATTACTTTTCCATTATAGAAAACTGGAATTGTCTCTTCCTTGATAAGAAGTTCGCCAAACTGTTCTGGCTGACTATCGCGAACAATCTCTCCCGTAGACAAGGCATGATCAATATGTGGTCTTGATCCCCAAGAAACTTCATCGCCGATGAGGTCTTGCGTAAATACAGTTGCTGCAGTCATGGGACGGATCTGTGCAATTGCTAAATGACCTTCAGGCCAACTCTTCTCGTCAGTGCGACGTGGCACCCAAAGAACCAGATCTGCAAATGAAATGTCGGCAAGGAGTTGCCACTCAGCAACAAGTTCTCCAAGGCGTGCAATATCGGCATCAGAGAGCGATGTTGAACCCTCGAGAAGATGGCGAAACGGCATGGGCGAAAGAGTACTCAGAATGATTTAGCAAGATAAATTGAGAGCTCTCTTATTGCTCTTCGCAGCCCACTTCGGGGTGCAACTTCTGCGAGCGTTGAGTACTGACTTTGCGCACGGTCGAGAACTGGATAATCACGTGGGAAAACGAAAGTTTGGTCACTTCCGAGCCGAGATTTGAAACTCTTCTGAAGCGCACGTTGGCGATTTGAACTTCCTGATTTATTCAGAATAAATGTCACGGTTGACTCAGGGAGATTTTCATCCATTGACCTGCGAAATTGCTCTAGCTCGGCGAGAGAAGAGTTCTCCGATTGCGAAATGAAAATAACTTGTCCGCACTGCTGCAGTAATTCAAAATACTCTCGTCCAACACTTCTTCGATCAGTCAGCAACTCAGACAACTGTGGTACTTGGCCAATGTCGAGAATGTAAATTGACTCTGCATCTACATCTTCAAAGACTGCGTCGTTCATGGCACTAAAGCTCTTAACCGAGAGCTGAGGTGTTATCTGTAGATCGTCAGAGCTTTGTAACCCAAGCCTCTGATGAATATCTCGTCGATAAGGATCGGCATCAATTAAAATGGCATTTTTCAACTCTGAAATCTCGAATGCAAGATTGAGGGCTATAGTCGATATTCCAGGCGAGCCTGAAGATCCAGTCAAAGCAATAAAGTTCTTCCTTCTTCTATATTTAGTAAAACTTGAAGGCAAAACTTCAGGACGTCGAAGTGCCTCTCGTGCTCGAGCCTTAATCTCCTCTGGCGTCAGGGATATGTGTGATGAAATTTTCAAGAGGGCTCTCTGTTCGGAGACCACCATGGCACAATCCCGTGAGTTAAGACCGAATTCATCATCAACAACCAGAAGGGATCTCTGTTCTCCGCCAGTTGTACTTGCTAGATAATCTTGCAATTGAGTGATGGAATAGCAACGAGTTCCAAGAACGAATTCATCTGCGACAAGTGCTGCAACAACGCTATCTTCGATGTTGGCATCAACAAGAGCGGTTACAAGTGCAATCTTCAATTACTACGCACCACGATAAATTCACTATCAGACATGGCAGAGACAACTTCTGAGACTTGTGAGGCCGGAACAAGAATGGTCATACCAATCTCTCCGCCTAACTTACTTGCTTCTATATCTATCGCATCGACTGAGATGGTTGGCAATAGAAGTTGTGATCTTTTGAGTTTCGGTGCTTCCAAATTTCCATTTAGTTGTTCTCGCGGAATGATATAGATGTCAACAATACTTCCGCTCTTAACGCCGATGGGTAGACGTAAACGCGATAATGAAATAGGAACTTTTTTATAGTTTAACTGCGATTCTTTAGATAATGAGTAGGTCGGAATGAGCTCTGAAGAACCGACTGCACGGAGTACCTGACTACCTACAATTGAGTAATGAGCATCGAGATATAGAGATGCACTGTTAGGCATTGATACTTGAACGGGAACAACATCGGCATCTTCGATGATTCGACCTGGGGCTAGATCATTGGATGCGCTCCAAACTGTGATCATCCGATTGTTGGATTGTGAAATAAGGTAAGCGGAGAAAAAAGAAGCGGCAATCAAAATTGTGCCTGCGATTAATCTGAGATTGAGTGCTCTGGGGTTGAAATCAATTCGTGGTGTCGTTCTCTTTTTCATGGGATATGAATATCTCGCAAATTGTCTCTGAATCGCTTATCCACAATCTGAAATTAGTTCTCACACAGCTGTGGAAATCATTCGTTCTAATCTCATACTTTCGTATGAGAGTTGGCACTCTTACGTCGTCCAACCTTCTTCCATGGACATTGCAAAGTACCAACCTCACCCCATGCTTGAGCTCTTTTCACAAGAGAGACTTTTTGCGAATACTCAGAGTCAGAATAATTTCTCAGAATTACCGACCAATACAAAGCTCTATCTCGTACCTACATCACACGGTGAAAGTTATGACCCCGATTTTGCTCCTAATCCATCGCCGTTATCAGAGTTGCCCAACTTGGAACGTTGGACATTGACCTATGTCGTGAGCGCTCTAGAAATATTGGCTGGTAGGCGTTCCCCTCAGCAGCTCGCCCGTTCAACGCATCGCTTTACTTTCAATTCACTGCTTCATCGAGTTGGCTCTATAAAAGAAGTGCCCAAGATAAGAAAGATTCACAGAAATCAACCAATTGAAGGAGTGATTGAAGTTAACGTGACCCTAGTTTTTAAAGAACGGGTTCGTGCGCTTGTTGCTCGGTTCGAGGGCGTCGATCGTAAGTGGTTATGTACTGAAATTGAACTGTTATGAAGCGCCGTGGCAACGCTTGTATTTCTTGCCCGAACCACAAGGACACGGTGCATTTCGTGAAACTCCGTCACTCTTTGATGTAGCGACTGCGCCACTTTCACTTGGAGCCGAGTACTGCAACTGCTGTGTAGGTGCCGCAGGTGTTACTCCCTTGGCTTCAACATGTTGATCTTCAACTTTTACTTCGACGTTAAATAGGAAGCCAACCATCTCTTCCTTTATGGCATCCATCATTGCTGAGAATAAGTCGAAGCCTTCTTTTTGATATTCAACGAGTGGGTCACG
>DAIOTH010000040.1:0-7513 GCA_036752125.1 Candidatus Nanopelagicaceae bacterium | reverse complement strand
TCGAAGATGGATGAAGTTATCTTCGAAGAGTTCAAGGGAACTGGAAATATGGAGTTGAAGCTTGATCGCAAATTCGCAGATAAGCGCATCTTCCCAGCCGTTGATGTTGATGCTTCAGGAACTCGTAAAGAAGAAATCCTCATGGGTCCAGAAGAACTTAATATCGTTTGGAAATTGCGCCGCGTACTTCATGCACTTGATTCACAACAGGCGCTCGAACTACTTCTTGAGAAGATGAAGGGCACAAAGTCCAACGTTGAATTCTTGATGCAGGTTCAAAAGACCACAGTAGGACCGGACCAAGCTCCTAAGGGAGAGTAACTCCGTTCAGTCCCAAGCCGATTCGATGCTGAATTGGCTCAACAGCAGGGTGCTTAGGTAGCCTTCCGCCCTGACCTTCGAGCTGGTTCACCGTTAGCGATATCGGACCCAGCACAACCGCGAGGCGTCATAAGGAGTAGAAAATGAAGAAAGATATTCATCCTGAATATAAGGAGACCACTGTTACATGTGGTTGTGGCGAGACCTTTAAGACTCGTTCAACAATTTCTAATGGATCACTCTTCGTTGAAGTCTGCTCCGTATGCCACCCGTTCTATACCGGCAAGCAGCGCATCCTCGACACTGGTGGACGCGTAGCCAAATTCGAAGAGCGTTTCAAGAAGCAACAGAACAAGAAGTAGCTTTCTTAGTTAAGACCGTTGCTCCTGCATTTGCAGGGGTGCGGTCTTTTCTTTTTATGTGGCTTGAACTAGTTAGTGACTTGATCTAAGGAATGAAAGGAGTGATGGAGATGGCAGATAAAAACACCAATCGTTTTGCAACGATGCCCGAGATTCTAAAAGAGTATGAAACGCTTGAAGCTGCGATGGCTGATCCATCCATTCACTCTGACCAAGGAAAAGCTCGCCAACTTGGAAAACGATATGCCCAACTCGGACCTGTTATCGCTGGTTATCGCGCCTATAAGAAGTGCGAAGACGATCTCACCGCAGCGCGTGAACTGGCGGCCGACGATGAAAGTTTTGCCTCCGAAATTCCAGGGCTAGAAAAAGCTTTTGATGATGCAGCTGCAACTCTTGAAGAGTTACTTCTTCCACGTGATCCAAACGACGATCGCGATGTAATTCTAGAAATTAAAGCCGGCGCTGGCGGAGAAGAATCTGCGCTCTTTGCCGGAGATTTACTACGTATGTATCTACGTTATGCAGAGAAGCAAGGTTGGAAAACTGAGATTATTGATGCCACAGAAAGTGATCTTGGCGGATATAAAGATATTTCTGTCGCAGTTAAATCGCGTGGCAACCCCGAACCAGGGCGGGCACCATTTGCGAAGTTGAAATTTGAAGGTGGCGTGCATCGTGTGCAACGCGTTCCAGAGACCGAATCACAAGGTCGAATTCACACCTCGGCTGCTGGAGTTCTTGTACTTCCTGAAGCGGAAGAAATTGATGTACAGATCAATATGAATGAACTCCGTATCGACGTTTATCGCTCCTCAGGTCCTGGCGGCCAGAGCGTCAACACCACCGACTCCGCAGTACGAATCACCCATCTACCAACCGGAATCGTGGTTTCATGCCAGAACGAAAAGAGCCAGCTGCAAAATAAGGAATCAGCGCTACGTATCTTGCGCGCGCGTTTATTAGCTGCAGCCCAAGAAGCAGCAGATGCAGAAGCAGCGGCAACACGTAAAAGCCAGGTCCGCACCGTTGATCGCTCTGAGAGAATTCGAACCTATAACTTCCCAGAAAATCGCTTGAGTGATCATCGCGTTAACTTTAAAGCCAATAATTTGGATGCTGTCCTCAACGGTGAACTTGATGATGTCATCAACTCACTTCTTGAAGCTGATAAGTCAGAAAAACTCGCTGCCGCTGAAGCGTGATGCGAGACTTTAGAATCACCAACAGTTATGAGCATTAAGAATTTACTTAAGGAATCTAAAGAACGCTTTGCAAATGCCCAGATTGATGGCGTTGATGCGGAGTTAATTCTGGCCCATGTCCTCGGCGTAGGTCGCATGGATCTTCATGCGCGTGACTTTTCACTAACTACAGAACAAGAAGAGGTCTTTACTGAATTAGTGGCCGCGCGAATTGAAGGAACTCCTACGCAATATCTCACCGGAGAAGCGCCATTTCGCTATCTCACTTTCTCGGTTGGCCCTGGAGTATTAATTCCGAGACCAGAAACCGAGTTACTTGTTGATGCAGCGCTGGTAGAAATTGAGCGGATTCAATCGGCACCCGGAATTACATCTCCAGCAGTCAGTGTTGTTGATTTAGGCGCTGGCAGTGGTGCGATTGCAATCTCTATCGCTCATGAAGCTCGAGCGCGACAGATGCCAGTTCACGTTGTTGCAGTTGAAAAATCAGAAGCCGCACAAGAATGGCTCCAGAAAAATATTGCGCGCCATGAAGTCGATGTTCGCCTCATTAAAAGCGATGTCTCGCAGGCTCTGGAAGGGGTCAAGTGCGACATCGTTGTGGCAAATCCTCCTTATGTGCCCAATGAGGTCTCCTTACCGGAATTGGTGAGTAAGAACGAGCCTCATGAAGCTCTTTTTGGCGGTGCACGAGATGGTTTAGAACTTCCGCGGTTGTTTATCGCAACTGCAACGCGATTACTCAAGCCAGGCGGTTTTCTTATTCTGGAACATTTTGAAGATCAGTCAGCGCTACTTGAGCGTGAATTGAGCTCACACTATTCTGATATTTCTCATTACACAGATCTCAATCAGAGACCCCGGTGGATGACGGCACGGAGAAAGGGGGAGTAATGGGCGAGAGATTTTCACTCACCGATGGCGCAATTGATGTTCCAGAATTAATTGAACGCGCGGTTGCTGCACTCCGTGACGGCAAGTTAATTATTGCGCCGCTTGAACATGCTTATGTATTTGTTGCTGATGCTTTTAATCATGCAGCCGTCAAAAAAATTCACTTACTCCGGCAAGATGCGCGAGGAGTTGCGGCACAAGTTTTGGTGGGCGATATCAAAACTGTTAAAGGAATCACTCTAGAATTTGGCGAAACAATTAACGCAATTTGTGAAAAGTTTTGGCCTGGATTGTTAACTGTTAATATTCCACCAGCGCGCGGATTGGTGTGGGATTTAGGTGACGAGCGAACTCTGGAAGAGATTGCAATTCGTGTGCCCGCCGCTGAATTCATTCGCGATGTTGCGCTTGCCTCAGGTCCACTAGCAATCGGATCGGCAACGCTGGCAGGTCGACCACCCACGAGAAAATCTCGATTTTTTCCCTGTCTTGATAGCGATTACGCCGCAATCTTTGATGCAGGAGATTTAGCCGAAGGTCCAAGCTCGACTGTGATCTCTGTGAAGGATGATGGTGTGATTCTTCGCCGCCAAGGAGCAATATCACTCGCCGACTTGCGCTCAATAACGCCGAATATCGCAGTACCAGCGCAGTAATTACTAGTATTCCGCACATGTCTGAGACCTTCTTCGGCCCTGATTTCTCTCAATTGCAGAGTCAAGATCCTGAAATCGCCGCGATTGTTCTCTCTGAATTAGATCGCCAACGAAAGAGTTTGCAGCTCATCGCGAGTGAGAACTTCACTTCGCCTGCTGTTTTAGCGACGCTTGGATCCACTCTCTCCAACAAGTACGCCGAAGGCTATCCAGGCAAGCGCTACTACGGTGGTTGTGAAGAAGTCGATAAGGCAGAGGTAATTGGAATCGCTCGTGCCAAAGAATTATTTGGTGCCGAACATGCAAATCTCCAACCACATTCTGGCGCCAGTGCAAATGTTGCGGTCTATCAAGCATTTACCAAACCTGGTGACACCGTGCTTGCTATGTCGCTTCCACATGGTGGCCACCTGACACATGGTTCCAAAGTTAATTTCTCCGGCAAATGGTTTAACGTCGAGTCGTATGGAGTTCGCCAAGATAATGAGCTGATTGATTACGACGAACTTCGCGATATTGCGCGGCGCGTCAAGCCAAAGATGATCTGCTCGGGAGCCACTGCTTATCCCAGTTTGATTGATTTCAAAACTATCCGCGAAATCTGCGATGAAGTTGGCGCAATCATGTGGGTCGATGCAGCGCACTTCATTGGATTAGTTGCGGGTAAAGCAATTCCATCTCCGGTTCCTTATGCGGATGTTGTTTCCTTTACTACGCATAAAGTTTTACGCGGTCCACGTGGCGGCATGATTCTTTCAAAGGCAGAACACGCAGCTGCCGTAGATAAAGCGGTATTTCCTGGAATGCAGGGCGGCCCAATCATGAGCGCGGTAGCTGGAAAAGCAGTTGCTCTTAAAGAGTGCGCTACAGCTGAATACCAGTCCTACGCTAAGAAAGTAATTGCAAATGCCCAAGCTTTGGCAGCAGCGCTGGAAAAAGAAGGAATGCGCGCAGTTTCAGGTGGAACTGAAACCCATTTGGCTTTGATAGATATTCGCAGCACCGGAGTTAATGGAAAAATTGCTGATGAGAGGTGCGGTCGCGCAGGTATTTCGCTCAATAAGAATGCGATTCCTTATGATCCTGAAACGCCTGCAGTCACGAGTGGTATTCGAGTAGGAACTCCAGCCACCACCACTCAAGGCATGGGAATTCCAGAGATGTCACAGATTGCCTCATTTATTGCTCGCGCAATCAAAGATGGCGATGATGATGCCAAAGCTGCAGCTATTCGCAGTGATGTATATGCGTTAACGGCAAAATTCCCTGTCTATCCACGCTAATGCGCGAGTACTCACTCACACTTCTCATCGCTGCTGCGTTAACTTATATGTTGACGCCACTTGTACGTAAGTACGCGCTTCGAAATAAAGCAGTAGCCAATGTTCGCGATCGTGACATTCACACTGAAACTACGCCACGTTGGGGTGGCATTGCGATGTGGCTTTCCATGGGCGCAACTCTTCTTATGGTCAATAATCTTGAGTTGGTAGGAAAGGCATACAGTCGAGAACTACTTGGCATTTTCCTGGCGGCCACATTTGTATTGCTTATCGGCGTGCTTGATGATCGATTCGAATTAGATGCCGTTACTAAATTGGCAGGTCAAGGCCTCGCTGCTGCAATCTTGCTCTTCTTTGGAATTCAAATTCTCTGGCTACCTATTGATGGCATCATCGTCTTGCCTACAAACATCGGACAGTTGCTCACAGTTCTAGTTGTTATTGTCATTATTAATGCGGTGAATTTCGTCGATGGACTTGATGGTTTAGCTGCAGGAATTGTTGCAATTTCTGCCGCATCATTCTTTGGTTTTTCTTATTTGTTGGCGGTAGAGAATGGATTTAGCCGCGCAGGTGCGCCTTCTTTGGTGACAGCGATTGTGATCGGTACCTGCATTGGATTTCTGCCACATAACATCCACCCGGCTCGGATATTCATGGGGGATTCAGGTTCGATGTTCTTAGGTCTAGTTCTGGCCGCTGCTGCGATTACCTTGATGGGTCAGATCGACGCAAATGCAGTTTTCTCCGAAAACATTGGCCCCGCAGCACTTCCACTTCTTTTACCTTTCGCAGTTCTTGCAATCCCGTTACTTGATTTCGGTCTGGCAGTTCTACGTCGCGTGAGACGCGGAAAATCACCGTTCGCACCAGATAAAGAACACTTGCACCATAAATTGATGTCAATGGGAAATTCTCAACAACGGACATCGGTCATTCTTTATCTTGGCACGGGAATGTTGGCTTTGCCTGCGATGCTCTCAGCATTTATCCCGGTGTGGGCTGCTTTATGTGTAGGAGCTTTGCTATTAATTCTTGCAGGCCTCATTACAAAACGAGAAAATCGTTCACGAGTTGAGGCAAATGTCTAATGGATATCGCCAGTTCTAATAAAGCGATGTGGCGCGGTGCGCTCATTCCTTCCATAATTTTGGGAGTTATCTCTGTTATTACTTTTTCGATTCTCAAAGGCGCGGCAGGATTTTTCGGTAGCGCATTAGCAACGTTCACTGTTGTAATATTTTTTTCGGTATCACTTTTAGTTGCCCGACTTACAAGAAATGCCGATCCGATTAGCACCATGGCTTTGGCTATGTTCTCTTACTTTACAAAATTGCTCTTGATCGCCGGATTCCTCATTGCGGTCACGCGGCTTACCGCAGAGAGCGATGTCGATCGAACCAGCTTTGGCGTGAGCGCACTTCTTATTGCATCAGGCTGGCTTGCAGGGGAGGTTCGTGCCTTCTTTAGACTGCGGCTACAGTTACCCCTACCGAAGCAGTCAGGAGAGAGTTCATGAGCGAGAACCTTCCCAAAGGTCCGAGTGAAGACAATGCGTTCTGGACCATCTTCGGTTACATGCTCTCAGGTTTACTTATCTGGGGCGGCATCGGTTGGGGCCTTGATAATTGGTTAGGTACGGGTTATTTCCTTTTGGGCGGCTTACTTCTTGGAATGGGTTCAGCCCTCTACCTGATCTGGCTCCGTTTCGGCCGTAAGTAAGCGCCACTTTTAAACCCTCTTTTAAACCCAGAATTCCGTTACCCACCTAACGCCCTGCGCCCAGTTTTAGGCCATTTTCGATTTCTCAACTATGCGCCCGAACCCATAGGGTTACGCCGTCTTTCCCGCCAATTCATCGTAAGGCTTCACGGAGACGAAAACGCTCTGGAAGTTGAATTCAAGGAGTTCAGTGGTGTTCGTTAGCTACGCAGCCAAGGACGAGGGCTTCAATCCTCCCGATGCAGGCGACTTCAACCTCCCTCCATTTATCGAAGGCAACGAATTCGCGACAAAACCAATTCTTCTAGTTTTCCTCTCAGTACTTCTTATCTCAGTCTTCTTCATCATCTCCTCACGTAAAGCGGCGATCGTTCCCTCCAAACTGCAATTTGCAGGCGAGTCGGTTTACTCTTTTGTGCGCAACGATCTCGGTAGAGAAGTTATCGGCCATGAGTTCATGCGCTTTGTTCCTTACCTCTTCACGCTCTTTACTTTCATTTTGGTAAATAACATTTTTGGCATTGTTCCATTGATTCAATTCCCAACAATGTCGCGCATTTCATTCCCATATGTGCTGGCAGCGTTTACATTCTTTATCTTCCATTACGTCGGAATTCGCAAACAAGGTTTCTTTAAGTACATGAAAGAAATCATGTTCCTGCCTGGTATTCCAAAGCCGGCATACATTCTTATTACGCCGCTTGAACTCGCGACCTATTTCTTGGTCCGTCCGATGACGCTGAGCTTGCGTCTCTTTGCAAATATGTTTGCTGGTCACTTATTGCTTCTGGTGTTCATCCTTGGCGGAGAGCACTTGTTGCAAGGCGTTATTGGGCTCAAGCTTGTCAGCCCATTTTCGTTCTTGATCGGCATTGCCCTCACATTCTTTGAGTTCATGGTGCAGTGCCTCCAGGCCTACATCTTTACTCTTCTGACAGCGCTGTATATCGCTGGGGCTTTAGCAGACGAGCACTAATCAATAGATTTACTCACGCTAACGCTCGGTTAACGTGAAGATAAAAAAGAAGGAAAGGTAAGAAACATGGAAGGCACACTCAACCTGGTCGGTT
>DAIOTH010000039.1:0-7588 GCA_036752125.1 Candidatus Nanopelagicaceae bacterium | reverse complement strand
ACAATGATTGGCTAATTCATTTGGCCAAACAATTAAAGAAGCTGGTGATTGTTGAATCTCCAGCGAAAGCTCGAAAGATTGGTGGATACCTCGGCGATGATTACATCGTCGAGGCTTCCATTGGTCATATTCGAGATCTCCCACAGCGCGCAGCTGATATTCCAAAAGAGGTAAAGAAATTTGCCTGGTCGCGTGAAGGTGTAGATATTGAAAATGGCTTTGCACCACTTTATGTGATTAATCCTGACAAGAGACAGAAAGTTCAAGAGCTTAAAGATTTACTCAAGGAATCCGAAGAACTCATTCTCGCAACCGATGAAGACCGCGAAGGTGAGGCAATCGCTTGGCACTTAATGGAAATTCTCAAACCAAAAGTTCCAGTAAAGCGCATGGTTTTTAATGAGATCACCAAAGAAGCAATCCTCAAGGCAGTAAATGAAACTCGAGACATCGATGAGCGCCTAGTCGATGCTCAAGAGACTAGACGAGTTCTAGATAGATTATTTGGCTACCGCCTCTCTCCAGTTCTTTGGAAGAAAGTTATGCCACGTATTTCGGCTGGCCGAGTTCAGTCCGTCGCCACCCGACTCATTGTTGAACGTGAGCGGGAAAGAATGGCTTTCGTAGCCTCGAATTGGTGGGATCTCACTGCGGAAACCGACCAGAACTTCACAGCCCGCCTTATCTCTGTTGATGATAAGCGTTTGGCCACAACAAACGATTTTGACTCGAACGGTGCTCTCAAAGAAAAGAACGCCTCAAGTATCTTGTTACTCAACCAAGCAGATGCAGAGAAATTAACTAACTCACTAATCGGTAAAAAACTAACTGTTAAATCGATTGAAGATTCTCCACGTACTGAACGCCCTAAACCACCATTTACTACTTCTACAATGCAACAAGATGCTGGATCTCGTCTTGGATGGGGCGCTCAATTAACAATGCGCATCGCGCAGAGTTTGTATGAAGGTGGATACATCACCTACATGCGAACTGATTCAGTTAATCTTTCTCAAACCGCAATAAATGCAGCACGCTCTGCAGCGCAATCTCTCTACGGGAAAGACCATGTTCCAGATGCGCCACGTTTTTATGAAGGCAAAACTAAGAACGCACAAGAAGCTCACGAAGCAATTCGCCCTGCAGGAGATTCTTTTAAAACACCAGGAGAACTTGCCACCGAACTTAATCGCGACCAATTAGCGCTCTATGACTTAATTTGGAAGCGAACTGTTGCCTCCCAGATGGCTGATGCAAAGAAGATGCAAGCTCGAGTTGATTTTGATGTAAAGACTTCTGATGGCAAATCATGTGTCTTCCGCGCCAATGGTTCTGTAGTTACATTCGCTGGTTTCTTGGCCGCTTATGAGGATGTAAGCGATGACAAGAATGAAGAAGAAAGCGATAAGCGCCTTCCTCCAATGAAAGTCGGCCAAGACATAAATGCCACTAAATACAGTTGTGAAGGTCATGAAACCAAACCGCCAGCTCGCTACACCGAACCAACGTTGGTGAAGAAACTAGAAGAGCTTGGCATTGGCCGACCTTCTACATTCGCATCCATCATTCAAACGATTCAAGATCGCGGTTACGTTGTAAAAAGAGGTCGCGCTTTAGTTCCTACATTCTTGGCTTTCTCCGTTACGGGCCTTCTCGAGCAGCACTTTTCCAAACTCGTAGATTACGAATTCACAGCTTCCATGGAAGAGGACTTAGACAAGATCGCCAATGGCGAAGAGGATCGACTTAATTGGTTAACGAGGTTCTTCTATGGCCATGATGATCAACCAGGACTTCAAGATCTCGCCGCCGACCTCGGAGCCATCGATGCACAACAAATTAACACCATGAAGATGGGTGAAAACATCGAGATTCGTGTTGGTCGATATGGCGCGTATCTTCAAGAGGGCCAAGGCGATAATCGTAAATTCGCAAATATTCCTGAAGGTTTAGCACCTGATGAGCTAACACTTCAAAAAGCTATTGAATTATTGGCAGCTCCATCAGGTGAACGCGAACTTGGAGTTGATCCAAGTACCGGTCTTCAAGTTATCGCAAAGTCCGGAAGATTTGGACCATACATCACTGAAGTATTTCCCGAAGTAGTGACGGAAGATGGGAAGAAGCCACGAAAGAAAAAAGATGCCCCAACCCCAAAAACAGCATCTCTACTTTCAACGATGACTCTAGATACCATCACGATTGATGATGCGCTAAAGCTTTTATCTCTTCCACGAACTCTTGGTGTTGATAGCGAAACTGGTGAAGAGATCACTGTCCAAAACGGACGCTATGGTCCATATTTGAAACGTGGTGCAGATTCACGCACTTTAACTTCAGAAGATCAGCTCTTCTCTATTGATCTAAATGAAGCCGTTGAAATCTATAAGCAACCAAAGGTACGTCGTCGCGGCGTGGCAAAACCACCACTTAAAGATCTTGGAGTTGACCCCGAAACAAAGAAGCCAATCATCATTAAAGATGGTCGCTTCGGTATGTATGTAACCGATGGCGAAACTAATGCAACCCTTCGTCGCGGAGATACAGTTGAAGCGATGACGATTGAGCGCGCCCTAGAACTTCTTGCAGGCAGGAGAGCTTGGGAAGTTGCCAACGAAAGTGAAGGCGCACCAAAGAAATCGAAGGCTAAGCGATCAAAGAAAACTGCGCCCACCCTCACCGAAAAGACTATTAAAGACGCTGGTTCCAAGCGTAAAGCTAAGAAATCAGCGAGCGGTAAGTCAAAAAAAGCTAAGTAATAGGCTTTCACCATGGCTAACGCAATTCCAAATCCGCGAACACCTTCGGCAGGTGTTCGAGAGAGCGTTATGTCGATTCCAGGATTTAGGAAACTCTGGAATGCGATGGCATTCTCCTCTTTTGGAGATTGGTTAGGACTTCTTGCTACAACGGCGCTGGCTCAACAACTTGCGGGTGGAGATTACGCGACCGCTAACTTTGCGATTGCAGGTGTTTTTATTGCCCGTCTACTTCCATCGGTCATTCTTGGTCCTCTCGCTGGAGTAATCGCGGATAAGTTTGATCGCAAAAAAGTTATGGTGATTGGAGACATTCTCCGAGCACTTCTCTTCATCTCGATTCCAATTGTTGGAAACTACTTCTGGCTCTACACAGCAACCGTCTTAATTGAATGCGTAACGTTGTTTTGGAGTCCGGCAAAGGAAGCTACAGTTCCAAATCTCGTTCCAAAAAGCCGTCTTGAGAATGCTAATCAAGTTAGTCTCTTTGCAGCATACGGAACCGCTCCGATTGCGGCAGCTCTTTTCTCCGTTCTCTCTATCTTTATCACCGGTATCAGTGCAGCCCTTAATCTAGGCGAGAATTCTGCAGTTGACCTAGCTCTCTATATAAATGCGCTCTCCTTCTTATTTAGCGCTTTTACTATTTATAACCTTGAGATCCCTAAAGAGCACCTAAAGAAGAGCGATATTTCTACTTCGATATTCAGTTCACTTCTAGATGGTGGAAAATTCGTTTCTTCTTCGAAGATCGTAAGAGGGCTAATTATTGGATTACTTGGGGCCTTTGTTGCAGCTGGAGCTGTTATCGGTTTAGCGCGAACTTTCGTAGGGGATTTAGCTGGTGGTGATGCCGCATATGGTGTTCTCTTTGGCTCGGTATTTACCGGACTAGCCACGGGAATTGCACTTGGACCCAAGATTTTTGCTCAATTCTCACGTAGACGGTTATTTGGCGCAGCGCTAACAAGTGCAGGTTTTCTTCTGATCGTTCTATCTCTACTTCAGAACCTGGTACTTGCGATCTTTGTTGTCGTAATTCTGGGCGCTTTTTCTGGAGTCTCATGGGTAACGGGCTTCACCATGCTTGGAATGGAAGTTACCGATGAGCTGCGTGGACGCGTCTTTGCTTTTATTCAATCTTTAGTTCGAATCTCTCTTGTGGGGGTTCTAGCTGTTGCGCCTTTGGCTGCAGCAGCTATCGGTGAACATGACTTTACTTTTGGAAGAGTACAGCTCACTTATAACGGAGCGGCGTTCACAATGCTTGGCGGTGGAATCATCGCGATGCTGGTTGGAATTCTCTCCTATCACCAAATGAAAGATCGTCCTGGAGTTTCTTTTTGGAGCGACATAGTTAATGCATTTAAAGGCGAGCTTGGTTCTATAACAGCGCCAAAGTCTGAAGGACTCTTTATCGCATTTGAAGGCGGTGAAGGTTCTGGTAAGTCAACTCAATCGAAGTTATTAAAAGAATGGTTTGAGAATGAAGGTAAATCGGTTGTTTTAAGTCGGGAGCCAGGTGGAACTGACCTTGGAAGAAATTTGAGAAAAATTCTTCTTGATAATGCCACCGGTGATATCTCTCCAAGATCTGAAGCTCTTCTCTACGCTGCCGATCGCGCACACCACGTCTACTCATTGATTCGCCCGGCCTTAGAACGTGGAGATGTTGTCATTACTGACCGATATTTTGACTCCTCCATCGCATACCAAGGAGCAGGTCGAATTTTGTCATCATCTGAAGTCGCACGTATCAATCGTTGGGCTACCGAGTCACTATTCCCAACACTCACCATAATTTTGGACCAACCAGCTGAAGTTGGACTCTCCCGCATCAAAAATGCAGACCGCCTTGAAAGTGAATCCATTGAGTTTCACAATCGAGTGCGACAGGAATATCTCCAATTAGCTGGAATGGATCCTGAGCGATACTTAGTGATTGATGCCCAGCGACCCATCATTGAGATTCACCAAGAAATTACTGCTCGAATTGCCGCATTGACCTCAAAGAAGTCATGATCATCTTCGACTCTTTAATAGGACAAGACCACATAATCGAACAACTTTCTAGCGCCGTAAAAGTCGCGAAAAGTGGCGAGACTTCTCAAGCCATGACACATTCCTGGCTTTTTGTTGGCCCACCTGGATCAGGTCGTTCTAACGCTGCAGTTGCCTTTGCAGCTGCATTGGTATGTCAGGAAAGCGGATGTGGAAAATGTACTGATTGCTCCACGGTTCTAGCATCAACTCATGTTGATGTTGAGCGCTTTAATCCCACAGGATTATCAATAAAGGCGGAAGAAGTTCGAGAGTTAATTTCGCGTTCATCATGGTCACCATCGGTCGGTGGCTGGCGAATTGTGATAATCGAAGATGCTGATCGACTTACTGAAACTGCAGCTAATGCTCTTTTGAAAACTATTGAAGAACCTGAATCACATACTGTCTGGTTGTTGTGTGCTCCTACTCTGGCTGATGTGCCCGTAACAATTCGTTCACGATGCCGCCATGTTCAATTACGTACCCCTTCAACCGCAAGCGTTGAAGAATTTCTCTTAAAACAAACGAAGGTAGATGAAAAGACTGCCCGATTTGCAGCTCGAGTTTCTCAAGGACATATTGGTCGAGCAAGATTCCTTGCTACAAATCTTGAAGCCCAATCTCGGCGAAAAGAGATCTTTTCAATTCCACTTAGCTTGAAAGATATTGAGAGCTGCTTCAAAGCTGCTCAGAAACTGCTAGATATTGCAGAAGATCAAGCAGAAAAAGAGAGCTCGGAGCGCGATGCTGCAGAACTTAAACAATTACAAGATGCGTATCAAGGCACTGGAAGGGGGCTAATTTCAGGCGGTGCCAAGGCCATTAAAGATTTGGAAAAAGAACAGAAATCCAGCACCACGCGTTCAATTCGCGACAACATTGATGGAGCACTTCTTGATCTATCAACCTTCTACCGCGATGTTCTAGTTCTTCAGAGCAACGGGTCTGAAATTCTCAACGTTGACCTTGAAGCGGATTTATTGGAGTACGCACGAACAACCCGGGCCAAACGAACAATTGAACAGATTGAAGCAATTCTGACTGCCCGCACCAATCTCTCACGTAATGCCGCGCCTTTGGCCACGCTTGAGGCTTTGTTTTGCGCTTTGAAGTAGCTTTCGGCATTATCCGCACATGCGCCTAGACCATATCTCTTATGCAGCAACTCATGATCAACTTGTAGATGTTGTACAACGAATTGGTTCACGAATCGGCTCAGCATTTACTGATGGTGGTATTCATCCTCGATTCGGAACACGCAATTTCACCCTCGCGCTAAAAAATGGTCATTACCTTGAAGTTGTCTGTCCTCTAGAACATCCCGCTGCCGATGCATCGCCTTTTGGTCGCGTCGTTTCACAACGCGCTAATGAAGGTGGCGGATGGTTGACATGGGTTGTCTCTACTGAAGATTTAACTCCTGTTGAAAATCGCTTGGGTCGCCAAGCAGTAGATGGTTCCCGTAAGCGTCCCGACGGTTCGGAATTAAAGTGGAAACAACTTGGCGTGCTTGGAACTTTAGATGATTCACAACTTCCGTTCTTTATCCAATGGCTAAGCGATGATCATCCATCAACAGATGGAAAAGCTGTTGCTGAAATTGTAAAGATTGAAATCGCTGGAGATGAAGGAACTATTGAGGAATGGTTGGGCTCTGACCTTTCAAAAGCATTTGATGGTGTTGAGATCGAATGGGTTGATCCCGCGAACAATGATGGCCAAACAGGTCTAGTTGCGGTTCATCTTTCAACACCTAGCGGCGTTGTACGCTTGGATTAATTAACGCCGCCCTAGCTCAGTCGGTAGAGCGTCGCTCTCGTAAAGCGAAGGTCGCGGGTTCGATTCCCGCGGGCGGCTCTCTGCAAATCTTGTATTCGCTAACCTTGCTTCATGACATCCATCGCCGTCGGGATCATTGGCGCCGGCATTATGGGAGAAGCACTTCTGGTTGCAATCATAAAGTCAGGAGTTCCCGCTTCATCGATCGCAATCTCTGATAAGCGCAGCGAAAGAACTAGCGAGTTATCTACAAAATATGGCTGCAAAGTCCTAAGTTCAACCGAAATAGCTGAGCAATCTGTAAACATCCTTTTAGTTGTTAAGCCACAAGATATGGATGAATTGTTGGAGAAAATTGGGAAGTTGGTTTCTAGGGATCAGAGAATTATCTCTTTTGCAGCTGGCAAGAAGACGTCCTTGATTGAAAAATTCTCATCGGAAGGTGTGCCTGTTTTGCGGGTAATGCCAAATACACCAATGTCAGTTGGAGTGGGAGCTTCTGCGATCTCAGCCGGTAGGTTCGCCACAGAGAACGACGTTGAGGCAGTTGTTAATCTATTGAAATCATCCGGCAAAACTATTGTTGTTGATGAATCACTTCAGGATGCGGTTACCGCCACGAGCGGTTCTGGTCCTGCTTATTTCTTTAAGTTTGTGGAAGCGATGATAGAAGGCGCTACAGAACTTGGACTTTCTGAAGCTGATGCAAAGACACTTGTCATTCAGACGATTACTGGAGCGGCTGAAATGCTTAATGTAGAAGGATCCTCTCCAAAAAAACTTCGCGAGAATGTAACCAGTCCAAACGGAACGACTTTTGCTGCCCTCAATTCCTTTGATGAAGGTGGGATAACTGATTTAGTGAAGAAAGCTATGCGGGCGGCGCGAGATAGATCGCAGGAACTCTCCTAAAATTCGGCTAGTCTTAGAACAGACCAAAAGGAGTTGAGAACATGGGTTCAGTAGTCAAAAAGCGCCGCAAGCGCATGGCTAAGAAGAAGCATAAG
>DAIOTH010000038.1:0-7779 GCA_036752125.1 Candidatus Nanopelagicaceae bacterium | reverse complement strand
ATGTACAACGCAGCAAGAACGATTCCAAAGGTAGCGATAATCGCAGCGACTGGATAGCGAGTATAAGTTCCAACCAGAACCAAGAATTCGCTCACGAAACTTGAAAGTCCAGGAAGAGCTAACGATGACATTCCGGCAATAAAGAATGACCAAGCAAGTATCGGGGTAACTCGCTGTAATCCGCCAAACTCGGCGATAGTTGATGAGCCACGACGTGAAATCATCCAACCTGCGGTAAGGAATAGCGCTGCAGTCGAGAATCCGTGATTGAGCATATAAAGAGTAGCGCCAGAATTTCCTTGCGTTGTCATGGCAAAGATTCCCAAAGTAATAAAACCGAAGTGCGAGATCGAAGTAAAAGCAATGAGACCTTTAATATCTTTCTGGCCAATAGCAAGGAAGGCGCCATAAAGAATTGAAATTACTGAGAGCGTAATGATGAGCGGCGTGAAGGTCTTTGATGCCTCGGGGAATAATTCGACGCAATAACGGATCATTCCGAAGGTTCCAACTTTGTCGAGCACTCCAAGTAAAAGGACTGAAGTGCCAGGTGTAGCTGACTTTGCAGCATCAGGTAACCAGGTATGCATTGGCCATAGCGGAGCTTTAATTGCAAAGGCGATAAAGAATCCAAGGAATAAGAAGTTCTGTGTGGTCGAATCAATCTGGAGAGTAGAGAGCGCTTCAATATCGAAGGTGCGACCGATCTGATTTCCAGAGATCACGAAGATTCCGATGATTGAAGCAAGCATCAAAAGACCGCCAAAAAGGCTATAAAGCAAGAACTTTACGGCGGCAGCCTGGCGGGCTCCCGTGCCATATCCACCAATAAGGAAGTAGACCGGGACCAGCATCGCTTCAAAGAAGACATAGAAGAGGAATACATCGGTGGCGGCAAAGACGCCAATCATCATCGTTTCAAGTACAAGAATTAATACATAGAAAGTCTTGACGCTAAAGCGACCATTCTCTGATTCATTCCAGCCCGCCAAGATCACAATCGGCACGAGAATCACAGAGAGCAGAATGAGAATAAGTGAAATTCCATCAACGCCAAGTTGATAATTGATACCAAGCGCTGGAATCCACGAATATTTCTCGACATATTGGAAACCGCTCTTATTCAAATCAAATCCAAGCGCTGCCGAAATACCAACGCCAGCAACGAGAAGAGAAATCGCAAAAGCGACTTGCTTCACTAACTTGGTATTAGTACCAGGCAAGACAGCGATGAGTAGTGCTCCGAGCAGCGGAAGTGCGCCCATACTGGTTAATAAATTCATAAGGTCACCACCAATACAGCAACAAGTGCAACGAGCGCACCAATCAAAATCAAGAGAGCGTAATTACGTACATAGCCGGTCTGAAGTTTTCTCATTCCGCGCGCGCTACCAACCGCAGAAGCACCTACGCCACGAACGGCGCCATCAATAACTTTCTCGTCTGTCATCACAAGCGCTTGAGTCAACTTCTGACCAGGGCGCATAAAGAGGAATTCATTTGCATCATCTTGTAACAGATCGCGGCGTGCGACTCGGGTAAAGATGCTGACATCTTGGGGCGCAGTTGCTGCAAGCTCGCCACGATATTTCGCAAGCGCAATACCTACACCAATCACAACTGCTGTGATTGCAAGAGATGTAACGACGATTGGTTGTAAAAATTCTTCATGTTCGTGGTGATGCTTATCCACTACTGGAGCGAGCCACTTCACAATTGCTTTTCCGCTATAAAGCAGGTAGCCAGAAGCGACTGATCCAACAGCCAAAACCACCATCGGAGCCCACATTAAGAATGGGGATTCGTGTGGATGTGCGTCATCTGCCCAACGCTTATTTCCACCGAAAGTCATCAACATAACGCGGGTCATATAGAAAGCCGTGATGACTGCACCTAGAAGCGCAGCTGAACCAAAGATGACGCCTTGCACTCCGCCTGCGTTAAACGCAGTTTCAATAATCTTGTCTTTTGAGTAGAAGCCAGCAAAAGGTGGAACACCGATAATTGCCAAATAACCAAGACCGAAAGTAATTGCCGTAATCGGCATGAACTTCGCGAGTCCACCGTAACGACGCATATTTACTTCGTCATTCATTCCATGCATCACAGATCCTGCGCCAAGGAACATTCCTGCTTTAAAGAATCCGTGAGTTAACAAGTGCATGATTGCGAATGCGTAACCAGCTGGACCAAATCCAGTTGCAAGGATCATGTAACCAATCTGGGACATAGTGGAAGCTGCGAGAGCTTTCTTAATGTCATCTTTTGCGGTACCGATAATTGCACCAAAGAGAAGTGTGATGGTTCCGATGATGACAACAGCAAGTTGTGCATTGGGAGCATTATCAAAGACAAAATTAGAACGGGTGATGAGATAAACGCCGGCAGTAACCATGGTTGCGGCGTGAATGAGCGCCGAGACCGGAGTTGGACCAGCCATCGCATCACCAAGCCATGCCTGTAATGGGAACTGTGCAGACTTACCAGTTGCTGCAAGTAACAACATAAGTCCCATCGCAGTTAACGCAGTTTCACTTGCTCCGCCAACTTTCTCTTCAATGCCGTGGAATGAAACGGCGCCAAAGTTTGCGAAGGCGATCATCACTGCAATCGAAAGTCCGAAATCACCGACGCGGTTTGCTACGAAAGCTTTCTTAGCGGCGGTGGCATATTCCGGTTTCTGATTCCAGAATCCAATAAGAAGGTATGAAGCAAGGCCCACGCCTTCCCAGCCCACATAGAGGTTGAGGTAAGAGTCGCCAAGCACCAATAAGAGCATCGCAGCGATGAAGAAGTTGAGGTACGCAAAGAATCGACGGCGATCGCGATCATGAGACATATAGGCGATGGAATAGATATGAATCAGAGTTCCTACGCCAGTAATAAGAAGTACGAATGCGATAGAAAGTTGGTCTAG
This sequence comes from Candidatus Nanopelagicaceae bacterium, assembly GCA_036752125.1. Taxonomy (GTDB): domain Bacteria; phylum Actinomycetota; class Actinomycetes; order Nanopelagicales; family Nanopelagicaceae; genus MAG-120802. Next base: position 4,862 of record DAIOTH010000038.1, on the reverse strand, counting down.
CAATAAGCCCGCGTCGACATTAAATGATCCGACCGAAATCCAAGTAAAGAGTTTCTGGGTGACAGCGCGGGACTCTTCAGGGCGATCGCGCATTGCTAGGAATTCCATCGCCCCCACAACAAAAGTGCTTGCCGAAATCAAGGTGGCGAAAATATGTCCCCACTTATCAGCTTTACGTCCAAGGAGCATCAACAACGCTGAGCTGAAGAGCGGCAGCGCGATGAGATAAACCAAGTTTGAAGATGTCATTTATCGACTCAACAAACTTGCATCATCAACTGATGCAGATCGACGGGAACGGAAGATTGTGACGATGATGGCTAAACCAACAACAACTTCACACGCTGCAACAACCATTGTGAAGAATGCAATTACTTGTCCTTCAAGGTTGCCATTAATTTTCGCAAAGGTAACGAAGGCAAGGTTTGCGGCGTTGAGCATTAATTCGATACACATGAAAACAACGATGGCATTACGGCGGACAACAACGCCGACTGCGCCAATTGAGAAGAGAATCGCCGAGAGATACAAGTAATTTGTTGGATTCATTACTTCTTACCCTCCTCATCAATTTGAGGTAGGCCTTCAAGTGCATAAGACTTAGTTTCTTGAACATCACCGCGACGATGGAGAACTTCTGCGATAGAAAGATCTGATGGTTTTCCGTCTGGCAATAAAGCTGGCAGATCAACGGAGTTGTTACGGGCATAGACGCCAGATCCAGGAAGTCCTGCTGCAGTTGCGATTGATTTTCCACGGAAGCGAGCGATCGAACGTGCACGCTGCGAGGTGCGAGCTACTTCGCTCTTTTCAGAATGTGCCAAGACCATCGCCCCAAGAGCTGCAGTAATAAGGAGAGCTGAAATCACTTCGAAAGCCCATACATAATCGCCAAAGAGGAGTTTTGCGAGGCCTTCAACATTGCCATCTTGGTTAGCTTCTGCAAGCCCACGAGGTGAACGCCCTAAATCCGCGCGAGCAATAAATGCGGTGAGCGCTCCTGCAAATCCAAGAACGGTAAAGATTGCAACAGCGCGTAAGCCTTTAATCTTCTCAACGAGTGAATCTGAGGAGTCCACGCCTACCAACATCAGAATAAAGAGGAAGAGCATCATTACCGCACCGGTGTAAACAACAATCTGAACAATTCCGAGGAATGGCGCTTCCAGGGCAATGTAGAAGATTGCCAAGGTAATCATGACCCAAGCTAAGAGAATCGCAGAGTGGACTGCTTTCTTCATGAAGAGCATTCCGATTGAAGCGGCAACAGCAAGTGGCGCTAAAACCCAGAAGAGCGCTGATTCACCGGTCATTTATTTACATCCTGTGAAGGGTGGGATTCTTTGATTTCACCACGATAGTAATTGTGATGATCAGAACCTGGGTACATTGGGTGTGGTGGCATCAACATTCCATTACGCAATGGAGCCAATAAATCTTCCTTCTCCCAAATTAACTTCTCGCGCTTATCATCTGCAATTTCGTATTCGTTTGTCATCGTAAGTGCGCGTGTAGGACAAGCTTCAATGCAGAGTCCACAGAAAATACAACGCAGATAATTAATCTGATAAACCTTGGCATGGCGCTCGCCTGGAGACATCCGATTCTCTTCAGAGTTATTCTCGCCCTCAACATAAATTGCATCTGCCGGACAGGCCCAAGCGCATAATTCACAGCCGATGCACTTCTCTAGACCATCGTCATAACGATTGAGTTGGTGACGACCATGGAAGCGTGGTTGTACTTCAGGCTTTACTTCGGGATATTCAATTGTGTTTGGCTTCTTGAACATTGTGCTGAAGGTGACCCAGAATCCTTTGAGTTGCTTAAAGAAACTTGCGGGTTCAGTGCCAGTCACAGGAACAGCGGATTGCGCTGCTTTTTCGATCGCGTCAGAGCGCTTGGGTTCTAAATGAAAATCGCTCATTACTCAACCGCTTTCTTAATAGTGGGAAGTGCTGGAACAGGAAATGTTGGTTCGGGCATCTCGCCGACATCGTGGGCGCGCTCTTCGGCTTTCTTCTTTGTGGAATCGTAGATTGACATCGCCGCTAGAACTGCGAGAACAACGCCACCTGTAAACGCTGCAATGAGGAATTGTGAAGCTCCTTGTTGCGTCATTAAGCGAAGTGTTGCGACTACAAGAATCCAAGCCACGTTAACTGGAATCAAAACTTTCCAACCAAACTTCATGAATTGGTCATAGCGAAGACGTGGAAGGGTTCCGCGGAGCCAGACAAAGAAGAAGAAGAATCCAAGTACTTTGAGGAAGAACCAGATAAAGGTAAACCAACCACCGAGCCACGACTCGGTAAATCCAAAGCCAGGAGGTGCGCTTGGGCCACCAAGGAAAAGCGTTGTGGCCAGCGCAGAAACCGCGATGATATTTACATACTCAGCCAAGAAGAAGAGTGCGAACTTTAAGGATGAATATTCGGTATGGAATCCGCCAACTAATTCACCTTCAGCTTCTGCTAAATCAAATGGCGCACGGTTTGTTTCGCCGACCATGGAAATTACATAAATCGCAAAGGATGGGAAGAGGACTACAACATTCCACCACGTAGATTGCGAAGCGATGATGTCTCCGGTTGACATCGATCCGGCATAGATAAAGACTCCGACAAAAGAAAGTCCCATCGCAATTTCATAAGAGATAACTTGTGCGCTAGAACGTAGTCCGCCTAGCAACGGATAAGTAGAACCTGAAGACCAACCCGCAAGCACAATTCCATAAACGCCAATTGATGCAGTTGCTAAAACATAAAGAACGCCAACAGGTAGATCAGTAAGTTGCATGATGGTTTCTTGACCGAAGAAATTAACAACGCCGGTCATGGGAATTACGGCGAAGGCCATAAAGCAAGTAGTGGCGCTGATAATTGGGGCCAAAATAAAGACTGCGCGGTCGGCAGCCTTAGGAATGATGTCCTCTTTAAGGGCCAACTTCACGCCATCAGCGAGAGCTTGGATTAATCCAAAAGGCCCAACTCGGTTTGGACCAAGGCGCATCTGCATACGAGCCACGATGCGGCGCTCGCCCCACACTGACATAAGAGTAAGAAGAACACATAAAACGAAAATCAAAAGACCTTTAAGAGCGATGACCCAACCTGGATCATCAAGAAGAATCGCTGAGCTACTCATGCTCGCACCACCGATACCGGACCAGAAGCGATTCCTAAAGTTGCAATAACTTTGCTATCTATTGAATTACGTGGAATCCAGATTGAATTCTCTTCAATCGCATCAATCTCACATGGCAAAGTAATGGAGCCAAGTGAAGTAGAAATAGTTAGGTAATCACCCTTCTTTACTCCAAGAACGTTTGCGCGCTTCTCAGAGATAACAGCAACTGACGGATGAACCGTTCCCGCCAGATTATTTTCGCCATCTTGGAGTGAGCCTGCATCAAGAAGTAGACGCCATGATGAGAGCAGCGCTTCATTTCCAGAAACACTTACCGAACCTGGAGCTACCGCGCTAAACGGAGCGCGCGCTTCCCAATTTCCAAGAGAGTTAAATTCTTCACGTGCTGCAGTAACAGTTGGAAGATTAATAGGAGTTCCCATCTGATCGGCCAACATTGAAAGAATTCGTACATCGCTACGAGTGAGAGATTCTTCAATTGCAGTTTCAAATGAACGTGGACGCCCTTCCCAGTTCACAAAAGTTCCACTCTTCTCAACAACAGCTGCGACTGGAAGAACAACATTGGCAATCTCAGTAATTGCGCTATGGCGAATCTCAAGTGAAACCACAAATGCTTTCTTCAATCCGTCATGGTGATGGGCTGAAATATCTAGTGGATCAACGCCGCCAATAAGTAACGCTTCAATATTTCCATCATGGAGATCCTTCAAAATCGCTTCTGTATCGCGGCCTATTGCCGAAGGAAGACCTTCAACGCCCCATGCGGCTTGGAGATCAACGCGCGCAGCGGTATCAGTTACCGGACGGCCGCCGGGCAAAAGATTTCCAATTGCGCCAGCTTCGAGAGCTCCGCGTTCACCTGCGCGCCGTGGGATCCATGCCAACTTTGCGCCTGTTGTTTGAGCGAGTGCAACGGCAGAGGAGATTGCGCCCGCGCTCTCAGAAAGTCGCTCGCCAACCAAAATTACCGACTTACTTGTGAGGCCAGAAATCTTTGAAATTGCAGCTGCTTCATTTCCCGCAGCGGTTGCAATTAATTCCGCTTTAAGTTTCTTATTTCCTCGAGATGCAAATGGCGCAACTGCAGTTACTTTCATATCGCGCTTGCGAACTTGCTTGTAGAGACGTAGGAAGACAATCGGTGATTCTTCTTCTGCTTCAAAACCAAGAAGCACTACATGATCAGCGCGATCTAAATCTTTGTAATTGACATGAGTGCCAACAACATGTGAAGCAAGGAAGTTACGTTCTTCCTCAGATGTTAAGCGTGAGCGGAAATCAATATCGTTGGTGCGAAGTGCAATACGCGCAAACTTGGAGTAGCCATATGCATCTTCCAGAGTTGCACGACCTCCGACTAGTACTGCAGCGCGATTTGCTTCTAGTCCAGTTGCGGCGGCATGTAACGCTTCAGGCCATGAAGCTTCATGGAGTTGGCCATCTTCACCACGAACGAGCGGGGTAGTAATGCGATCTTTCTGCGTTACATACTTAAATGCCCAACGACCTTTATCGCAATTCCACTCTTCATTTACTTGCGCATCATCTCCAGCGAGGCGACGGAGCGTCTTGCCGCGGCGAACATCGGTGCGCATATCGCAACCTGAGGCGCAGTGCTCACATGCCGATGGAGTTGAAACGAGATCAAAGGGGCGAGCGCGGAAGCGGTAAGAAGCGCCAGTAAGGGCTCCAACAGGGCAGATTTGCAC
>DAIOTH010000037.1:0-7838 GCA_036752125.1 Candidatus Nanopelagicaceae bacterium | reverse complement strand
CCGATAACAACTACATCGAATCGGTAACGATCAAACTTGATTTCGTTATTGGCCATGGATTCGTCCTAGAAGAAGTAGTAGTTAGTAATAGTGCCGGATGCAACAAGACGAACATAAAGATCTGTGAGCGCTACACCAAAGAGTGATATCCAGGCATAAACAGGATGGCTATGGTTGAGAACGGAAACCCAACTCCACAATTTGTAGCGAATTGGATGCTTTGAGAAATGGCGTAGGCGTCCACCAATTGTGTGGCGGCAGGTATGGCATGACGCTGAATAGAGCCATAACAAAGTTGCGTTGAGAACAAGTACGAGAGTTCCAACGCTCATATGTCCCCATTCACCTTCAGGGTTCTTAAAAGCGATGATTGCGTCATAAGTCAGAATGACATTAAAAATTAGCCCCGCAAAGAAGAACCAGCGATGACCATTCTGCAAAATCAGCGGCGCTCGAGTTTCTCCTGTGTATTTGGAATGTGGCTCAGCAACTGCACACGCAGGTGGCGACATCCAAAATGAACGGTAATAAGCCTTGCGGTAGTAATAACAAGTAAGGCGGAAACCTAATGGGAATATCAAAATAAATAACGCAGGGGAAATAATCATTCCAAAGAGCGAAATGCTCCCGATGGGGGTACCGAAGTGTGCTGAACCTTCAACGCATGCTGTTGAAAGACATGGTGAATAGAAAGGTGAAATTAGTGGTTCGGCAAAGTAATACTTCTTTTCAAAAGCGCGGAATGTTGCATAGATAATAAATGAGACTAGAACTGCGACAGTAATTGCAGGTTGTAACCACCAACGATCAGTACGAAGCGTGCGCTCTTTAATCGCTGCTCGAGTTGACGAAAAAACACCTGTTGCCACGCGCTCGCCTCCTTGAAGGAATGGCTAGAAGTTATGTCGTTGTTTCCGATTCATATTTTCCTAGTCATACACAGGAGTTTCTAGGTGAACCGTTATGAATTCGCCCACAAGAAGATATTGATTGAGCGTTAAAACTGGCGGAGGGCGTGGGATTTGAACCCACGAAGGTTTCCCTTGCCGGTTTTCAAGACCGGTGCACTAGGCCACTATGCGAGCCCTCCGTGGGAAAACTTACCTTTACTTGGAGGGGTCTTCAAAATCCAAACTTGGCAACGCGGGTTTGAGATGAATTCTGAAGCGCACTGACGCCATTTGAATCACAACAATTAATACCGCAGAAATTGCAACTGAAATATTGAGATCAAGTGATGTGTTATTGAGTAGTACAAACACCGTAGCTCCGATTGCAGAAGCGGTCGCATACAGTGGGCCGCCAGTAAATATTTGTGGAGTGATTCTGCAGACGACATCGCGCAACACTCCGCCACCAACCGCAGTTATGACTCCAAGTAAAACTGCAACAAGATCTGAAGATAAATTAATGGTTGCCTTATATGTTCCAGCAATTGCAAAGAGCGCCATCGCTACAGAATCTAGAAATACAACAGCATTGACCGCAGATTTAAACCAACGGCCGATTATCAAGGCGGTGATCACCGCCGCAATTGCTGTGATGATGTAGCGATCCTGCATTGCTGCCGGACGTCCCACCGCTAAAAGTAAATCGCGAAGAATTCCCCCACCCAAACCAGTAAGTATTGCGACTGCAATTACTCCCACTAAATCAAAACGTTTGTAGAAGATTGCAAAGAGCGCGCCTTGTAGCGCTCCAATTCCTACTGTTAATAAATCCAGCCAGAGTGGAACTGCGACTCCTACTGTCATGCTGGTAACTCCAATAACTTCTCAATTTCTTTTGCAACGCCATCTTCTTGGTGTGGATCAGCAACAAACTTGGCATGTTTTGGACCATCAGGATGACCATCTGCCATCGCCCATGAACGACCAGCCCAAGCCAACATTGTGAAATCATTTGGGTTATCGCCGAAAGCAACAGTTTGTTCCGCGCTTATTCCTTGACGCTCTGCAATCTTTGCCAACGTTGCTCCTTTTGAAATTCCCATCGCATTGATTTCTAATAGTGAATCATGGGAATTTGAATGCGTCACTGTCGCAACGCCCTCTAATTCCTTCACGGCGATGGCTAGCATTTCATCTGAGGTTAACTCTTGGTCTGAGCAACGGGCCAAGATCTTCAGCGCTGGACCTTCCATAATCTCAGTGATGTCGTGCACTCCTATATTGTCTAGCCCAACATCCCAGCGCGGCACATAAGCCTTTTCGCGATGAAAATAATTATGTGATTCCACCGCAAAAGAGATGGTTGGGATCGCCATTCGTAAACGGTTAACAGTTTCAATCTGATTAGCTACTGGCATCAACCACTCTTCAAGCACTTTCTGGTTATGAATGTCATAAAGAAGTGCTCCGTTACCCAAAATCGCTCTGCCGAAAGAGAATGTTTCTGCAATTTCAGGCATCCAACGTGGTGGTCGCCCGGTGACATAAAAAATTTCGATTCCAGAATTGTGTGCTGCAGTAAAAGCTTCTCTAGTGCGCTCAGAAATTTTTCCGTAATGCGGAACGATGGTGCCATCTAAATCAGTTGCGATTAACTTCGGGCGTTTAAGTAAATCGCTCAATTAGCCCACCGGGAGAAAACGATCCATACCTAAATAAGGTTGGAGAGCTTTCGGAACCAGAACCGAACCATCAGCTTGTTGATGATTCTCGAGAATTGAAACAATCATTCGCGGAATTGCAACCAGAGTCCCATTAAGTGTTGCAACTGGTGAAGTTCCATCTTCGCCGCGGGTACGCACATTTAAACGACGGGCCTGGAATTCACTGCAATTAGAGGTGCTGGTAACTTCACGATACGCGTTCTGGGTGGGAACCCATGCTTCGCAATCAAATTTACGGTTTGCGCTCGATCCAAGATCTCCAGTGGCTACATCAATTACTCGATATGGAATCTCCATGGCGTTGAGGAAATCTTTCTCCCAAGCCAACAAACGTTTATGTTCTGCTGCGGCATCTTCTGGCGCACAGAAAGAGAACATCTCAACTTTCTCAAATTGGTGAACGCGAATAATTCCGCGAGTATCTTTTCCATACGATCCTGCTTCGCGACGGAAACATGGTGAATAACCTGCATAACGCAGTGGTAGAGATTTTCCATCGAGAATTTCATCCATGTGATATGCCGCAAGCGGAACTTCACTCGTGCCTACTAGATAGAAATCGTCTTCCTTGAGATGGAAAACATTTTCCGCAGCTTGACCAAGAAATCCTGTTCCTTCCATCGCTGCAGGCTTCACAAGTACAGGAGGAATAACGGGGACAAAACCAGCTTTGGTTGCCATCGCAATCGCGTAATTCACGAGCGCAAGCTCTAGAAGCGCTCCAACACCAGTGAGGTAATAGAAACGAGCGCCCGAAACTTTTGCGCCACGTTCGGTGTCAATCGCTCCCAGAATCTTGCCAAGTTCAACATGGTCTTTTGGTTCAAAATCAAATGTGCGAGGTGTTCCTATCTCCTCAATTACTTTGAAATCGGCTTCGCCACCAATTGGTGCCGCGGTATCAACCAAATTAGAAATCTCCATCGCAACTTTTTTGAATTCTGTCTCGGTGAAGTTCTTCTTTACTTCTGCTTCTTTCACTGAATTAGAGAGGCTCTTAGCTTTCTCTAAAAGCGCTGCTTTCTCATCACCTTTGGCAGCGCCAACAGATTTAGAGAGCGCGTTCTGTTCTGCGCGCAGCGCTTCAAATTCCACAATTGCGCTACGCCGTAATTCATCGGCTGCTAACGCTTTATCAACGAGTGATGCATCTTCGCCGCGAGCTTTTTGAGAGGCGCGTACCAAATCGGGGTTTTCCCGAAGTACTTTTACATCAATCATCTAAATCTTCTTTCCAGCGCGCACATCAGCAAGCCACGTATCAGCCTCTTTAAATGAAGCATCTGCAGTTGCTGGTGTTGTTGTGGGAGCAACTTTATCTGCTCTCGGATAGGAACCTAGATATCTGACATCTTCACAGATTCGACGTAGCCCCATCAAGGCATCGCCAACGCGCGCTTCGTTGATATGGCCTTCTGCATCAATAATGAAGTGGTAGTGGCCAAGTTCGCGTCCAGTAGGACGAGATTGAATAAAAGTTAAGTTCACTCCGCGCACTGAAAACTCGGTGAGAACTTCGAGTAAAGCACCAGCGTGATCTGCGCCGATAAATGCCGCAAGCGATGTGCGATCGTGACCTGTTGCGCCAGGAACTGTTCCAGGTTTTCCTACCAAAACAAATCGCGTCACCGCGCCATCGTTATCACCAATATTGGTTGCAACGGTTGCAAGTCCATATGTTTCTGCTGCGATTGGAGCTGCGATTGCTGCATCGAATTCGTTTTTTGCAAGAGACTGCGCAGCTGCAGCAGTTGATGAAGCCACAATAATTTCTGCGTCAGGATAATTCTTCGCAATAAATGTCCGACATTGCGCTTCAGCATGAGGATGAGTAGCAATTTTCTTAATCGGGCTCTTCTCGTTTCCTTTACTTACTAACAGTGCAAAAGTGACTGGAAGGGTGACTTCGCCATAAATAACGAGTGGTTCACCAATAGCTAATTCATCAAGAGTTCGTGCCACAACACCCTCAACCGAGTTCTCGATTGGAACAAGTGCGCGATCAGCTGAGCCGTGACGTACGGCATCTAAAGCTGCGGTTACATTGGAGCATGGAAGTAATTCGTCTCCGTTATGCGAGATGGTTCGTAGCGCAGCTTCGGTAAAAGTGCCGGCTGGACCTAGGTATGCGTATCTCGTCACTGCGTAAGGATACTCGGGGCTTTGACTTAGGTGCGCGCACTTTATTATCCATCGCTACGCGCGTTAGGCTTCGATAATTATGGCGACAAGTCTTCACTTCTCTAATATCGCGTGGCGATCAGAAGTTGGACTGCAGCGCGAAGGAAATGAAGATTCTGGTTTTGTCTCACCTAATGTTCTTGCAGTCGCTGATGGAATGGGTGGTTACATCGGTGGTGAAATCGCGTCGAGCGCTGTTGTTAATAAGCTCCGTGAATTAACTCCAATTCTCACCAATCCAGAAATTGATAATGATTCTCGAGAAGATTTGTTGCGTTCTTCAATCATCGCAATGGATGCGGCCATTGCGGAAATTGGCTCACAACGCCCTGAATTAGTTGGAATGGGAACAACACTTACTTCTATCTCGCTATTTAATGATTATGTTTTACTACTTCATGTTGGTGATTCGCGTGCTTATCGCATCCGCGGAAAGAAGATTGAGCAGATCAGCCATGATCACACGGTAGTTCAAGAGTTAGTTGATCAAGGGCGATTAACTTTGGAGGAAGTTGCTGATCATCCGCAACGTTCATTCTTGACCCAAGCCATCATGGGCAAAGAAAATCTCACTCCAATCTTGGTTGCCTATCCTGCGATAAAGGGCGATAAATTCCTTCTCTGTAGTGATGGGCTTACTGCTGTGGTGGATGAAGGAAAGATTGTTCAAGCGCTACAAGAAGACTTACAAAGCGCTGTGAATTCTCTCGTTGACCTTACATATAAGAATGGTGCGCCAGATAATGTCACAGTGATTGCAACAGAAGTTGGCGAAGCACCAAGCGCTATAGCTCCAACATCATTTGGGGCCGCGCTATGAAAAGAATTCTTGGAGATCGCTACCAACTCGGCGCAATGATTGGCACTGGTGGTATGGCTGATGTTTATGTTGCTGAAGACCAAAGACTGCATCGCGAAGTCGCGGTAAAGATTCTCCGCAGTGATTTAGCCCGCGATCCATCTTTTGTAACTCGATTCAATAAAGAAGCGCTTGCGGTTGCAGCGCTCAATCACCCAGGAATCGTCTCGGTTTATGACTCTGGCAAAGAAGATTCACCAAGCGGCGCGATGCCCTACATCGTTATGGAATATGTAGAGGGCAAAACACTGCGGGAAATAGCGCATAAAGGCGAGCGTTTTCCGCTGCAGCGAGCTGTAGAAATTGTGGAAGGAATTTTGGTAGCGCTTCAGTACTCGCATAAAAATGGAATTGTCCATCGCGATATCAAACCCGGAAACATCATGATTACTGACGCTGGTGATGTGAAGGTGATGGATTTTGGAATTGCTCGAGCGCTCGCTGATGGTGGCGCAACAATGACAAGCACGTGGAACATTGTTGGAACTGCTCAATATCTTTCTCCCGAACAAGCCACTGGCACTCAAGCTGATGCGCGCAGCGATCTTTATTCTGTGGGCTGCCTCTTCTATGAATTGGTGTCTGGTAAGCCGCCGTTTTCTGGAGACACTCCTGTTGCAATTGCTTACCAACATGTCTCAGCGCCACTTACTCCCGTTACCGATATAGAGCCAGCTCTTGATCCTGCGCTAAATAATTTTTTCAGTATCGCTTTAGCGAAAGATCCAAGTGATCGCTACCAGAGCGCAAATGCAATGTTAAAAGACTTAAAGAAACTCTCGAAAGGTGAAGGAATTACCACAGAGATTCCGCGCCAGAAAAAACCAGCCAATCGTCGTAATCGCCTCGCGGCATTAGCGCTAGCCCTCGTGGTTGTTGTAGGCGGCGGCAGTTATCTTGTCTTTGCTCCATCGTCGACATCAACACAGATTCTCCCTAATGTTGTTGGATTAACGGAAACAGAAGCGCGCGCGCAACTCAGTGGCTTCACAATCACAATTGAACGCGCTCCAGATCCACGCATTCCACGCGATCGCGTCTCAAATCAACTTCCACTTGCCACCACCCGTGTTTCAGAAGGTTCAGCTGTGACGTTGACTCTCTCTGATGGGCCTGGCGACACCACGGTTCCGACTGGATTAATTGGTAAACCTCTCGAAGAAGTTCGTACCGCACTCATTGCTGCAGGCCTTCGCGTAAGTAGAACTGTTGCGGTTGCTTCAGAACAAGAGCCTGGCATTGTTTTGAAAGTAACACCTGAACCCGGAACAACAATTGAGGCAGGTTCTGGCGTTGTTCTGGAAATCGCGAGCGGAAATGTTCAAGTTCCAACCCTTGTAGGCGTTACTGAAATTGAGGCGAGAACACTCTTAACTCAGGCTGGATTCCTGGTGAAAATCGTTGAGGCTTACGACGCTAACCAGGCAATTGGAATTGTTCTCGCACAAGCGCCAAGCGCTGGAGAAACAAAAATTATTGGATCCTCAGTAACAATTACTATTAACAAAGCACCGAATTAACGGTTCATAACCGGAGAGAGTCCTTCGGATTTCTTTCTGCCATCTTTATCGCCACATTCCACTAACCAGTTTCCTAACATCTGGTAACCATGTTCGGTAAGCACTGATTCTGGATGAAATTGCACGCCATGAATGGGAAGTGATCTATGTCGAATCGACATCACCACTCCACTCTCACTCCGTCCTGTGACTTCGATTTCGTTTGGAAGAGTCTTCTCTTCAATCGCAAGTGAGTGATACCGCGTTGCAGTAAACGGTGTTGGTATCTCAGTTAACACTCCAGAGTTATTGTGTGAAACAACTGAAGTTTTTCCATGAAGCAATTCAGGAGCGCGACTTACTGTTGCGCCATATGCAACGCCAATTGCTTGGTGGCCCAAACAGACACCGAGTAGCGGCTTCTTAATTTCTGCGCAGCGTTGGATCATGGCGATTGATACACCTGCTGCTTCGGGAGTTCCAGGGCCAGGTGAAATCAAAACCCCGTCGTAGTTATCTGCAGCGCTCGCACTCACTTCATCATTGCGAACCACAGTGCACTCGGCGCCAAGTTGTTGGAGGTATTGAACGAGGTTAAAGACAAAGGAGTCGTAGTTATCTACAACCAATATCTTGCTTGTCATTCCCTGGTCCTTTCCTTGTTATTGCTTTTAGGGTTATTGCT
>DAIOTH010000036.1:0-8268 GCA_036752125.1 Candidatus Nanopelagicaceae bacterium | reverse complement strand
TCAATCTTTGCTTCATGTGCAATGTCTAAAGCTAAGGCCGCTCTTCGTTGCAATATGGCATCAAGGTTGGCCCACGAAGTTTCAGCACGATGATGGAGTCGATCAAGTCGATTTGCCGAAAATGTCAGGTACCAAATCGCTAGAAGAATCAAGAGTGGTATCCAGATATAGGTTTGCATCTTTATTCATCCTCCCTTGAGAAAAAGCGGTTCCAAGTCCTTGATTCCGAAGCCAGAGAAACTTTTTCATTTTCTCCGCGGGCATGGAGATAAACATTCATGATTTCCTCGCTCACTTGAGACCAGTCGAACCGTTGAGCGCGTTCTAAGCCGAGGCGAGAAAGTTCGCTTCGAATTTCTGTTTTCCGAAGTAATTCAATAATGGTCGACGCAAGATGATCGGAATTCTCGTTGGTGAAAAGTCGCCCGTAGCGGCCCTCATCAAGCAGGTATCGAAAAGCAGGAATGTCGCTGGCAACGATTGGAACGCCAGCTGCCATCGCCTCTGTGAGAATGATTCCAAAGGACTCTCCACCTGTGTTTGGTGCAACATATAAATCTAAAGACTTAAGAAAGGAAGCTTTCTCATCATCATTGACTCGACCAAGAAATTGGAGACGATTACGAAGTGCAGGATTAACGCTTTGCATTGCTTCTATTCCTTCACCTGGCCCCGCTATCAAGAGGCGAAAGTTAGGAAAAATACGTGCGATATTTGGAAGTGCCGCCAAAAGGACACCGAGACCTTTACGAGGTTCAGAAAATCGTCCGATAAACCCGATCGTAAAAGGTTTTTGCCAGTCACTATTTGCTTGAGCGTGATTGAAAAATTCCGTGCTAATTCCATTGGGAATCACTACAGCATCAGTATCAAGATGAATGGTGAGAGTTTCTCGGGCAACCTCACTCACTGCGATTCGAGCCCGTAGTTTTTCTATTACAGGTTCGAGCAATGGCGCTATTGCAAAAGCTACTTTCTGTCTTGGAGCTGCGGCGTGAAAGGTTCCAACTAATGGGCCTTCAGCAACAGAGCATGCCAAGAGCGATAGGGATGGAATAGCGGGTTCGTGTAAGTGCAGAACATCAAAGTCGCCAGTTGAAATCCATTGCCGAACCCGAGATGCAGCAACTGGCCCAAAGAGGACTCTTGCGACTGCGCCGTTATAAGGAATTGCAACTGGTCGTCCGGCTGGTACGACGAAATCTTCCTCAATTAAATCTTCGTTCGTAGCAGGGGCAAGTACAGATACGTCATGTCCTTGAGTTCGATAGAAACGCGCTAAATCTTTGATGTGTGCCTGCACACCTCCGGGAACATCCCATGCATATGGAGAGACAAAACCAATTTTCATTGACGTTCCACAAAATTCTCATCAATGAATATGCGTTGCTGCATATGCCAGGAGGTTGGATCCTTACGGATTGAGTCTTCAAATCGCGAGGCGATAACCTGTGTTACCCGTGCTACTTCTTCTTTTCTATCTTTCTTCTGATCAACGAAAATCGGTGGAGTAAAGAAAACTTCGATGCCTTCTGGTCGATATGCGACATAGGCAGTGATGAGGTCTGCACCCGTGTTGTAAGCCAACAGAGCAGGTCCGGCCGGCATTCGTGCAGTAGCTCCAAAGAAGTGAACATCGATCCCACTCTTGCTGAGATCTCTATCTGAAACCAGTGCGACAAGCTCACCTTTAGTGGAGAGAATTTCTTCAAGTTCTCCAATAACTCCAGCGTTTAAATCTAGGACATTCATCCCCATGCGTTCACGATGTGCTAGAAATTTTTGAAAGAGTTTCTCTGGTTTGAGATGTTCTGCAACAGTGTTTACTCGCGCACCTTTCGCACAGAAATATGCGCCTGCGTGATCCCAATTTCCTGCGTGAGGAACGGCAACAATTACACCTCTTTTAGCCGCGACGGGCTCGAAAAGAAACTCTTCGTTACGAGCTATCGTTGTGTTGATAGTTTTCTCATGACTCCAGTCAGAGATTCGGAAAGTATCGCACCAATATCGCATTGCAGACGCAAGGCCCTGTCGGACCATCAGCTCTAATTCGACCTCTGTTGCCTCAGGTTTAACATAGGAGTAGTTCATTCGAAGTCTTTGAACTCGCTTACCGTTTCTTCGATAAGCGATTGAAGCCAATATTTCAAAACATCTGTAAGCCAGATTTTCGGGTAAGAAACGTACGAGTGACCATAAGGCGCTATAAACAATGTAAGTGAGCCAACTCAACATCTATCTCAACTCCGCGCAACAACAATCATTCTCTGAAATATTGTGATGACGCCAAGTATCACGATAACTCCCAGCGTTAAATCGAGAGCCCACTCAACGCCAAGTCCATAGAATCCAGTTCCGACCAAGAGTGCGATCAGTCGCTCTGCGCGTTCAGCGATTCCAACGCTGCAATCAATTCCGAGGCTCTCGGCACGAGCGCGTATATATGGAATGAGCGAGCCAGTAACAAGAGCTGCGAGCGCGAGGTAAACAGTGAGATACTCTTTATTTTCGTTGTAGGCGTAAACCAGAATTCCAGCGCAAATTGCAGCATCTGTAATTCGATCCAACGTTGAATCTATGAGCGCTCCCCACTTCGTAGATCCTTGCTCTGAGAGTCGAGCTAAAGTGCCATCAAAGAGATCGCTCAACGCGAAGAGTGAAACAACCAGAGTGCCTATGAAAAAATCCCCATGCGAGAAAAAATATAGGGAGGAAATAACGCTACCTAATGCCCCAATAACGGTTAAGCCATTTGCAGTAATACCTATTGCGAGCATGCCCTTGCAGATAGGAGTAATGAAGGCTGTGACAGGCGCCTTAAATCGATTGGCAATCATTGAGCACATCGTAGGCTTTAGTCGTGAGCGAACCCAATAACGCCCCTTCTCCGCGCGTACTACTCGCGGGTCACTCGAGTTCTCATCCTGAAGAGGTAGCCCAGGCACTTCACATCGCCAACTCAACAATTGTTGAGTTGGACCAAAAAGTAGATATCTCTGAAGATGTTTCTCAGGCCGATCTTTTCATTCTCGTTATCAGTGCCAAAACTGGAGTATCAAGTGAGATGACATCAACGTGGAATTACATTGCAGAGAGGCAAGTTCCACGTATCGTTATTGTCAATGGCTTAGAAATGAGCGAAATTGATTTCGATGACATCGTTCTCATCGCAAATCGCGTTTTAGAGCCAGTCATTACTCCATATTTGGTGCTTCATGATGAAGTTGGAGAACCAGTTGGCTTGATTTCGCTTACTGATAACACAGTGCGTGACTACTCCACAAACAGAGTAAATATTTACGATGCCGATGCTGAACTACAATCGTTAGTGACTGATTTCAAAAAAGAACTAGAAGAGTCAACTATTGAGTTTGATAGCGATGCTTTCCAAGCGGGATTAATTGTGCCGGCACTGCCCTTGGTCAGTTCGCGCCAAATAGGAGTGGCAGAATTTCAAAGCTATTTAACTCTGGTCACCAAGCGTTAGCTATCTCATCTCTGGTTTGAGATAGCAACTTCGGAAGAACTTTAGTTTGGCCAATAATTGGCATGAAATTTGAATCACCAAACCAACGCGGAACAATGTGTTGATGAATGTGATCTGCCACCCCAGCTCCTGAAAGCGCTCCTTGATTTAGTCCAATATTGAATCCGCCACAATTGGAAACTTTTCTCAATACTGTCATCGCATGTGCGGTGAAAGCCTGCATTTCATTTCTTTCACTTTCCGTGAGCTCTGTTAAATCAGCTACGTGGCGATTTGCACAAATCAGCATATGTCCTGCGTTGTATGGGTAGAGATTCAAAACTGCATAAACCTCGTTGCCTCGTGCGACGATGAGAGCTTCTTCGTTACTCATCTGAGGAATTGTGCAGAAAGGACAGGGAACATCG
The DNA here is from genome assembly GCA_036752125.1 of Candidatus Nanopelagicaceae bacterium. Classification (GTDB taxonomy): domain Bacteria; phylum Actinomycetota; class Actinomycetes; order Nanopelagicales; family Nanopelagicaceae; genus MAG-120802. The sequence goes on along the minus strand of DAIOTH010000036.1, from coordinate 4,371 downwards.
TTATCTGCCTTTGGCCGATTTTCACCAGAGAGATAAGCCATGCGATGTGGAGCCCAGAGACGTTCCCAGCGGTCAGGAATTCCAGCTCCCCCAGAGATAGTTTGATCACTCATATGAAGAATTCAATAGCTATATCTGTGCGCGAGCGCTGATTGCGGAGAGTATTTCTGTTATAGCTTCTTTAACAGGAATGCCGTTCTTCTGATCACCATTTCTGTATCTGAATGAAACAGCGCCAGCTTTTTGATCTTCTTCGCCTGCAATCATCATAAATGGAATTTTTTCAGTTTGAGCATTGCGAATCTTTTTCTGCATACGGTCATCCGATGAATCTATATCGGCCCTGATCCCCGCGCGTTTCATTTCTTTAACAATATCCGCGAGGTAGTCATTGAATGCTTCTGCTACTGGAATACCGCGCACCTGAATTGGAGCCAACCATGGAGGAAAAGCGCCTGCGTAGTGCTCGGTAAGTACCCCGAAGAATCGTTCAATGGAACCGAAGAGAGCGCGATGAATCATCACAGGTTGTTGACGTGATCCATCAGATGCGGTGTATCCAAGATCGAATCGCTGGGGCAACTGGAAATCAACTTGGATAGTCGACATCTGCCAGGTTCGCCCGATCGCATCTTTGGCCTGCACAGAAATCTTTGGGCCATAGAACGCGGCACCGCCCGGATCTAATACCAACTCAAGTTTCTGTTTTTCCGCGGCTTGCCTGAGAGCATCAGTTGCTGCTTCCCAATCACTATCTGAACCAACTGACTTTTCTGGGTTTCTTGTCGAGAGTTCCAAATAGAAATCTTCCAAGCCGTAATCGCGCAATAAATTCAGTACGAAAGTTAACAAGCTATCGAGTTCGTCTGCCATCTGTTCTTTAGTGCAATAAATATGCGCATCATCCTGGGTAAAACCTCGAGCACGAGTAATCCCGTGCACTACACCTGACTTTTCATAACGATAAACAGTGCCAAACTCAAAAAGCCGCAACGGTAAGTCACGATATGACTTAGGAGTTGATTGGAAAATGAGATTGTGAAATGGGCAGTTCATTGGCTTCATGTAGTACTTCTGGCCGGCTTTTTTTATCGTGCCATCTGCATGAAGTTCCTCATCCATCACCATGGGTGGATACATTCCTTCGGCATACCACTGGAGGTGGCCCGAAGTTTCAAAGAGAGCAGCTTTCGTTAGATGAGGCGAATAGACGAACTGGTAATCCTCTTCTTCATGACGTTTGCGAGAATAATCTTCCATCGCGCGACGAACAATTCCGCCTTTGGGATGAAAGACTGCTAAACCTGATCCAATCTCTTCTGGGAATGAAAATAGATCTAGTTCTGCACCCAACCGGCGATGATCTCGCTTCTCTGCTTCTGCTAGAAGATGTAAATACCCATCCAACTCTTCTTGAGATGGCCAAGCCGTTCCGTAAATTCTCTGCAACATAGGATTCTTCTCAGAACCACGCCAGTAAGCTCCTGCACTTCTCATTAACTTGTATGCAGGAATGTATTTCGTTGATGGAATGTGCGGACCCCGACAGAGATCTCCCCATACAGCTTTTCCGTCACGACCTAGGTTGTCGTAAATGGTGAGTTCGCCTGCGCCAACTTCAACGCTGGCACCTTCTGCTGCATCTGATGATTTCAGTTTTACTAGTTCACATTTGTAAGGTTCATGAGCCAGTTCTTGAAGTGCATCGCTATCGCTTATCGGACGGCGTTTAAATCTCTGGCCATCCTTAACGATCTTCTTCATAGCAGATTCAAGTCGAGTCAAATCATCTGGAGTGAATGCCTTCTCAGGATCAAAGTCATAATAGAAGCCATCTTTGATGGGAGGTCCAATACCGAGTCTTGTCTGCGGAAAAGTTTCTTGTACTGCTTGAGCGAGAACATGCGCTGTCGAATGACGAAGCACCATGAGTCCCTCTTCAGATCTGATGGATACCGATTCGATGACATCACCATCTACAAGGTCGGTCCAGAGGTCTCGCAGTACTCCATTTATTTTGCAGACCACAATGCAATCAGGGCCGGGCTTTACTCGATCGGGATAAATTTCTTCAAATATAAGTGTGGGTTTTGAGTCGACTGAGACGCTGCGCGGAGATCCATCAACGGTGACCTGGATTTGCGCTGACATCATGTGGTGAGGTTACCAAATTGAACCAAAATCCCGTTCAATCGATGGCTCAATTGCCTAGGCAAAATGATATGCAATAAGAACTATTGAGATCGCGGTACAAATCGCAGCAATCATGTATTTCATCCAGAGCGGAATTCCCACTTTTTCTGCTGCAGATGCGGCAATGGTTTTAGTTTTGAGAATCGCTCTTGAAGCCCATGCAAACTCAGTGGCCAAAATTCCAAGCCCTGCGAGAAGTACAAGAATTCCCGGGCCAGGCGCAAAGAGAAAAACTGTTCCGATTATTGTGATCAGCCCACCAACCACTCCAATGAAGATTCGCCAGATCAGCGAACCGTACGTGGTGCTTTTGAATTGTTGGCGGATATTCACGTGGCAAGTTTACCGAAAATCCAAGCGCTAAAGGAGTCCTGTAAATCCTTGACTTGCTGAAAATTCGAATAGAAGTTGCTCTCATATCTCTCAACGCCCACAATTTCTCGCACGCTGGAGGTAATAGCAAGCGCTGAAACGTTAGGTAGGTCGTTCTCTAGCAAAGTTCCTTCCTTAACCCCAAAGTTTTCGACCAAAAGAGCGCGGGTGACTCCGGGCAGGCATCCACTTTCCAACGAAGGGGTCCACCATTGGCCATCCTCCAGCCAGATGAGATTTGCTAGAGCGCTCTCCATAACCTCTTTTCGTTCGTTGACTAGAAGTACATCCACGAAACCGCGTTCGTGTGCATTTCGTAACGCCAAAGAATTTTCGGCGTAGGAAATTGTTTTTAGTCCCGAGATAGCCAATCGAGACGAAATAGAGAAGTCATGCCGACCAAGTGCTATAAATTTCTTATCTTCTTCAAATGGAATATGAGTAATCACAAGTTGGCTATCACTCAACAAAGTTATTCTTAACCGCCCGAAAGGCGAGCATTTGTTCGCGCCGATAATTGAGTACACAGCTCTCTCTAGACTCTCGGTACTAGGAGCTTTAATCTTCATAACTTCGGCAGACCTCAAGAGCCGTTGTATGTGTAAATCAAGAGCAAATGGAATTGAGTCATAGGTTCTTAGTGATTCAAAAATTCCATCGCCCATCAACCAACCGCTTCCCGTAGCAGGCAAAACAAGTTGATCGACAAGAGAGTCGTTCAGCCAGATCTTCATTATGCAGTTAATCCAATCAAACGACGGGCTTTCAATTCAGTCTCTTCCCATTCCAGAGCAGCTTCACTCCCCCACGTTATTCCTGCGCCTGTTCCGAAGTGAAGTTCTCGATTGTCACCCTGCCAAAATGTTCTAATTCCTACTGCGAGCTCAGCTTTATTATTTTCAACCCAACCGATAGCGCCGCAATATGGTCCACGTGCACCTTCGTTCTCCTGAATGATTTTCAACGCAGAACTCTTCGGCGCTCCACTTACCGAACCAGGCGGCATCATCGCCCGAAGCACTTCGAACATATCCGCCTCATTGCTCAATTCTGCTCTCACATCTGAGACTAAGTGAAAGAGTCCGGGGTGCGCCTCAGTCGCTAGCAGCCTTGGAGTCGAAACAGAACCGACTTTCGCTACTTTACCTAGATCGTTTCGAATCAGATCAACAATCATGAGATTCTCAGCTCTGTCCTTCTCAAGAAAATCTTCTGTTGCTGATGTGCCCTTGATAGGACTAGAAAGAATGAAGTTCTCTTCTCTTTTAAGAAATAGCTCAGGTGAAGCTGAAGCAATCTCGAAACCCGGAAGAGAGATATACGATGCAAATGGCGCGGGATTTTCTGCACTTATTCGGTGAGCAAGTGCGAGTAAAGAATCATTCGCAAAATTTTTTGTCTTCAAAGTTCGACAAGCATTGACTTGATAGACATCGCCACGCGCAATGTGCGCCCTTATGCTTTCGACATACGCCATGTATTGCTCTCTATCAAGAGAGCTTTCCCATGTGTCGAGAGGTATCCCCTGCCATTCTTTTGAGAATGTAGGCAATGGTGAATCAATAACTCTCCCAAATTTTGCCAAAGTCCAATTATTTTCAAAACTGCCAACAACTGCCCAGAAGCCTGGCTCACGCAGTGACGAGAGATCATGTGAAATAGTTTCTAGGTCAGTAGCTAAACGACCACCCATCCAGAAACAGGATTCCATGTTGGCGGACGCTACCGCCAGCCAAGCATTTTCGATTCTCCGCAGCAACAAAATTCACTCTATAGATGCCCATTTTCGCTATGACTTGGGCTTAA
>DAIOTH010000035.1:0-8276 GCA_036752125.1 Candidatus Nanopelagicaceae bacterium | reverse complement strand
GATGCATGAGTTACATGTGCAACATCTTGTTCGATAATTGGACCTTCGTCGAGATCTTCAGTAACGAAGTGAGCAGTCGCTCCAATAATTTTCACGCCTTTGGCATGGGCTTGGTGGTAGGGCTTTGCCCCTTTGAATCCGGGTAAGAATGAGTGATGAATATTGATGATGCGATTGGATAGTTGGGAACAGAAATCCGAAGAGAGAATCTGCATATATCGAGCGAGAACTACAAAATCAATCTTTTCGGATTTAATAATTGATAACAACTCTTTCTCTGCAGCCGCCTTTGAATCGGAGCCCACAGGAAGATGTTTGAATTTAATTCCATGAGATTCAACGAGTGATTTCAGATCATCATGATTTCCAACCACAAGAGGAATTTCGATAGGAAGTTCGCCTAGCTCAAGCAAATAGAGCAAGTCGCGGAGGCAATGGCTCTCTTTAGTAACCATCACAAGAGCGCGCTTGGGGGTGGCGTTATCTCGAATATTTAAAGCAGGGCTGAATTTGGCTAATCCGGAAGTTAGTACTTCGCGTGCATTATCAATAGAGGAACTGGTCTCAAAGCGAGTGCGCATCACAAATGAGTTTGTGACTGGATCGGTAAATTGCTGATTCTCAATGATGTTTCCGGAAGCGGCCAGAACGGAACTCGTCATCGCATGCACGATGCCAGGTTGGTCTGCGCATTGCAGAGTAGCAATCAAATCCACTGCGGGATTCTACCTGCGTGGCTTAGGTCAGTGATTTATCTGGAAGCGCTTAAGTGAGCGCGGAGCCCACCAATTCCATTCACCGAAGAGTCTCATTAGTGCGGGAACCAAGAACGCACGAATGAGAGTTGCATCAAGAAGAATTGCAAATGCAACGCCAAAGCCCATCATCTTGATTGATGTAACGCCGCTAATAACGAATGCTGCGAAGACCACTGCAAGGATAAATGCGGCAGCTGTAATGATCCGCGCAGATTTCTGGAGGCCATAAGCGACAGCGTCAATATTTGGCTTACCGGCATCATGTTCTTCCTTAATACGCGATAGCAAAAAGACTTCATAGTCCATGGAAAGTCCGAAGGCAACGACGGCGATGAGAACCATCGTGTTGGTATCCAGTGACCCAGTTTCAATGAAATCTCCTACTAGGAACTTTAAATTTCCATCGATAAAGATCCACGTCAAGATTCCCATGGTTGCTGCTAATGAAGTGAAATTAAGAATTACCGCTTTAATCGGTAGAAGGATTGAACCGGTAAAGGCGAAGAGGAGAAGTAAGACGGTAATCATGATCCAGCCGATAACCGCTGGGAGAGTTTTTGCAATTGCACCTTGAGTATCTGCGTAATCAGCAGCGGCGCCACCAATCAACGTACCTTCTGGAGATTGAAGATCTCGAAGTTTGAAAATGAGTTCTTCTCCTTCAGGAGTTCTCGGCTGCATTGAGTGAATAGCAACGACGCGAGCGCTAGAGCCAGCAATCTCAGGCTGGCCAACTCGGATAATTCCTGGAGTGGCAGCAACGTTGGCAACGAAAGCATTTATTTCATCCAATTTAGACGCGCCATTGGGAAAGACAATTTCAATTGGATTGCTCTCTTGTCCCGGAAATTCATCAGCAATGAACTGCGAAGCGATATAAGCGCGATCATCTTTAGGCAGTACACCGCTATCAACTTGGCTAAATTTAATGTTAGTGATCGGAGCAATCATCAAGAAGAGAATTGCCAGCGATGCAGTAATAACACTGACTGGACGGCGCATCACAAAACGAGCAACACGTGCCCACCGACCATCTTCTTTCTGAACAATTCCACTCTTGCGCACTACGCCCTTGTTAATCTTCGAACCCATCAAAGTCAGGATTGCAGGAAGCGGAATCAGTGCGCCGATAACGGCTAGCGCAACGACAGCAGCTCCGGCGTAGCCCATTGATTTGAGGAAGTTCTGTGGGAAGAAGGTAAGTGAAATCAAAGTAAGTACAACTGTGAGACCTGAATAGAAGACTGTTTTACCAGCGCTGCGCAGCGTATTAACGATTGCGCTCTCGTTATCTAAGCCCTTAGCCAACTCTTCGCGGAAGCGATTGACCATGAGAAGCGCGTAATCAATTCCTAATCCGAGCCCAAGGCCGGTCGTTAAGTTGAGGGCAAAGACGCTGACATCAGTAACGAGAGTGAGCAGATACATCACTAGGAAAGTTCCCAAAATTGCCGTGATTCCTACGACAAGAGGCATTGCTGATGCAGCCATAGCACCGAATACAAATAAGAGAAGTAAAAATGTTAATGGGATAGAGATAGCCTCTGAAATCTTGAGATCGTTCTGGATTCGACCATTAATTGCATTAGCAAAGACGGCTCCGCCCGATGCATAAACTTCCACGTTCTCAAAAGCGCCGTCATACTTCTTCTGGTATTCGCCACCAAGCTTGTCGACTTCAGTGAAGTCAGTGGATTTGAGATAAATGAACATAAAAGCAGACGTTCCATCTTTGCTCTTGAAAGCAGGTGCGCCGCCAGCAGACCAATAAGAGATTACGTTTTCTGCGCTAACTTCCCCACGAACTTGAGATTCAAGTTTTTGGGCGGTTGCGACAACTTCGGGATCGTCTACGGATTTATCTTTACCGTCAATCACGAGAACAATCGCAGGGTCTTTAACGTTAAAGGTCTTATCGAGGTATTCCCAAGCTTTTGCAGAATCGCTGTTGGGGTCGGAGTAACCACCGGAATCGAAGCGAGAGAAGACTTGAGAGCCAATGCCGCCAGCAAGGACTGTTGCGAGGAGGAAGAGCGAGAGGACTACTTTCTTGCGCCTTGCAATGAGATGACCCAAACGCTCAAACATGTGAACTCCTTCGATTATCTATACAGTGTTCAGATTATGAGTGTCTATTTGAACATTGTCAAGTTTAAGAGCATGATTCCGCTATGGCACAAAGAGCAGCAGTTAAGCCCTCCTATCATCACGGAGATCTTGAGCGCGCGCTCGTTGAAGCAGCAATAACTCTGGTCAGAAAGTATGGACCAGATCACCTTTCACTACGCGCTGTTTCAGCAGAAGTTGGAGTTAGCCCTAGCGCTAGCTATCACTATTTCCAAGATAAAGATTCTTTGGTATCCGCAGTTGGCGATGTTCTCTTTCAACAATTAGCAGAGATGCAAGAACAAGCAATTTCGAAAGTCAAAGGTGGTGGCGCACGTGGCGCCAAAGATCGTTTTGAAGCGATGGGAGCGGCTTACTTTAAGTGGGCCTTGGCTGAACCAAATCTCTATCGATTAATTTTTGGTGGATTCTGTGAACACATTGAATCTCATACTGATACTAAAGCTTGGAAACTGCTGGAAGAAGGATTAGATGATTTGGTTAAAGAGGGGCTAATCACTAAAGGTGCACGACAAGGTGGCGAAGTTATGGTCTGGTCTGCCGTGCATGGCGCAAGCTCCTTAATTATCGAAGGACTCATGCCAAAGAATTCTTTTCCAATTGTGATTAAGGGTGTCCAACGATCGCTAGGAATGAAATGAGTGAGTTCTTGCCATCGGTTACTTCTGATGAAATTGAATTGGAGAAAGATGGTTCCAGAGATGAAGAAATTAAGGGCGATAAGCCCCCTCATCACGAATAATTAATCAGCTTTTGTTGGCGTGGGCGCCGGAGAAGCTGGAGTTGAACTTGGCGTTGCCTCTGTTTTCTTACTTTGTGAATCAGTCTTATAGAAGCCTGAACCTTTGAAAACAATTCCTACATTGGAGTAAATCTTGCGGACGTCTTTGCCGCATTCTGGACATACTGAAATAGCAGCGTCTGTGAAGGATTGCACTACCTCGAAGGCGTGATCACAGGCGTTACATTGGTACTGATATGTAGGCACAGGCGTAATCTTAGGGTCGTAATTTTCCCTAGGCGAATTGAGTTAGAGGTCCTCCGTGTTCTTCGAGATAGCCAATACCGCGTTATCAGTCTTGGTGGTTGGTTTTCTCATCTCGCTCTCTTTTCTACTTCCAGAACGTGATGGATATCTTCGCGAGTCGTCTGCGAGCACTAAGAAATTTCTGATTCTTGGTTCCGGTCTTTGGGTAATTACGTCAATCGGAAATCTTCTTGCGACGCTCGCAAATATTTTTGAATCGGACATAACTGAAGTCTTGAAATTAACAATCATTCGCTCATTTATTACTCAAGTTACATTAGGAAAACTTCTCGCGTATCAGATCGTTATTTCTCTTTTGGTTTTTGTTCTCTCCTCTCGAGTCAAACGAAATGGTGGAGCGTTCTGGTTGATGCTCCTTGCACTCAGTGGTCAACTCGCTCCAGTTTTCCAGAGCCACTCCAGTTCGCTCGGGAGCCACAGTCTTGCTATTGGTTCACTCGTGATACATGTAACTGCGCTGACATTTTGGATTGGAAGTGTTATCGCTCTTCGTTTGATGGTTACTGAAGATCAAGCTCTGGCCTTTCCGCGAGTATCAACAATTGCGCTCTGGTCTTCTTTCGCAGTAGTTCTAAGCGGAGTCGTAAACGCTTGGACAAGATTGCGAATAAGCGATAGCTGGTTCACCACCTACGGAGCGCTTATTGCGCTCAAAGTGGTTTTAACTATCTCCATATTTATCTTTGCTAGCAAACTTCGCAAGGGCATTGATCTGCAATGGTTACTTCCTTTTGAAATCGGACTCATGTCCCTCATTCTCGGAATTGGCTCAGTATTAAATCGATTTACCCCCGAAGAAACCGCGCCAGCCACCTTTGATCGCGTTCGTGAGCTAACCGGTATTTCAATGCCACAGCCTCCAACTCTTAGTCGAGTGTTCTTCGAATATGAAGCGAATGGATTAATACTTGGTCTACTTGTTTTTGCAACTGCGCTTTACATCCGTGGCGTTGTTGCTCTCTCGCGTCGCGGCGATAAGTGGCCAGTGGGAAGAACTATCTCCTTCGCAATTGGAATTTCTCTTCTTGATTATGCGACCAGCGGGGGACTTGGCCTCTATGCCCATTTCTCTTTCCAGTATCACATGATTGCTCACATGGTTCTGAGCATGATTGCACCTATTGCAATCATTTTGAGCGCGCCAATAACTCTTGCGCTGCGCACTCTTCCAATCGGCCGCGATAAAGAAGAGCGCGGGATTCGTGGCTTACTCATTAATTTCTTGCATTCCAAGCCGACGTCAATTTGGACGCATCCGCTTGTAGCACTAGCAATATTTGATGGCTCATTGTTCGCACTCTATTTCACTCCACTTTTTGGAAATCTTATGACTGGCCATTTTGGACACTTGATTATGGATCTACATTTCATTGCAGCAGGCCTCCTCTTCTTCCATGTGATTGTTGGAATTGATCCCAATCCAAGGAAAGTTCATCATCTAGTAAGAGTTGTGATCTTGTTGGCGGCAATGAGTATTCATGCCTTCTTCTCAATCGCGTTAATGTCAGCTAACGATCTGATTGATGGTGGGTATTACCAGCTACTTGATCGACCCTGGTCAACGGATCTTCTGAGCGATCAAAAAGTTGGCGCAGCTATTGGTTGGGCTATGGGTGAGATTCCAATCGTCGCGGCCTTGATTGCCACCTTTATTCAATGGATGCGAAGCGATGCGCGTGAGGCAAAGCGCGCTGATAAGAGATCCGCAACGGATTTAGCGGAATACAACGCATATCTCGAGAAGCTAGCAGCGCGAGAAGATAAGTAGTATTCGCACCATGGAATCGCTCTTTACTCTGCCTGAGGAATATCAAGCGTTACGTGAGAGCGTGCGCGCACTTGCCGATAAGAAAATTCAACCTTTTGCTCACGATGTAGATGCCAATGCGCGATTCCCACAAGAAGCTTTTGATGCCCTGCAGAGCGCGGGTTTAGCTGCAGCGCATGTCCCAACTCAATACGGAGGCGAAGGCGCTGATGCGCTAGGCGTTGTGATTATTATTGAAGAAGTTGCGAGAGTATGCGCTTCATCATCATTAATTCCTGCAGTAAACAAACTTGGCTCAGTTCCATTGATGTTGGGTGGAAATGAAGAGCAGAAGAAACGTTGGCTAACTCCACTTGCCCAAGGTAAAGGTTTTTCGTATTGCCTCTCTGAATCAGAAGCTGGATCTGATGCTGCCGCAATGAAAACTCGCGCTGTTCGCAAAGGTGATGGTTGGGTATTAAATGGCAGCAAGAAGTGGATTTCACATGCTGGTTTCTCAGATTTTTACACTGTGCTTGCTTCAACAGATCCCGAAAAAGGCTCAAAAGGTATTACTGCTTTTGTTGTAGAGAAGAGCGATAGCGGAGTTTCTTTCGGTGCGCATGAGAAGAAGATGGGCTTTAAGGGTTCTCCAACTCGTGAAGTTTATTTTGACAACGTTGAAATTGGAGATGACAGACGCATTAGCGAGGTAGGAGCAGGTTTTGCGCTAGCAATGAAAACTCTTGACCACACTCGTATAACGATTGCCGCGCAAGCTTTGGGAATTGCACAAGGCGCATTTGAAGTTGCCACGAAATACGCTCATGAAAGAAAGCAATTCGGCAAAGCCATTTTTGATTTTCAAGCGGTGCAATTTATGTTGGCTGATATGGCTATGGAGATCGCTGCTGCTCGCCAACTTACTTATGCCGCTGCCAGCAAGAGCGAGGAATTAGCAAGTGATCTCACTTTCTTCTCCGCAGCATCAAAGTGCTATGCCACCGATGTTGCGATGAAAGTGACTACGGATGCGGTTCAAGTCTTGGGCGGATACGGATATGTCAGCGATTATCCTGTTGAGCGAATGATGCGCGATGCAAAGCTCACTCAGATCTACGAAGGCACAAATCAAGTTCAGCGCCTAGTGATGGCGCGAAACCTCAATTCTGTTCTTTAAATCGCACCAGAATTTCGGTAGTGGCTACAGCATCTATGTGTTGGTCATGCCCTTCTATTGGCAGGTTTTCGCTCGATAATTCGCCAGGATAAACCAGCGCAACTTTCCAAGCCTTGGTGTGCGCAAGCGCGCGATCATAAGAACCGCCACCTTGTCCGAGTCGATTTCCTTTGCGATCAACATGGAGAGCGGGAACTATCACCACATCAATTTCTCCAGTGTAAGTGTTGCCGATTGGTTCGCTAACTAAACCTTGAGAAGTGAGGTCCTCATCTCTTCCACTCCATGGCACCCAATCCAAATCCTTATCTTCCCGAAGTCGCGGCAATAAAACTTTCTTGCCTGCAGCTATGAGTGATTGGTTGAGAGCATGTGTACTAGGTTCATTGCCGTAAGAGAAGTAACTCGCAATGACAGAAGCTGCGTTGACTTCGTGAGATTCAAGAAGATGCTCCCAATCTGAATCGGTAACGAGAAACTCACGTTCTGCACGAAATCTTCTCCGTAATTCTGACTTGATTTGCGTCACGGACTTAGTGGAATCCACGGGATTAGCGTAGGTTCAAAGTATGGTTGCGGCGTGAGCGAAACGATGAAGGTCGCAGATTTAGCCGCCGAGTTATTGGCTTTGGCCAAACCCCTTGCTTCCTTCGACATGCCGCTACTAGATGCACATGGCGCAACACTTGCTCTCGATGTCACATCGGGTGAGCGAGTAGTAATGAAATCTGGCTCTCGGATACGTTCAACACAAATTGGATTAGCAGCATCACTGGGCCTTGATCATCTTCCCACTCGCCCTCAACCGCGAGTTGTGGTCGTTTCTGTTGGAGATGATCTAGTTGAACCAGGTTCACCGTTACGTGATGGAGAAGATGAGTTTGAAACAAATTCTTGGCTCTTAACTACTGCGGTAAAGGAAGCGGGCGCAGTCGGCTACCGCGTACACACGATTCCAGAAAAAGCCGAGGCGCTCAAAGATATTGTTGAAGATCAACTCGTCCGCGCTGATTTACTGGTGATTTGCGGCGAAAGCCACGATGAGTCTTTTGACCTTATTTATTCAGTTTTATCCCAACTTGGAAGTGTGCGTGAAATTTCGCCATCAATCGAAGGAACCGGACGCCATGCATTTGGCGCAATTGGACCAGATAAGACTCCAGTCGTTGCTCTACCTGGAGATCCGATCTTTGCTTACATCTCTACCGAATTATTCATTCGTCCGATGATCAGAAACATGATGGGGCTATATGACATCCATCGCCCTGTTATTAAGGCGACGCTTACCAATGATGTAGCGAGTGAAGCTGGTCGTCACTCTTTTATCCGCGGAATTCTTTCAACTGATAATCCAAGTCGAAGATTGATAACTGCAATCGAAAATCAAGGAGACCTCGTTGGCTTATCCGATGCAAC
>DAIOTH010000034.1:163-8508 GCA_036752125.1 Candidatus Nanopelagicaceae bacterium | reverse complement strand
GTCCGATTGGTGGCGTGCGCGTTGCACTCATCGATGGACAATGGGTGGCATTCCCAAATCACAGTGATCTTGAGCGCGCCGTATTCGATATGGTCGTCGCAGGTCGTATTGCTGGCGATGATGTTGCAATCATGATGGTTGAAGCTGAAGCCACGGTAAAGACCATCGGTCTTATTGCTGGTGGCGCAGCTGCTCCAACTGAAGAAATTGTTGGCCAAGGCCTTGATGCTGCAAAGCCATTTATTCGCACCTTGTGTGAAGCGCAGCTAGAACTGGCGAAAGTTGCCGCAAAACCAACTGCTGAATTCCCTGTCTTCCTTGATTATCAAGCAGATGCATTTGAAGCGGTTGAGAAAGCTGCAAAAGCTGATCTTGCAAAAGCTCTCACAATTTCAGGAAAGCAAGAACGCGAAACTGAAATCGATCGCATTTCTGCATCTGTGAATGAATCACTCGCAACTTCATTCGAAGGTCGCGAAAAAGAGATTCCAGCAGCATTCCGTTCACTCACAAAGAAGCTAGTTCGTCAGCGCGTACTTCGCGACAAGATTCGCATTGATGGTCGTGGACTTCGCGATATCCGTCCTCTGACTGCCGAAGTTGAAGTAGTTCCACGCGTTCATGGTTCTGCCATTTTCGAACGTGGTGAAACTCAGATTTTGGGAATTACAACCCTCAATATGCTCAAGATGGAGCAACAACTCGACACGCTAAATCCTGAAGATCACAAGCGCTACATGCACAACTACAACTTCCCGCCATACTCAACTGGCGAGACCGGTCGTGTTGGTTCTCCGAAGCGCCGCGAAATTGGCCATGGTGCTCTCGCAGAACGTGCGCTTCTGCCAGTACTTCCAGCTCGTGAAGAGTTCCCTTATGCGATTCGCCAAGTTTCTGAAGCACTTGGATCAAATGGTTCAACGTCAATGGGATCTGTGTGTGCTTCTACGCTCTCACTTCTCAATGCTGGTGTTCCACTGAAGGCGCCAGTTGCAGGTATTGCAATGGGATTGATTTCTGATGATGTTGATGGAAAGACAGAATATGTTGCTCTTACCGACATCCTTGGCGCAGAAGATGCCTTTGGCGATATGGACTTCAAAGTTGCTGGCACAAAAGATTTCGTAACTGCGCTACAGCTTGATACAAAACTTGATGGAATCCCAGCAAGCGTTCTTGCTGGCGCTCTCCACCAAGCAAAAGAAGCGCGCCTTGCAATTCTTAATGTTATGAATGATGCAATCGATCGTCCGGATGATATGAATCCGCTCGCCCCTCGCATCATCTCTATCAAGATTCCAGTTGATCAAATCGGAGCGGTGATTGGTCCTAAGGGCAAAGTCATCAATCAGATTCAAGAAGAGACTGGCGCAGAAATCTCTATCGAAGATGATGGAACTATCTTCATCGGAGCCACAAATGGCACCGCTGCTGATGCTGCTAAAGCTCAGATTCTTGGAATTGCAGATCCAAAACTTCCAGAAGTTGGAGAGCGCTACAACGGAACCGTTGTAAAGCTTGCAACATTTGGAGCATTCGTAAATCTCCTTCCTGGTAAAGATGGACTTCTCCACGTCTCGCAGATTCGCAAGATGCATGGCGGTAAGCGCATCGAAAATCTTGAAGATGTAATGAAGGTTGGCGACAAGGTTCATGTTGAGATTGGCGAGATTGATCCAAAAGGCAAACTCTCGCTCATCCCAGTTCTTGAAGATGGCGCCGCTTCTGATTCAGCAAGCGAGTAACTCTTAACTTATGACTGTACGTAAGACCGTTCTTCCGAGCGGTCTTCGTATTGTCACAGAAGAAATTCCTGGAGTCCGCTCTGCTGCTTATGGAATCTGGGTAAATGTAGGTTCCCGAGATGAATCCACCAAAGTTGCCGGCGCCTCACATTTCTTGGAGCACTTGCTCTTCAAAGGCACAAAGACGCGAAGTGCGCTTGATATTTCATCATCCATCGAAGCGGTTGGTGGCGAAATGAACGCCTTTACTTCAAAGGAATACACCTGCTTCTATGCACGTGTCATCGATAACGATCTACCCCTTGCTATTGAAGTTATTTCTGACCTCATTACCTCTTCAGTCGCACGCCCTGAAGATGTTGATGCTGAACGTAAAGTCGTTCTCGAAGAGATTTCTATGCGTGATGATGATCCATCGGATTTAGTTCATGAACTTTTTGCAGAAACTTTCTATGGGGACACAACTCTTGGTCGTCCAATATTAGGAAGCACTCAATCAATCAAATCTTTAACTCGTAACTCAATTTTCAATTACTACAAGAAGCGCTATCTTCCGCAAGACATTGTGGTCGCGGTTGCTGGAAACCTAAAGCACCAGAAAGTTGTTGACCAGGTCATCAAGGCGATGTCTCGAGATGGCTTTTTGAACCATCCTAAGAGCGATTACAACCTCCGTCCCAACACCTCTTTTCGTAAGAATGCAGAGAAGAAAATTGGCTTGCTTAATAGAAAGACGGAACAGGCCCACTTATTTTTAGGGATGCCTGGAGTTGCGCGGGACGATAAACGTCGTTTCACCATGGGAGTTCTATCTGCAGCACTTGGCGGTGGAATGTCCTCTCGCTTATTCCAAGAGATTCGCGAGAAACGAGGCCTTGCTTATTCGGTTTACTCATATGCTCAACAATTTGCCGGTAGTGGGTTTATCGGATTTTACGCTGGGTGCAATCCAACAAAAGCTCCGGAAGTAGTCTCCATAATGCGTGATGTTCTCCATGATGTTGCGCAGAACGGTTTAACGCATGAAGAACTAGCGCGCGCTCAGGGCGCAGTAAGTGGAGCGCTAGTACTAAGCCAAGAAGATACTGGCTCCAGAATGAGCAGAATTGGAAAGAGCGAATTGGTCTATGGCGAGATTATGAGTTTTGACCAGATTCTCAAGGAGGTTTCTGAGGTGAATAGCGCAGGGATTCGTGCTTTAGCCGATGAGATTTTGCATGCAACGCCTACGCTTGCAGTTGTGGGACCATTCTCCAAGCGTTCTGTTTTTGATCGAGTGATGAAGTAGAGGGTGAAGACGTTATGACTATCAACGTTGCTGTTCTTGGCGCTAAAGGTCGCATGGGTGCAGAAACTGTCAAGGCAATAACCGCAACCACAGATTTGAAACTAGTTGCCCAACTCGATCTTGGCGATTCACTCAATCAGCTCACCTCCACCGGCGCACAAGTCATGGTTGATTTCACTCACCCAGATGCAGTAATGAAGAATGTGGAATTTGCAATTTCGAACGGCATTAACGTTGTCGTTGGTACTACCGGATTTGACGAGAAGAAGCTTGCCCAAATAAAAACCTGGTTATCAAGTAATCCAAAAGTAGGTGCGGTTATTGCGCCAAACTTTGGGCTTGGAGCCGTTCTCATGATGCAATTCGCTGCAAAAGCGGCTCGCTATTTTGAATCAGTAGAAATTATTGAACTGCATCATCCTGATAAAGCCGATGCGCCTTCTGGAACAGCATCGCGAACTGCGGAATTGATTACCAATGCAAGAAAATCTGCGAACCGCCCAGCTATGCCAGATAAGACTTCAAGTGCGCTCGATGGTGCAAGAGGAGCAAAAGTTGGAGATGTTCCTGTTCACTCCGTCCGTCTCCGCGGTTTAGTAGCACACCAAGAAGTTTTACTAGGTGATCAAGGCGAAACGCTCTCGATTCGCCACGACTCAATAGATCGAAGTGGATTTATGCCCGGGGTTCTCTTGGCTGTGCGAGCAGTAGTAAACCGTCCAGGTCTCACATTTGGACTCGAACACCTTATGGATCTATAAAAAATCGAAGAATGGAGCAGACATGTCATCGCAAATAACTATGTATAGCGCAGATTGGTGTGGAGATTGCCGACGTTCCAAGCGTCTTTTGGATTCACTCAATGTGGAATACACGCTTATCGATGTAGAGGCTGATGCATCTGCCTCCGAAAAAGTCATAGAAATTAATGGTGGACAACGCTCGATTCCTGTCATTGTTTTCTCAGACGGATCCCACCTAACTGAGCCTTCAGATATTGATTTAAAGGCAAAACTCGAAGCGCTCAAAATTATCTAATCTAATCGCGATAAATGTGCGATTAGTTCGGGAGTCACTCGGGATTTATTAGCTCCTTCCCGCTGCGAATATTCCTCTACACGAGAGGAGAACGCAGTGATCTACGTAGTTAAATCGCAGAGTTTCTTGCGAACTCCTCTCGTATCCATTCTCATGGAAGGTGAGGATTGGCTGGTCGGCTTTGATGAGACTTTCGATGATATGTCGAACGATTCTCTGATTGAGTTTGAGGGATTCAATAATTATCCAGCAGCGAGAATTCGTGCTTACGATCGTTCTCACTTTGCTATCGAATTGGATCTTGATGGTTTTGCTCAACAAAAGCCGCAGGTGTCAGTCGAGAATGGATTTCTAGTTATCACAGCTTCAAAAAATGAGTATGCCCTAAAAGAAAATAAGAATTACCTACAACGAGGAATCAGTGCGCGGGGCTTTAGACGTAGCTATCAGCTGGGTAAAGGTGATCGCGTGTGTGGTACCAATCTGCAACATGGAATCTTGCAGGTTGAAATAGATCGGACAGATTCGTCAGCTGTGGTGTCCGAGTCGAGTTGGGTTCGTGCTGGATAGTTCTATAGCGCGAACTTTCGTCGGTGTAGGTATAGCAGGGTGACGTGTCTATCCACGCCACCCTGCGCTACAACGAATCAGGAGAAATCAAATGTCAGACTTGATGAAACGTGAAAGTAAATTTAGATCCCCGCTTGCGACAGTGCTATCAGATGGTGAGAAGTGGATGGTTGGTTTTGATGACATGTTCAATCGACTGGTAGAAAAATGGGAAGACGGCTTCGATGGGTTTCATGAATACCCGGCATCGAACATAAAGCGGATAGCCGATGACCACTATCGAATTGAAGTGGCCGTAGCGGGTTTTAAGAGAGAAGATCTCAAAGTCGAATTAGAGGATGAAACGCTCATGGTTCAAGGCCATGCGAGCAAAGAAACTGAAGAGAAAAAAGGAGATTACCTGCAAAGAGGCATACATGCGCGAGACTTCGAACAGTGTTTTCAGCTTGCTGAACACGATCGCGTCCTCGATGCATCTTTGAAAAATGGGATCCTTGAGATTGATATCAAAAGGGAACTCCCGGAACCAAAGAAACATGTGGCGATTCAGATAAGGAATGGATGAGATTCCATTAATTGAGTTGCCCTGAAGGTAATACGGGGCGATGCGATCTAGCCGCATCGCCCCGTTTCTCTTTACTACAAATTAGATTGTTGCAAGTTAAATTGCTACAAGTTAGGAAGACTTTCGAGCTAAGTGCGAAGGAGCCATAAAGCGAACCCCAAGACCTCGAATCGAGTAAATGTGATCGCCTCCACCGTTCTCCTTGATCTTTATACGAAGTCTTGAGAGATGTGTATCGATCAAATGGCTTGAACCGATGCCATCTTTCACCTTGATCACATTGAGAAGCTCTGGACGTGAGATTACGCGTTCAGGTTCAGCAAAGAAAGCTTGAGTCAGAAGTAACTCAGTTTTAGTTAAAGGAACTATCTTTTCGCCAATACGAAATTCGCATTGTGGTACATCGAGAGTCATATTGCCCCAGGTGTAAACCTCGTCCAAAAGCGCATTTCTTTCGGATTGCTTATCAATCTGATAATTAACTCTCTGCATAAAGAGTTTCTGGACGATGGGTTTACTAATGACCTCATCTGCACCTGCCCGGATACACATCTCTTCGGTCACAGGGCTGCCATGATCGACGAGGGGAATGAGCGCACCGTTTGATTGCAGGCGCATCCAGCCTAGAAGATCAAGAGATTTCATAAAGTCACTTGCAAGATGAAAGAGAATGACTTTGAAGTCGGATATAGCGAAATGGTCGCGAACCTTGGCTAGGTCGTTTTCAGCTCGTACGTTGAAATTCCATGATTCCAAAGTATTTTGCATGAATTTACGATCAATTGGGTTGTTTTCAATAATGAGTGCTGAGTTGTTGTTTGTAATCATGTGGCGAACATAATGTGTATGAAGTCGCAATAATTGATAATGAATGTACAAAGACCAGTCCGAGAAATTGTTAGACCATATTGCGATAAGTAAGACCGCAGCGTTGATTTATTGTTTACATGTATTCACGTGAATACAGAATCGATTCAATTGTAATAAAAGAGAAGGAAAATAAATGAAGAGAAAAGCAGTTTTTGCAGTTGCTATTGCCTGCACTGGACTAACCATGTTTAGCGCGCAAGCAACTGAGTATCCGTTCCCTACCGGTATGAGCGTCAGTATCGAAAGAGACTCTTTGCCAACTTACTCCGAGAATTCCAATGTCGTCTACCCAGTCGTTAGCTACTTCACTGTGGATATGCCCAATGGAGACCTGGACTTCTCACTCCGAACCGAAGATGGTGAAGATCTCGCAGTTATTAAGCAAGGCGATAAATACTTCATTAACTCTCATATTGCTGTCGGCGAGAACGTCTATTTCGGCCCTGATATCCAAAATGTTGCCGATCCCGTTCGAGTTCTGATTGATGGACCAATAAATCTCGGTCACGTTCACTTCAACACATCTTCTTCTAAACTTTCTAGCGAAGCAAAAACTGCACTCACGTTGATGGCAAAAGAGATGTCGGATAGCAATCTCACCAGCGCATACCTTGTTGGTATGACTGACCGATCTGGGGGAGATAGCGCAAATTTGGCGCTGGCTAATAAACGAGCATCAGCTGCTGCTTCTTACCTCAAGAAGAAACTTGCTGGCTTAGGAGTCATGGATCCAGTAATCACCACTGAAACCATGGGTGAATACCTCTCAACTTCGAGAGATGGAGTTGTCAATCTCAAGGATCGTAAAGTATCGGTTCTGATTTACCCAACAATTTAACTAAATAGAAGAAGACTGGCGCTGGATTTCGAGGGGAATTCAGCGCCTTTTTCTATACCGCAACAGATGCGTTTTGGGAGTGCATTCTGTTATAGATCTGGGCAGCTTCGTTTCTTCCTGAGCAACCAAGTTTTGCGTAAATTTTAATGGTTTCCTGTCTAATAAGTGATTCCGAATAGCCTAGGACATCTGCAATTGCTGCGTTGGTTCTACCTTCAGCAATAAGTTTAAGAATGAGGTTCTGTCTTTCCGTAAGTGGTTTTTCATACTCAGATGGATCAAATGTGAAGGTTTCAGACCGGCTCGAGTCTTCGCGATCTCGGCCACTCTTTCTTCGCGACTGTGATTGATTGTAAATCGCATTGGAGAGTATGAGTGAGATAGCTTCGAGATATTGTGCAGTTGCCTCTTCAAATTCAAGTTTGGCATGAGAAAAAGCAGTAAGACTTCCTATCGGCAGGCCATCCACATCGATAGGGCAGCAGATAATTGTCTTGAGATTCTTCGGCAATTGTAGGTTTGCCATTCTCGTATATTGCTTCGGCCACGTCGGCAAGGAATCAATCCAAATGATGCGGTTCTCACGTATTGCGTCAGTAAAGGGCGTGCGCTCTGAGATAGTGAAAGTCGGCCGCTCGCCATTCTTGTCGGTGATCTCGATGCCAAAAGATGTATGTGGAATTGCATGGCCATTCTGATCAATTTCTGTGTAAAGCAGCGCATCAGTTTGAAATGGAGATAGCGCCTTGATGCAGAGCATTTGGAGTACATCGGAGAACTTATGGCTTGGGTCCGTCACATATGTGCTGACCTCTGCGAGTTGGCGATAAAGCATTTATTTTCCATTCACTTGGGGAATTGTGGTGAAAGTGTAAATCGGATTTTGAATGGTCAATAGGTCAATTCAGTCTAATTGTCGTCAATGACTAGTTAAGAATTTCTCACATTAATTGTTGTTCAAACATTGTTCGGACATTAGTGAAAATGCATTAGATATTTGTGAAATCTTCCGTTCTCGAATTACCAATTGAGCGGGAGTGTGTATGTATCAAGCAACATGGAAGAAGCAGAAGAAAATTGCAATTTTACTTTCCTTTGCATTGGCTGCGCTTGGCTTAGGAGTTTTAGCTCCTACACCGAGTCAAGCAGCCGAATTTCAATTTTCTGGACCGTCTGGCGGTTTAGTCAATGTCGAATCAGGGTCCTTTACGATTCTAGGAAATGGAAATGCAAATTGGGATTTCTCCGTCGTATTTAAGAATTCTGACAATACCGATGCTTCATCTCCACTGACCTTCAATACTCAAGGTGGTACTCCAGTCACCTTCACTTTTACTCCTGCAACTATAGGTACTGTTACGGTGACTGTGACATCTGCTTCTGGAAGTGTGAAAGAGAGATCAATTTCTTACCTCGTCGGAAGTGGTCCAA
>DAIOTH010000033.1:0-8612 GCA_036752125.1 Candidatus Nanopelagicaceae bacterium | reverse complement strand
CATTTTCTGCGATCCAACGAAGTGGCTCTTGGCAAGCTTTTGCAACGAGTCGAACACCGACAGCTGCATCGCCTTCATATCCAAGATCGCCATCAAGAACTGTTGCTGCGTGCACAAGAGCTGCACCGCCACCGACAACAATTCCTTCTTCGACCGCAGCGCGAGTTGCAGAGATTGCATCTTCAAGACGGTGCTTCTTCTCTTTCAATTCAACTTCGGTATGTGCGCCAACTTTAATAACGCATACACCACCAGAGAGTTTTGCTAGACGCTCTTGTAGCTTTTCACGATCCCAATCAGAATCTGCAGCTTCGATCTCGCGACGTAGTTCGCCAATTCGGCCTTCCACATCTTTCTTGTTGCCTGCTCCATCAACAATGGTGGTGTGATCTTTTGTAATCACAACGCGACGAGCGCGGCCCAACATGTCGAGTGAGATCTGATCAAGCTTAAGACCAACTTCGCTTGAGATTACCTGGCCACCGGTAAGGACTGCCATATCTTGGAGCATCGCTTTGCGACGATCTCCAAAGCCTGGCGCCTTTACTGCAGCTGAGGTAAATACTCCACGCATACGGTTTACAACCAGAGTTGAAAGCGCTTCGCCTTCGACATCTTCGGCGATGATGAGAAGTGGCTTTCCAGCTTTTGCGACCTGCTCAAGAATTGGGAGCAGATCACCCAAAGCCGAGATTTTTCCAGCTGAAATCAAGACAAAAGCATCCTCAAGGATGGCTTCCATACGGTCTTGATCAGTAACGAAATAAGGCGAGATATAACCTTTATCGAACTGCATACCTTCAGTGAATTCGAGTTCAAGGCCAGTTGTTGAAGACTCTTCAACGGTAATTACGCCATCTTTGCCGACCTTATCCATGGCTTCAGCAATGAGGTCACCAATCACGCGATCTTGGGCAGAGATCGTTGCAACATCTGCAATCTGCTCTTTGCCGGAGATCTTTGTGGAGTTGGCGCGAAGCTTGTCGACAACAGATGCGACTGCAGCTTCGATACCAGCTTTGATGCCCATTGGTTGAGCGCCGGCTGCAAGGTTACGTAGACCTTCTTTAACCATCGCTTGAGCAAGAACTGTTGCAGTAGTTGTTCCATCACCGGCAACATCATTGGTCTTTTCAGCAACTTGCTTTACAAGTTGCGCGCCCATGTTCTCGGCTGGATCTGCAAGTTCGATTTCTTTTGCGATAGTGACGCCATCATTTGTAATGAGCGGTGCACCAAAAGATTTTCCAATAACAACGTTACGACCCTTAGGGCCGAGAGTTACTTTGACGGTATCGGCGAGGATATTGACTCCACGCTCCATACCGCGACGAGCGTTCTCGTCGAATTGAAGTGATTTACCCATGTTGAGTTATCGTCTCTTTTACTTTGCGATGACTGCGAGGATGTCACGTGCAGAGAGAACTAAATATTCCTCGCCACCGTGCTTGATTTCAGTTCCGCCGTACTTGCTATAAAGGACGACATCGCCAACCTTGATATCCATTGGCACGCGAACTCCATCATCAAAACGTCCTGGGCCTACGGCAACAACGGTGCCTTCTTGTGGCTTCTCTTTTGCGGTATCTGGAATGACAAGACCAGATGCGGTCTTCTCTTCTGCCTCGTTGATCTTGATTACGATGCGATCTTCAAGTGGCTTAATGGCAATGGCCATCGTTGTAGCTCCTTCTTCATTGAGTTACTTGCGAACTAAGGGTTCAGACGATTTATCACTCTCGTCTGGCGAGTGCTAACGCCTAGCCTACGGGCGACTATTCCCGTTCTCAAATCCGAAGCTAAGCCCAGATGGGGACCGACGGGCTGATGGCTGAGGCGGCTTCGATGCCCAAGGAGGAGGCGGGGCGGCCAGCCGAAATGGCGAGTGAACCCAGGGCCGCAACCATGGCGCCATTGTCGGTACAGAGCGCCGGCGGTGGAGTGCGAAGTTCAACCCTTGCTGCGGCACATCTCTCTTGGGCGACAGCACGGAGACGAGAATTTGCAGCAACTCCCCCAGCGATCACCAGCGAATCTATTCCAGTCTCTTTACATGCCTTAATGGATTTCTGAAGTAACACATCAACAACTGCTTCTTGGAATGATGCCGAAACATCAGCGCGCACATATTCAGGAGTTGCTTGGAGGTATCGCGAGACTGCGGTTTTCAGTCCCGAAAAAGAGAAGTCAAATTTATGCTCTTCCATATCTTTTGCTTGCGTTAAACCTCGCGGAAAATTAATTGCTAACTCATTTCCACTTCGCGCATCTTTATCAATCAGAGGCCCACCAGGAAAACCTAAATTCAATAGCCGTGCGATTTTGTCAAAAGCTTCTCCTGCAGCATCATCGACTGTCTGTCCTAGGGAGGTGATATCACCAGTGATGTCATTGACTTGAAGAATTGATGAGTGACCACCGCTTACAAGCAATGCAATTGTGGGGCGCACTTCTTGATCATGAGTCAATACATCGACTGCAACATGTGATGCTAAGTGATTGACTCCGTATAAAGGTTTACCAAGAGCCAGCGCTAAAGCATTGGCAGCAGAAACCCCAACTAATAGTGCTCCCACTAATCCAGGACCTGCCGTCACGGCAATTGCATCCAGATCCTTCAACTGAACTCCGCTATCTTTTAGCGCTCGAGCAATCGCAGGTTGCATCGCCTCTAAGTGCGCACGTGATGCAACTTCAGGCACGACACCACCAAAGCGCGCATGCTCCTCCACGCTCGATGCGATGACATTGGCGAGAAGCTCGCGACCATGGACGATTCCAACAGCGGTTTCATCGCATGATGTCTCAATTCCAAGCACTAACGGAAAGCTCATTTTCCAGCCTCTTTCCGCATGATGAGGGCATGGATACCAGGTGAGTAATAGTTATCGCGTCGCGAAATGACGGAGTAGCCATACTTTTCATATAAAGGCTGGGCTTCCAGGTTTCCTTCACGCATTTCGAGCATAAAAGTGGAGATTCCTTTGGATGTTGCCCAATTTTCTAGTTGTTGCAGCATTTGCGTTGCGATGCCTTGTCGACGAAATTTTGGAATAACAGTGAGAGTATGAATATCTACAACATCTCCTGCAATTGCTGCTCCTCCGTAACCAATAATTTCATTGTCCTGAGTTGCGACGACATACTTTCTAGTTTTCGGAACACCCGCTAACTCTTCACGAAATTGGGCCGCGCTCCAAGGACTCTCTGGGTAAATTTCTTTCTCCATCCCAACCAATACTGGAATATCAAGTGCAATCATCTCGCGATAGGTAATCATGGACGCTCACTCGTGGGGACTGCGTCAGGGCGGCGCAAGTACATCGGTTCACTCACGGGTGAAGTAATGGACTTTGCAAGAAGTAACGCCATGGAAGGATAAAGGTTTTCAGTGAATCCAAAACCAAATTTCTTCCCTTCAATTTCGGCGACCTTTAAAGGCTGATCAACGTGAGGACCAGAAATGCGAATTCCATTCTCAAACTTCGCCCAATAAACCTCTTTACGTCGGGCATCGGTCGTGACGATATATAAATCAGAATCAATATCGATGGCATCGAGTGAACAAGCTCCGCGCCATTGAATGTTTCGCGCAGCAGCAAAAGTTTGGGCAAAAACTATTCCCACTCGCAACCCTGTAAAAGGACCTGGACCCATCCCTACGACAACTTGATCAATATCGTTCGAAACCTTAAGCGCTTCAGAAACTAATCTCGGAAGCGCTTCAGCATGAGCGGTCGCACCATCATGAAAGCCGCTATAAATCAGCTCGTTACCCGAGAACAGACCGACCGAAGTGCGATTGGTAGAGGTATCTATCACGAGAGAATTCATAGACTGAATCCTTCCCAGCGCTGGCCTCTTCCCTGAAATTCCACTATGCGCTCGTCTTCCTTATCTCCAAATGCAATATCTACCAGCAAATAATCTTCATTCAGGCGCGTGGCGACTTCTTCTCCCCACTCAATAACGGTGATTGCGCTCTCGCGGGCGGTTTGTAGATCCAGGTCATCAATTTCAAAACTCTGTGCAGCGCTTCCTAGTAAACGGTAAGCATCAACATGGATTAGTGGAACTTTGGCTTTATGCGTTCGTGAGATAACAAAGGTTGGCGAAGTTACATCACTGATTCCAAGTTGGCGACCAATACCTTGAGTGAAAGCAGTCTTGCCAGCGCCGAGATTTCCACGCAAAACAATAATGTCACCAGGTCGGAGTTGAGATGCAAGTTTTGCGCCAAGATCACGCATCGCCTCGACCGATTCAATTAACACGCAGGAATCGTACCCACTATCTAATAGCTAGTTGAAAAGGGGCGTGCGGCCTTTCCAATTTCCAAGAATTCGCTCTGCTGGGGTACTCAACACTTTTTCAAGGAGAGTGGCATAGATATCTCGGAAGTCGGTTGTGACAGCTAAATCATCATTCTTCAAATTCGACAGTGATGGTTGCTCTCCATAGAGACCACCTTTGATCCGTGAACCTAGTACAAATACTGGACCTGATGTTCCATGATCTGTTCCCTCTGATGCATTCGCTTTCACACGACGTCCAAATTCGCTGTACACCAGAACTACGACATCATTTCCTCGATTTGTATTACGCATCTGAGACATGAACTTCGAGATTCCTTGCGATACAACTCCCAAAAGTATTGATTGTGCGCCTTTTTCATTAGCGTGAGTATCAAATCCTCCGAGTGAGACCGACCAGACGCGAGTTGGTGAACCTGCTGCAACTAGTTTTGCAACAATATCTAGTTGTTGAGTGAGGTTTGTATCTCCTCCTGCATTGCCGCCAATAGCTGTCGGTAAATCTGGAGCGGTGGGCGCAGGAGCCTTCAGAATGGGAGTGATATCTCCAGAGACCGTGAAGAGATCTCGCATACTTTGGGCGGCCATCGATTGAAGAAGATTATCGCTCTTGCTTTCGATAGAAAGTTTGATGCAATCACTAGCGAGAGATCCAGTTGGAACTTTTAGACCACCAAGTGGCAGAACTGATCCGGAACGTTTCGTTCCAGCAAGCAGTGGTGGAAGTACTGATCCAAGACTAATTGCCAACAACGGATCTTGTGGTTGCGTCTCTACCCATCTGCCTAACCAGCCAGTCTTTGCAGCGCCAAGAAGCCCTGATTGCCAAATCGCCATAGAAGTAAAGTGCGAACGATCTGAATTTGGATATCCAACGCCACGGACAATTGCAACTTGATTCTTATTCCATAATGAATGTAATCCCGTCATTGATCCATTGAGAAAAAGACCTTCGGAGAGTGGAAGTACTTCACTTTCGCTATAAGCAATTCCTGGTCGTAGTGAGCGATACAAAGGATCTCTCGCTGGTACCACGGTATTAAGCCCATCGTTTCCACCATACAGAGTTACTACAACAAGAATTGGTGTGTTAAGCGGTAATGGTCGAGTAATTGCAGCATTGGCGATATCTTCAAAGGTCAGCGATGTCGCAGCTGCACCTAGGGCTCCTGCGCCAGTCGCTTTGAGAAATTGTCTACGGGTTATTGTGTCCATGACTCCCCTATGCACTCACAACATATTCTGGAGAACAAATTGCCAACAAAGTTAATCGTTGAGGATCTTTGATAGCTCCTTTTAATGCAAGTTCGGTGCGTTGACTCCAAGCGGCTATCCCCAGCAAATCGGCAAGTGCAGCAATCCTCTGTGCGGCAGGAGTTGCAGAAATTAGATTTAGATTCGCCTCTTTCAAAAGTGCCGTTGCAAATTGGATGCGGTATTGCGCAGAAGAAGATGAGAGCCATGCCTGATCAGCTGGCCAACCTCCTACATTGGGTGGAAAGAAAGGAACTTGTCCAAGATTGTCGAGATATCTGCGGAGCAACGCTGTATTTGAAAACTTTGATGGAGTTATCTCCAGCGCTCTACATACCGAAATAAACCAGTCGATTGGGCTTTTCACCATGGAATTCGCAGGGTCATCGAGCGCGGGATGACGACCAAGTGCTTGAACTAACTTTGAAATATCACGTTGCGCAAACGACTGTGTTAAGCCTTGATCCTGAAAAGGATTGGTGCTTGAAATGAAGCGGTACCACATCCGCTCTGAAATGAAGAGTGCGCAGTCGTTTCGGCTAACCAAGTATTCACAGAGTGAATTGCCGTCGAAAGAACCAGAAGTTCCAAGAAAATTAATGGTTCCGCTGAAGTGCTGTCTAGGCAAAAATGTCACAGCTCCACTTGTCTTGTTGACTCTATATCCCGTTAGGGCTTTTGCTGTCTCTCGTACATCACTTTCGGTATATCTATTGACCCCCAAGATAAATAATTCCATTAACTCTCGAGAGAGATTTTCATTGGGCGCCTTGATGGTATTTGTCTGGCCATCAAGCCAGAAAATAAGAGCGCCATCATTGACCATAGCTTGCGACATAGTTTTAAAGTTTCCGAGCGAAAATGCGCGAAGAGTTAGATTCTGTAAGAACATTGGAAGTGCATCATCAACTTTTTGATACGACGTTGCCCAATGGCCATGCCAAAACCAAGTCATGCGCTCGCGAAGAGAGTGTTCTGAAAGAACCATTCGATCGAGCCACCAGAGCGTTAATGAAGAAAGTTGCGCTCTTTTTTCAGTTGCATATGTAACAACTGCCGAACTATTGGGAGCCGGCCGTGGGCCTTGATCACTTACTACGGGCTCAGGTTGCGAGTCTGCAAAAGCATCGCTCGATGGTGAAACCAAATACTTATTTGCAGCTGCATCAAAACCTTGAGAGACAAGGGTTGCAAACTCTCCCGGTTTGGGGCCAAAACCAAAACGGTGAACCAGGCGAGCAATTCTCCGTCGTTCCGCAACGCTGGCCATGCATGAGAGAGTAACTGCTGGAGAAGGTTATTCCAATGCTTGTTGGCTAACGTTTCGTGAACATTTACTTCAAAAATGAGAAAGGGCTCGGATGGCCCGAGCCCTTTCTTTACTACTTTTTGGAATTACTACAGATTAATTACCGTAGTACTTCATCTTTGGTGCGCTATATCCGCGATCGTAAGTCATATTTCCTGCCTTACGAAGTTTGGTGAGTAGCGCTCCACCTGACATGTTCTTTCCATTATCAGCAGCATAAGCAAGGAGATCTGCAATTGCTAAGTACTGTGAAGTGGTGAAGTTACAGTGGTTGGTACCAGTTGCGGCTGGAACCGAAGTATCTGGCGCACCAGCTGCTGTGTACTTGGTGTACTTCTCTGGAGTTAGATTCCAAAGAACGAGCTGGTTGTTGGCTGGACGCTTGCGCTCTCCAGCTTTCTTTGCAGTCGCCCATTTTTCTGCCCAATAAGTCGCATACTTATCAACGACTGATTGTTGATTTCCAGCAGTTGTGACGGGGTCTGCTACTCCAGTGAAGAGAATTGTTGGAATCTCAACCTTTCCAGAGTGAGAAGCAAGAGCCTTCATCTTTTCAACAGCGGCAGGATTTGCCTTCGCGCGTGGAGATGCAGCTAGAACACTGAGAAGTCCTTGTGTTCCAGAAACACCTGAGAGCGCTGAGCTCCATGCAAACTGCTCATCAGCAACTCGTGCTGAGTAATCAGTTGCTGTGTTATCAAAGACAGCTCCACCAGCTTGAAGTTCTAGATCATGCGTTGCAAGAACAGCAAGTGCTGCTGCGTTTGCGACGTTCTCGAGAGCAGCAAAGGCTGGGTTAATTGCAAGCTGGAACGAGAGTGCGTTCGATGCAGGCAATCCTGGAGGTGCTGAAGTTGAATCAAAGTGCGCTGACTGCATCGGAATTCCAGCCATCAAAGCGACCAAAACTAGAGCGCTTCGTGAAGGAATTGCTTTGATTGCATCAGGAACTTTTGAAGTTGCTGGCCAAGCAGGAGTGCTTGGGTTTGCAGCGAATGCAGCCTGAAGAGAACCTATAACCGTGAAGACCTTTACGAGGTCACCCATTGCTTCGGCATAACCAGCTGCGCCGGCAGAATAACTTCCACCCTTGATTGTGGGATCAAAGAATGTCTTGATTCCCCACAGCGCATCTCCCGCCATTGTCATCAATGGAGTGATATCGCTTGCCATACACAAAGGTGCAGCAGCGCTAAAGAGATCAGGGTGCTTTTCTGCGAGAGCTTGTGTGATGAAACCTCCAAGAGATTCGCCCCATGTAACAACTTTTGTTGTCTTGGTGAACTGCTTCTTGAAGATTCCTACTAATTCAACGTTGGTTTTGATTGCAGAATCTGCATTCCAACCTTGACGCGCAAAGCCCGATCCAACTACTCCATAACCTTTAGCCAAAAGGGCGCCAATGACGGTCGCGTTTGGACCAGGTTGTGGTGTGTTGGTGACTGTGTATCCACCGTAACCAGGGATTCCAGCAGGAACTGGAACATTTGGACGGTAGCCATGTGAATAGAGATAAACAGTTCCATTGAAGTTTGCCGGAACCATCATTGAGTATGGAGCGGTATCAGTTGTGGCACCAACGCATGTTGTAACGAAGTTTGCAGTTGTACAAACTGGGTTAGCTTGCGCTGCCGTTGGAATGGAAACAACGGTGAGTGACAGCAGTGATGATGCCGCTACGAGCGTTAGAGAACGCTTGAATTTGAAGTTTCTCATGAGTTAGTTGGCAATCCTTT
>DAIOTH010000032.1:0-9559 GCA_036752125.1 Candidatus Nanopelagicaceae bacterium | reverse complement strand
AATTCGCTAGGCTACGCCGCATGTTGCGGATGTCATCTCTCTTTCTACGCACCTTGCGAGATGACCCATCAGATGCCTCAGTTGCAAGCCACAAACTTTTAGTTCGCGCAGGCTATGTGCGCCCTATTGCCGCAGGAATCTTTTCCTGGCTTCCACTTGGAGTAATTGCGCTACGTAATGTAGAACGCGTTATCCGTGAAGAGATGGATCGTGCAGGTTTCCAAGAAGTGCACTTTCCTGCACTTCTGCCTAAAGATCCTTATGAGAAGACAAACCGCTGGGAAGAATATGGTCCAGCGCTATTTAGGTTGCAGGATAGAAAAGGCAGCGACTATTTATTAGGCCCAACTCATGAGGAAATGTTTACCTTGATGGTGAAAGGCGAGTACTCCTCATACAAGGACTTGCCACTGTCTATCTATCAAATTCAAACTAAATATCGAGATGAAGCTCGCCCCCGCAGCGGAATTATCCGAGGTAGGGAATTTGTGATGAAAGATTCGTACTCTTTCGATCTTGATGAAGCTGGGCTTGAAGATTCCTATCAAAAGCATCGCGACGCTTACATCACCACTTTTAATCGCCTTGGTTTGAAATTTAATATCGTTTCTGCAATGTCAGGAGCGATGGGCGGTTCAAAATCTGAAGAGTTCCTTGCGCCATGTAGTACTGGTGAAGATACCTACGTTCTCTGTCCTAAGTGTGGATATGCCGCAAATGTTGAAGCGATGACAACAAAGATTGAGAACAAAGACTTTGGTAACCCACCTGCGATGGAAATTCTCGATACCCCGGACACTCCCACTATTGATACCTTGGTTGAGGTCATGAATAGTAAGTACTCCGCTGGAATTTCTGCCAGTGATACTTTAAAGAATGTTCTGCTGATGGCCGATGGCCATCCCATCTCAGTATTAGTGCCTGGCGATCGCGAAGTAGATTTAAAGCGTGTCGAAGCTAATTTAATCGGTGTAAAGGATCTGCGTTTATTTGAAGATGCTGATTTTGCAAAACGGCCTGAACTTGTGAAGGGTTATGTTGGCCCACAAGATGCTAAGAAATTTGGACTTAAACTTTATGCCGATCCTCGTATACAACTTGGTTCACATTGGGTCACTGGCGCAAATCAGAAGAATAAGCACATGCGTTATGTAACGCATGGACGTGATTTCAATGTAGATGGATTTATTGAGGCAGCTGAAGTCCGCGAAGGAGATTCTTGTCCATCATGTTCAACGGCGGTCATCATTGATCGTGCGGTGGAAATCGGACATATATTCCAACTTGGTCGCAAATACGCTGAGGCTCTTGATCTCACTGTTCTTGATAAAGAAGGTAAATCACGCGTCGTAACCATGGGCTCTTACGGGATAGGCGTATCACGTGCAGTCGCAGCCATTGTCGAGCAATCCCATGATGAAATCGGAATTGTCTGGCCTGAAGAGATAGCGCCAGCGAAGGTTCATATTGTTGCAACTGGCAAAGACGATGAACCTTTTAGCGTTGCAGAAAAGATTGCAATAGAACTAGAAAACAAAGGAATTTCCGTCATGCTTGATGATCGTCGTGACTCAAGCCCAGGAGTGAAATTTAAAGATGCCGAACTAATCGGAAATCCTTACATAGTGATTGTCGGCAAGGGTCTTCAAGATGGAAAAGTGGAATTTCGTATCCGTAAATCTAACGAGAAGTCAGAACTTCCTGTTGGTGACGTAGTTTCACATCTTGTGAAGCTCATTGGCTAAATTTCTGACGTGGAGATCTCACTCGAAGTAATTATTTTTCTAGTGTTAGCTTCAGGTTTTGCGGGCTTTGTTGACTCCATTGCGGGCGGCGGGGGATTGATTCAACTCCCTTCACTCCTCATCTCAATGCCAAATACTGCGCCCTCGCTCTTATTAGGAACCAATAAATTGCCATCTTTTCTGGGAACTCTTGGCGCTACTGCTTCATATCTAAGAAAAGTAAAGCCCGACTTTAAGTTGGCTTTTGTTATGGCGGTACCTGCATTTATTGGTTCTGGATTAGGTGCGAGCGTCGCAACAAAAATCCCTAAGGAAGCATTTAAGCCCATCATTCTTTTCATGCTTATTGTTGTTGCCTTGTATACCTGGAGGAAGAAGGAATTAGGTTTAGTCGAAAACTTTCGCTTTGCACGTCGCCATCAAGTCGGCATGGGAGCGCTCGCTGGTTTAGTGATCGGTTTCTATGATGGAATCTTTGGTCCGGGAACTGGATCTTTTTTGATGTTGATTTTGGTCGCGCTCCTTGGTTTTGCATTTCTGCAAGCCTCGGTCACTGCCAAAATTGTAAATCTCGCAACTAACCTTGGTGCAATCTTGGTGTTCGGATTAAATGGAAAGATTCTCTGGGTTCTAGGTTTAACGATGGCGATAGGAAATGTAATGGGGGGATTTCTTGGAGCTCGCTGGGCGCTCAAAGGCGGATCAGCTCTCATTAGAAAAGTATTTCTCGTGGTCACAACTCTTCTCATTCTCCGCCTGGCATATGACACCTTCCTAAGAGGATAATTTCTCGGGTATCCTGCGCTCCCACAACTAAACAACAACTAAATAAGTAGGTCGAATATGTCACTCGTTAATAACCTCACTGAATTACTCACTCCTGTCGTCACACAAGCAGGTTTTGTATTAGAAGAAATCGCAGTCACTCCCATCGGTAAACGAAGATTGGTCTCTGTTGTTGTTGACCGTGAGGATAAAAATCCTTCCCTTGATGAAGTCACTGTTGTCTCTAAAGAGGTTTCGGCAATTCTCGACAATTACTCACAGATGGGGGAGATGCCTTTTACTCTTGAAGTAACGACGCCAGGCATAGATCGCCCTTTAACTCTTGAGCGCCATTGGAGAAAGAACATCGGGCGTTTGGTGAAGATAACCCCCAAGGTTGGCGAGAAATATATTGGTCGAATTTCGGCGATTACTGATGAAAAAGTCACTCTTGAAGTAAAAGGCAAAGAGAGCGAACTTCTTTTAAAAGATATCTCTCGTGCCCAGATTGAAGTTGAATTTAATCGCAAGGAAGTGAAGTAGCTATGAACGTAGATATGAAAGTTCTCGAAGCTCTCACGATTGATCGCGATATTCCACTTGATCGGCTTATAACTGCCATCGAAATTGCGGTTAAGACTGCATATAATGAAATGGAAGGCGCAAAGCCATTTGCTCATGCCAAACTAGATCGAGTAACCGGTGAAATCAAAATATTAATTCCAGTCTTTGGGCCAGATGGTGAGAAAATTGATGAGATCACTGATGAGCCAGCTGGATTCTCTAGAATTGCGTCTTCAACTGCGCGCAAAATCATTAAAGAGAAGATGCGCGAATCTAAAGATCTTGAAATTGTTGGAGAGTTCAGCGCATCTGTTGGCGATATTGTTTCCGGCGTAATCCAACAAGGTAGAGACCATCGCATGGTCTATATTGATTTAGGCCGTGTGGAAGGAAAAATTCCTCCTCATGAGCAAGTTCCGGGTGAGATTTATAATCACGGTGATCGTATTAAATGCTTTGTTGTTGAAGTAAAACAAGGGCAGAAAGGCCCTGAAGTTCTCCTTTCTCGAAGCCATCCCGCTTTAGTTAAACAACTCTTTGCGCTAGAAGTTCCTGAAATTCGCGATCGCGTTGTTGAAATTATGGGAGTTGCCCGCGAAGCTGGTCATCGCACCAAGATTGCAGTCCGAGCACACCGCGCAGGCGTTAGTCCTAAAGGTGCGCTGATTGGTCCGATGGGTGCACGTGCGCGAGCGGTCATGGATGAACTTCATGGCGAGAAAATAGATATTGTTGATTGGTCGGAAGATCCAGCTGAATATGTTGGTAATGCACTTGCTCCAGCGCGCGTTTCAAAAGTAGAAGTAGTAAATATTGATACGCGTTCTGCAAAAGTTGTGGTGCCCGACTACCAACTCTCTTTAGCGATAGGCAAAGACGGTCAGAACGCTCGCCTTGCCGCCCGCCTCACTGGTTGGCGTATCGATATACATTCTGATGGCGCTCCCGCAGTAGATACCCCCGAAGTTTCGTGAAATAAGCCTCTAGAGGTATGGTTGCGGAGTGAGGATTTCCCTCTCAAAGTTAAAAGCGAAAGCTAGGTCTAAGACAATGGCACTCAAAGTGGCACTCAAATGAGCATCACACAATCATGAGTAGGTCAATTTAGGCTTCGCGTTTTATAAGTAAACGTGGGGCCACAAAAGGAGAAAAGTGGCAAAGGTCCGCGTTTACGAATTAGCAAAAGATGTAGGAATGGATAGCAAGGATGTCCTTGCGAAACTCCAAGAGATGGGCGAATTTGTTCGCTCTGCATCTTCTACAGTCGAACCACCTGTAGTTCGAAAGTTCCTCGAAAAATTTCCGCCGGTAGCAAAACCTGCTGAAGAGAAACCCGCAAAGAAAGCTCCAGCTAAGAAAGCGGCACCGAAAAAAGCGGCTGCAGCG
The DNA here is from genome assembly GCA_036752125.1 of Candidatus Nanopelagicaceae bacterium. GTDB lineage: Bacteria > Actinomycetota > Actinomycetes > Nanopelagicales > Nanopelagicaceae > MAG-120802. The sequence goes on along the minus strand of DAIOTH010000032.1, from coordinate 5,099 downwards.
AAATCTCCCGAAGAAGCCGCAGTTGAAACTCCGGCAATTCCAGAAACTCCCGCCGCGCCAACAGTTTCAAAACCTGTAACACCTCCAGCAGCGCAAATTCCACCAACTCCTCCTGCTCGACCAACAAATATTCCTACTCCAATTCCACAACGTCCTGGCAACAGTGCTGGTGGCAAACCCGGCAATAATCCATTTGGAACTCCAAACGCACCACGTCCACCACGACCACAAGCGCGTCCTGGAAATAATCCATTTGGAACTTCCGGTGGTGGTCCACGTCCACCACGTCCGCAAGGTGTTGGTGGAGCTGGAACTGGCGCACCATCTCGTCCCGGTGGACCTCGCGGAAATATGGGTGGCGGAAATATGGCAGGACCTCGTCCTGGTTCTGTACGTCCTGGATTTGCTGCGCGACCACAACAACGCCCTGATGGTTCACAACGACCTGGCGGCGGATCACAAGGTGGTCAAGGTGGCGGAAGATTTGGTGGCGCACCTTCATCATCTCCTTATCGCACACAAGGTGGACCACAACGTCCTGGCGGAACTGGCGGTAAACCAGGTGGTGGTTTTGCACCTGGAAGACCAGGTCAACGTCCTGGCGCAGGCGGCGCATTCGGTAAAAATGCCGGAAAGAAAAAGAATTACAAGAGTAAGAAAACTCGTCGTGAAGAGATCGACAATATGCAAGCTCCCACACTTGGTGGCGCAGTTGTTCCACGCGGTGATGGAAATACTCCAGTTAAGTTACGTCGCGGCGCTTCGCTGGCGGATTTCGCGGAAAAAATTGGTGCAGATCCCGCAGCACTTGTTTCAGTTCTCTTCCATCTCGGCGAAATGGTTACCGCAACGCAATCTGTTGATGAAGATACTCTCCATGTACTCGGTAGCGAGTTTGGCTACAAGATCACTGTTGTTTCGCCAGAGGATGAAGATCGTGAGATTTTGGAAGAGTTTGATATCAATCTTGAAGAAGAACTCTCTGAAGTTAATCCAGATGAACTAAGTATCCGTCCTCCAGTTGTGACTGTTATGGGTCACGTGGATCACGGTAAGACTCGTCTTCTTGATGCAATTCGCCAGACTGAAGTGGTCAAAGGAGAAGCTGGCGGAATCACACAGCACATCGGTGCATACCAAATTCATCATGATCATGATGGAATTAACCGAGCAATTACCTTTATCGACACCCCAGGTCACGAAGCATTTACCGCAATGCGTGCGCGTGGTGCGAAGGTAACCGATATCGCAGTCCTTGTTGTCGCTGCTGATGACGGCGTGATGCCGCAAACAATTGAAGCCCTGAACCATGCCCAAGCTGCCAGCGTTCCAATCGTTGTTGCAGTAAATAAGGTTGATAAAGAAGGCGCAAATCCAGGAAAGATTCGCCAACAGCTCACCGAGTACAACTTGGTCGCCGAAGAATATGGTGGAGATACCCTCTTTGTTGATGTCTCAGCGGCTAAGGGCACTGGAATAGATCAACTTATCGAATCAATTCTTCTCACCGCTGATGCTGCGATTGATCTCCGTGCAATTCATGATGATGATGCGCGAGGAGTTGCCATCGAAGCCCACCTCGATCGCGGCCGCGGTCCTGTTGCGACGGTTCTCGTGCAACGCGGAACTCTCAGCGTTGGTGATGCGATTGTTGCCGGAAGCGCATTTGGTCGTGTCCGCGCCATGATGGATGAGTTTGGACATGCAGTTGAAATTGCTGGTCCTTCACGTCCGGTACAGGTACTTGGTTTTACTTCGGTGCCAAGCGCTGGTGATAGTTTCATCGTTGCTCCTGATGATCGCACTGCTCGTCAGATTGCAGAAAAGCGCCAAGCAGGAGAGCGACATGCTGCACTTGCTAAAGCTCGTAAGAAAGTTTCCTTGGAAGACTTCCTCGAGAAATCTAAGGTCACAACTCTTAATCTCATTTTGAAGGGCGATGTAAGCGGCTCTGTTGAAGCTCTTGAAGATGCACTTGTACAACTTGATGTTGGAACAGAAGTCGACCTACGCGTCATTCACCGCGGTGTTGGTGCAATTACCAAGAGCGATGTCACTCTTGCTTCTGCATCGGGCGCTGTCATTGTTGGTTTCAATGTAAAGCCTGAAGCACATACTGCAATCTTCGCTGACGAAGAGGGCGTAGAAGTTCGCTTCTACTCAGTCATCTATAAGGCGATTGAAGAGATTGAAGCTGCACTCAAGGGACTTCTTAAGCCTGAATATGAAGAAGCCACAATCGGTACTGCTGAAGTTCGAGAGATCTTCAAATCAAGTAAGTTCGGAACAATTGCAGGTTCGATGGTTTCCACAGGAATCATCAAGCGCAACGCAAAGGTCCGCGTACTTAGAGATGGAGTTGTTGTCGGAGATAACCTCACCGTTGAATCTCTTAAGCGCTTCAAAGATGATGCCACTGAAGTCCGCGAAGGATTTGAGTGCGGTATTGGCGTCGGATCCTTCAAAGATCTACGGATCGGAGATGTCTTCGAAGTATTTGAAATGCGTGAGAAGAAGCGGGCATAACAGATGGGAAACTCGCATCGCGCTGCAAAGGTAGCTGATCGCATCAAAGTTGTGGTCGCTTCTGCGCTGGAATCGAAAGTCAAAGACCCACGGTTGGGCTTTGTGACGATTACTGATGTGCGAGTAACCGGAGATCTCCAGCAAGCTTCAATTTTCTATACCGTTCTTGGTGATGATGAGGCTCGCGAAAATACTGCTAAAGCTTTAGAGAGTGCCAAAGGACTATTACGCACCGAAGTGGGTCGAGAACTTGGAACTCGCATAACGCCAACTCTGGCTTTCTATGCTGATGCGCTCTCTGAAACTGCGCGTAACTTTGAAGATCTTCTTGATCAAGTACGCAAGCATGATGAAGAGATCGCACATCTTCGCGATACCGCACAACCGATTAGTGGTGTAGACCCTTATCGGGCACCACGTATTCGCGAAACAGAATGACTTCAAATCATGGGTTTGTCATCATTGATAAACCTGCAGGCATCACTAGCCATGATGTTGTTGCTCAGCTGCGCAAGAAATTAAGCACCAAACGGGTAGGTCATGCGGGAACTCTTGATCCCATGGCTACCGGAGTTCTAGTCCTGGGGATCAATAACGGAACAAAATTTCTGCAGTACATCACCGAAGGCAAGAAAAGATATCTAGGAACAATTCGCCTTGGCCAATCCACAACAACGGACGACAAGGAAGGTGAAATTCTCACCTCCAACGATGTCGCCGCAGTTGATGAAAATAAGATCAAGGAACTTCTCGCTCTTCAAGTAGGAACAATCATGCAAGTTCCCAGCAAAGTTTCGGCAATTAAGATTGATGGCGAGCGAGCATATGACCTGGTCCGTCAGGGAAAAGAAGTCGAAATTCCAGCTCGCGAAGTGACGATCTACTCTCTGAATATTCTTGAAATAAGAAAAAGTGATTTCGTTGACATTGATATTGATGTGGAATGTTCAGCTGGTACTTATATTCGCTCTATCGCCCGCGATCTGGGTGAAGCCCTTGGCGTTGGTGGACATCTCATTGCGCTTCGACGTTCTGAAGTTTCGCCCTTTACTCTCAATGATTGCAGCGCCTTAGATAATCCTCAGATTCGCTCACTAGCCGAGAGTATTTCTTCAATAATGCCCATTCGCCATATTGATCTGCAAGAGATTCAAGAACTCTCGTTTGGACGTTCGCTCACAAAATCTGACTTTGCAGGAATCGGCGTTGCTATAGGACCCAATGGAGAAGTGGCAGCAATTCTCGAAAATCGAGAGTATGGCGCGCAGCCACTCGCAGTTTTTAATTCATGAAAGAATGCACCTGATGAGATTTATTCCTGATATCACTTGGCATGGCTCACCTATTCATGGCGCTGCTCTTGCAATTGGAATCTTTGATGGTGTTCACCAAGGTCATCAAGCGATTCTGCAAGAGGGAATCAAAGCTGGCCTTCCCGTCATTGCAATAACTTTTGATCCTCACCCAACTGCAATCTTTGCTCCAGATCGCACTCCAACGAAGTTATTGACCATCAAGAACCGTGTCCATCAATTAGCTACCCATGGGGCCACAACAATTGCGGTAATTAAATTCTCGGAAGAATTCTCTCAGTTGTTGCCACAAGAGTTTATTGATCAGGTCCTCATTCCTATTTTTGAGCCACAGCTCGTCATTGTTGGTGAAAACTTTACCTTCGGCGCAAAAGCCGCTGGCAATGTGAAATTCTTACAGGAGAATGCGCCTTTTAAAGTTAAGGCGATGCCGCTACAAACTCAAGGTGAGATTACAGTTTCATCCACACGAATTCGGGAAGCAATACGCGCGGGAAATATTGAAATCGCGAATCAACTTCTAACCCGGCCACACCAACTTGTCGGTCCTGTCATTCATGGCGAGAAGAGGGGAAGAACGATTGGTTATCCCACCGCAAATATTGGATTAGGAGTGGATGCAACTATTCCTTCGGATGGCGTATATGCGGGCTGGTTAAGCGTTGGTAACCACAAGTGGCCAGCTGCGATATCAATTGGAACAAACCCCACATTTGATGGAGTTCGTGGCAGACAAGTTGAAGCATATGCGCTCGATCGCGATGATTTAGATTTGTATGATCAAGAAGCAACTGTTGAATTTGGTTGGCGTTTACGCGACACCATTAAGTTTGATGGTCTTGAAGCTTTGTTAGCGCAGATGAAAATTGATTGTGATGAAGCTCGAAAATTGACTCATTCTCACGCGTGATTTCCTCTCGATTTTAGATATATAAGGCCCGCTGGTAGATTTCACCCCTCAAGCGAGAAATCGTGCGCTCGTGCGTAAGACCGAGGGCCCTCGTGAAAGATGTAAAGGAAGTTAGACCATGGCATTAACACCTGCCGAGAAGAAAGAAATCATCACTAAGTTTGGCGCCTCTGCATCAGACACAGGAAGCCCTGAAGCACAGGTTGCACTTCTCTCAAAGAGAATTGAACAAGTAACTGAGCACCTACAAACAAACCAGCATGATCACCACAACCGTCGTGGTCTATTGCTTCTTGTAGGTCGCCGTCGCAGAATTTTGCAATACCTTGCAAAGACAGATATCGCTCGTT
>DAIOTH010000031.1:4514-9717 GCA_036752125.1 Candidatus Nanopelagicaceae bacterium | reverse complement strand
TCAACCGGTGTTGAACCAGCCGGCAGAGCAATCACACTCCCCTTTGGAGTGAAAACAAAAACCTCAGGTGTACGTAAGTCGAAGCGGAGTGCGTCTAGGAACTCGCTGACATCGGAGGTTTCTTGTTGCCATTCATGGAGTTGCTTCAACCAGAGCATGTCCGGAGAATCTTCAGATCTTGCGGAATTGCCTAACTTATACTTCCAATGTGCGGCAATTCCGTATTCTGCGCGGCGATGCATATCGTGCGTTCGTATTTGAATCTCTACAGCTTTTCCTGTTGGACCAATCACCGTGGTGTGCAACGACTGATACAGATTGAATTTTGGCATTGCAATGTAATCCTTGAAACGCCCTGGAACCGGATTCCAGCGCGCGTGAATCGCGCCAAGAACTGCGTAGCAATCTCGAACATCATTCACAAGAACTCGAATTCCTACAAGATCATAGATGTCATTGAACTCTCGTCCGCGAACCACCATTTTTTGGTAAACGCTATACAGGTGTTTCTGACGACCCGTGACGGTTGCTTGGATGCCCTCTTCTGTGAGGTCCTCTTCAACGACAGCGATTACATCGTTTGTAAGCTTTTCTCTGGAGGGGTTTCGTTCAATAACCAAGCGTTCGATTTCGTCGTATTTTTTCGGTTCAATGTATTTAAAGGAAAGATCCTCTAATTCCCACTTAACAGCGTTCATTCCCAAGCGATGTGCGAGAGGGGCGTATATATCAAGAGTTTCCCGAGCTTTACGCGCTGACGCTTCTGGTTCAACAAATTGCCAAGTCCGCGCATTGTGTAGACGATCAGCTAACTTAATGACTAGAACGCGAATGTCCTTCGCCATCGCAACAACCATTTTGCGAACAGTTTCTGCTTCTGCGGTTGGGCCATACGTTAATCGATCAAGCTTGGTGACGCCTTCAACGAGGTTTGCAACTTCATCTCCGAAGTCTTCACGTAATTTCGCTGGGGTGTATGTCGTATCTTCAACCGTGTCATGAAGAAGAGCTGCCGCAATTGTGGCGGGATCCAATCCAAAATCAACCAGGATTTCTGCGACCGCTACAGGATGAGTTATATAAGGATCACCACTTTTGCGTAGCTGCCCACGATGCGCGCTTTCGGCGGCAGTAAATGCACGCTCAACTATCGAAACATCGTCATTGTTAGCATCACGAAGTCGACGAACAACAGGTGTGATGAGCGCGTTCATGCGCTTAGGCTACTTGAGCTTTATTTGCGGCGCTTCTTGCGAGTTCTCGCAACGGTTTCAACCGATGCGTTCCCACCTTGCCGTGCTGCTACTCGCTGATTGAGAGCTTTGATTGCTGGTTCACGCTCGCGAAGGCTGGCCAAAATCGGTGCAGCAATAAAGATCGATGAGTAGGTACCTGCAATCAAGCCAATAAAGAGCGCGAGCGCTAAATCTTTTAGCGTTCCGGCGCCTAGCAAACCCGCTCCCACAAAGAGAATCGCAGCGACGGGAAGTAACGCAATAAGGGAGGTGTTCATCGAACGAACCAAAGTCTGGTTGACTGCAAGATTGGTGGCCTGCGCGTAAGTCATCTTTCCTGTGCTTGTGATCGCTCTGGTGTTCTCGCGAACTTTGTCGAAGACAACAACTGTGTCGTATAGAGAGTATCCAAGAATGGTTAAGAATCCGATGACTGTTGATGGCGTGACTTCAAATCCAACGAGTGCATAAATACCAACTGTAATGAACACATCATGAATAACCGCCACAATAGCTGCAACTGCCATCTTGGGCTCAAAAGTAAGAGCCAAATAAATCATGATGCAAATAAGGAAGGCGATTAACCCCTGGAAAGCCTTCTTTGAAATCTCTTCTCCCCAAGAAGGTCCAACGTTCTGAGTGTCAATGGACTCGACAGTTACGCCAAACTTTGTAGCTAAAGCATCTTGAATAGCATTGGATTGCGCTGGCTCAAGTACTCCAGTCTGAATCCGAATCTTGTCATCACCAATCGTTTGAACGATGGTATTTCCGGTGTATCCAGTAGAACCAACCACTGCACGCGCTTCCTCAACCGTTCCGGATGTGGTTGTGACTGTGAAAGCAGATCCACCTTTAAATTCAATACCGAGATGTAGGCCTTGAACTCCTAATGAGAAAATTGAAAGTGCTACAAAAATTCCAGAGAGTGCGTACCATTTTTTGCGAGCGCCAATAATGTTAATCGAAGTTTCACCGCGATAGAGACGTCCACCAAGACCTGTTAGTTTCATGATTTACGCAACCTTTCCTTCGATTGAAGCTGAAGCCATGCCCACGCTGCGAGGGGAAACGCCCGACCACGATGCTCCGCTCTGGAAATAATTCAATTTCGCCAACAGAGACACCATTGGCTTGGTGAAGAAGAAGATGACTATCAAGTCAATTGCTGTCGTGATTCCAAGCGTGAAGGCAAATCCACGAACGCTGCCTACCGAGACGATATAAAGAACGACTGCTGAGATCACTGAAACTAAGTCCGCAACAATGATGGTTCGACGAGCCCGCTGCCAACCAGTTTCTGCCGCGACGCGAAGTGGTTTTCCATCTCGCATCTCATCTCGAATACGTTCAAAATAGACAATAAAGGAGTCAGCGGTGATACCAATCGCCACAATTACTCCGGCGATTCCCGCCAAGGTAAGGGTAAATCCAATCCATTTACCTAAGAGCAAACAAACAATAAGTACATGGAGTCCAGCCAGTAGTAGCGAACCAATAACGACGGAACCAAGTGCTCGGTAATACAAAAGTGAGTAAAGGACAACCAGAAGTAATCCAAGTCCCCCAGCGAGAAGACCAGCAACAAGTTGATCATTTCCAAGTGTTGGAGATACTTGTTGAACTTCGCCGCGATCGAAAGCAAGAGGCAGAGAGCCGTATTTCAAAACATTGGCCAAATCTTGAGCCTCAAGTTGGGTAAAACTTCCCGTAATTTGCGCGCTTCCACCAAGAATTGCTTCATTGATGCGAGGAGCGGATACAACTACTCCATCAAGAACAATAGCTACTTGATTTTGAGGCGCAGGAAGATTGACAACACTCTGAGTGAGAGCTCCGAATTTCTTGGTTCCATCACCAGTAAAGTCGAGTGACACGAACCAGCCACTTGCATTTTGTTGATCTAATGCAGCAGTCGCGCCTTTAATGTCTCGGCCGACAACCTGCGCTGCAGCAAGAATGTAACGAGCAGATCCATTGCGATCGCAGGTAACGATTGCGGAGTTCGCGTCATCTCCTCCACTGCCAAGAGTTGATTCCGATTTGGTGCAATCCAAACCTTTAAATGCAGCTACTAATTCAGGGCTGAGCGATGATCCTTGTAGGAGAGTGTCATCTTCAGGAGTTGGGACAGCACCTGTTTCCAACAAAACTTGTCTAAATCTTAATTCTGCAGTTTGACCAACTAATTCCACAACGCGACGACCGGTTTCGCCAGGAACAGAGATAACAATTTGGCGATTTGTGCCTGTGCCTTCCGCAGCAACTTCAGCCTCAGCTACACCGAGCGAATTAACACGCTGGCGAATAATTGCGACGGCTTGGTCGATTGCTTCCGCTGTTACCTGTCCTTCTTGACCTGCTTCTAAACGAGGCTGAAGGGTGACGCTTGTGCCACCACGAAGATCAAGACCGAGGTTGATGGAGGTAGCTCCCGTTGCAAAGGCCACTCCATAAAGAATTGCCGTCAGCAGAACCGTAATCGAAAGTGTGCGAAGCGGACGTGCGTTCTTTGCCGCACCCGATTTACGTTGGTTATTTGCGTAAGCCCTATTTGTTTCCGACATGGGGCGAAAGTCTAGGCCTGGAACTCAGGACTGTCGAAAAGACCAAGCGACTGGGCAGGGGGTGTTTTGCCTAAATGCTTCCATGCCAATGCCGTGGCTGCTCGACCTCGAGGTGAACGCACCATAAATCCACTGCGCACCAAGAAGGGCTCTGCGACAGATTCAACAGTTTCCCGTTCTTCACCAACGGCCATTGCAAGAGTATTGAGTCCTACGGGACCGCCACCAAACTGATCGACCAACGCTTTTAGGATGGACTTGTCGAGCCTATCCAGTCCAATTTCATCAACTTCATACATTGTTAAAGCAGATCGTGTTGTTTCTATATCTATTGCACCATTGCCATGTACTTGGGCGTAATCGCGAACTCGTCGTAATAATCGATTAGCAATACGAGGTGTTCCACGAGAACGGCGTCCTAACTCACTGATGGATTCATTTGTGATTGCAACGTCGAGTAGCGAAGCGCTACGTTCAACAATCCGCGAGATATCACTTTCATCGTAAAAATCCAGATGTGCAGTGAATCCAAAACGATCTCGCAAAGGTCCAGGAAGTAATCCAGCTCTTGTTGTAGCCCCAACTAAAGTGAAATGCGGAAGATTAAGTGGGATTGCGGTTGCACCGGGGCCTTTGCCAACAACAACATCGACTCGAAAATCTTCCATCGCCATATAGAGCATTTCTTCTGCAGGGCGAGCCATGCGATGAATTTCATCTAGAAAGAGGATTTCACCTTCTACTAAAGAGGAAAGTATGGAAGCTAAATCTCCAGCGTGTGTAATTGCAGGTCCACTTGTTACTCGAATGGGTGCTTGCATTTCAGTTGCAACGATCATTGCAAGTGTGGTTTTTCCGAGACCGGGCGGGCCTGATAAGAGAATGTGATCCGATGGAGCTCCTCGCTCACGAGCTGCACGAAGCAAGAGATCTACTTGATCTTTGACGCGCTGCTGCCCTACAAATTCTTGGAGCGAAGTTGGGCGCAGCGCTTGCTCTGCGGTGATGTCTTCAGGAGACATCGATGAGTTCATTACCTCGTCACTCATGTTTTCCGCCGTGATTGAGCCAGCGCAAGCTTGAGCATTTCAGGCAAATCAGCCTCTGTCGGCGCACGGCCAAAGTCTGACAAAACATCATCCAATGCAGATTCCGCTTCTTTTGAAGAATATCCAAGACCCGTTAACGCTCCAATGACTTGTGTACGCCATGGTCCAGAGAGCGCACTCTTGCTTCGGTATCCGCCCCCAAATTTCTCCTTTAATTCGAGAATTATTCGCGAAGCAACTTTCTTACCAATACCAGGTACTCGCTCCAAAGCAGCGTTATCTTGCGAAGCAATCGCGGTGCGAAGTTCTTCTGGACCGTAGACAGCTAGGAGTGCGCTGGCAACTTTGGGTC
>DAIOTH010000031.1:0-4414 GCA_036752125.1 Candidatus Nanopelagicaceae bacterium | reverse complement strand
GTGCGAAGTTCTTCTGGACCGTAGACAGCTAGGAGTGCGCTGGCAACTTTGGGTCCAATTCCAGTGACAGATTGAAGTTGCTCAAAAAGGCTCTTAGCATCGGCATTGCTAAATCCGTAAAGTGTCCATGAATCTTCACGCACTACTAAAGAAGTATGCAATGAAATCTTCTCTCCTACACGACTTTCAGCAGCAAGTTCTGGAGCGACTGTAACTTGGTATCCGATTCCAGAAACGTCAATCACTAATTGGTTCAATCGCACATCGATAATGGAACCGCTGAGATGGGAAATCATGGTTACTACTTCTTAACCTTCGCTTTCAGACTCTTCAGACGAGTGCGCTCTTTTGCGGCGGCTATTGCGATCCGTCGCGAACCAGCTCCACGCCAATGATGACAGATTGCAAGAGCAAGAGCATCCGTTGTATCTACTGGTTTTGGTGGCGCATCTAGTTGGAGAATCTTTGTGACCATTGCGGCAACTTGTCTTTTATCTGCTCTTCCTGAACCAGAAACTGCAGCTTTAACTTCACTTGGCGTGTGCAGCGCTATTGGAGCACCTGATTGGGCAGCCAATAGAAGTGCCACTCCAGCGGCTTGACCCGTCGCCATCGCTGTTCGAACGTTAAGTTGAGAGAAAACTCTCTCAACTGCGATGACATCTGGTTGATATTTCGTAATCCACTTATTTAATTCATCATGCAATTGCAGGAGCCTTTGATCCAGAGTTGCATCAGTATCGGTCCTAATCACACCACAATCAATCATCACTAGATTTCGAGGACCACGTCGCTCAACGACCCCAATACCGCAACGCGTTAGACCTGGGTCAACTCCGAGAACGCGCATATCCGAAGCCTAATGCGCAGGAATTTAGGCCTATGAAAGGCTCGCCATTACTTCATCAGAAACATCAAAATTGCCGTAAACATTCTGGACATCATCGCAATCTTCAATTGCGTCGATTAATTCAAAGATGACTTTCGCTTGGGAAGCATCGACGGGAATCAACATCGATGGCAAGAAAGACACATCTGCTGATTCATAATCAATTCCGGCTGCTTGTAATGCAGTTCGGATCTCGACCAAATCCGTGGCTGCACTAACGATCTCAAAATTTTCACCCAGATCGTTTACTTCTTCTGCACCAACATCTAATACGCATTCCAATATGCGATCTTCGGTCAACGTTGAACTGCCTTGAATTTTCTTAACAATCACAACGCCTTTGCGATTAAACATGTATGCGACGGAACCAGGATCCGCCATCGTTCCCCCATTTCGCGTAACAGCAACTCGAACTTCTGAGGCTGCGCGATTGCGGTTATCTGAGAGACATTCAATCAGAATTGCGACTCCCCCAGGTCCGTATCCCTCGTACATGATTGTTTCCCAATTGGAACTTGATTCATCGTGACCAGATGCCCGCTTCAGAGCTCTCTCAATATTGTCACTTGGCACCGAGTTCTTCTTTGCTTTTTGAATCGCGTCATAGAGAGTTGGATTTCCCGCAGGATCTGCGCCACCATTTCGTGCAGAAACTTCTATCGCTTTGATGTATTTCGCAAAAGCCGCTGATCGCTTTGAATCAATGAGGGCCTTCTTTCTTTTGATTGTTGCCCATTTGGAATGGCCCGACATTAACGAGATCCCACCTTTAACGCCTCATTGCAAACAGCATCTACGAAATATCGATGAACTCTGTTATCTCCAGTAAGTTCCGGATGGAATGACGTAGCAAGGAGATTTCCTTGCCGAATTGCCACAGGATGACCATCAACTTCAGCAAGTACTTTGACTCCCGGACCGACTGATTCCACCCATGGCGCTCTTATAAAAATGGCGCGCAGTGGCGCCTCTGTTATCCCTGCAAACTGAAGATCAGCTTCAAAAGAATCAACTTGGCGTCCAAATGCATTTCTCCGTACGACTGCGTCGATACCACCGAAACTCTCTTGTCCGTCAATGGCATCGAGTACGGTATTTGCTATCAGGATCATTCCCGCACACGATCCGTACACCGGCATTCCCGAATTGATGCGAGATGCGATGAGGTCGAAAACCCCAAACGAGCGAGCTAGTTTGGAGATTGTGGTCGATTCACCGCCGGGTATCACGAGAGCATCTATCGCTGAAATTTCTTCGGGGCGTTTAACTGCTAACGCTGTAACTCCACAGTCTCCAAGAGAGCGAATATGTTCGCGAACATCACCTTGGAGCGCTAAGACTCCAATCTTCACTTGTTTTACCAGCCTCGCTCGGCCAAACGATGAGGAACTGGAATATCTGCAACGTTGATTCCAACCATTGCTTCACCTAGACCTCTGGATTGTTCCGCCACAACTTTTGGATCATCGAAGAATGTAACTGCCTTAACGATTGCTGCAGCGCGCTTTGCTGGATCTCCAGACTTGAAAATTCCCGACCCAACGAAGACTCCATCTGCACCAAGTTGCATCATCATGGCAGCGTCGGCCGGAGTAGCAATTCCGCCGGCTGTGAAGAGCACAACAGGTAATTTTCCAGTTTCGGCGATCTCTTTGACTAATTCATATGGAGCTTGGAGTTCTTTTGCTGCAACGTAGAGTTCATCTTGACGCATTGAAGTTAAACGTCGGATCTCATCGGAGATAGAGCGCATATGAGTAGTTGCATTGGAAACATCTCCGGTTCCGGCTTCACCTTTAGAGCGAATCATGGCTGCACCCTCGTTGATACGGCGTAGCGCTTCCCCAAGATTTGTGGCGCCACAAACGAAAGGAACAGTGAAGTTCCATTTATCAATATGGTGTGTGTAATCAGCTGGAGTGAGAACTTCTGACTCATCGATGTAGTCAACGCCAATAGCCTGAAGTATCTGGGCTTCTACAAAGTGGCCAATACGAGCTTTCGCCATTACCGGAATCGAAACTGACTTTTGAATTTCTGCAATCATGTCTGGGTCAGACATTCGAGCAACGCCACCTTGGGCACGAATATCTGCAGGCACACGCTCTAACGCCATGACGGCGACTGCTCCAGCATCTTCAGCGATGCGAGCTTGTTCGGCATTGACGACATCCATGATGACGCCACCTTTGAGCATCTCTGCCATGCCTCGTTTAACGCGCGATGTACCCGTTACATGTTCTTTAGCCATGGCACGATTCTACTTTGAAAGTGGATTCCCGCGAATCCGCCTATTTATTGGGTTCTATCGGCCGATACTCGAATTCCGGTTCTTGATCAGTGAGGAATATCCAAACCTGGCCCCTCTGAAAATAGGCTGTAGATCCATCCTCCAAAGTCCATTGTGTTGCAGCTTCTGCTGTTGGTCTCTCCCAAGACACCCTGGTGACTGATCCATTACGCAGCAAATATCCATAACCTGAACCGGTAACAGTTGTCTTAGGGGTTACTCCTCCAAATTTATCGCCGTATTCCGATGGTTTTATAGTCGCTATTTGAATAACCATCATCGGAGATCCCAGTTGCTGTCCACTCTTGGCAAAATTCGGCTTGTTATCGTGATCTAGCAGAAATCTTTTTTCTATCTTCGACCACGTGGCTTTGTATACAGCGTTAGGCCAATTGATTGTCGCAGAAACAATTTTCTTCGCCGAAGTAGAGCGTTCACCGTGTTCCCAACCGATTGATTGAGCAGTTACAACGTCTTCAGCTTTCTCTAAAAGTAAATTCGGCTTAACCATCATCGCGTACGGGGGCGTTCTCTCTGGGTCGTTGAAATAGATTGTAGGAGGATTTCTCTCAGCGCTTAGGTTTACGATGTTGGAATTAGAGATGACGGGGCGAAGTTTTGACTGTGCTCCGCTATAAAGAAATCCCACTCGGCCAAATTGAGCAAGGATGTCGATATCACTTATTCGAGCGGAGCGAATCGGTCCAAGTACTTCGGGATACTGGGAGCTATAGATCCCCATGACACGAGTTAGCCCAGCCTCCACTTGGGTTACAAAAACAATATCTGCAGATTCCAAGCCTTGCTGCGGATGAGCATAAGTCGTGTCATCGAATTTAACTGCCAGAACTTTTCCATTATTTCCTGGCTTCCCTGTAAAAACGTTTCTTTCAACTTCACGTCCAACATCCTGGCTATCTCCAAGGAAAGAACAACTGGTTAAAAACAAAGCAAGTAAGAGAACGCTGACACGTTTCATCTCATCGGTTCCTGAAGGGAGTCATCTTCAAACGCATGTTTTACTGGCAATGGTGCATGCCCCGCCAACCTGAATGTGCGGTAAATCAACTTCTCTCGCCGTGATCTTGCTGCACCTACCGCCTCCACATGAAGTGAAATTGCAATTCTTAAGCGATCCGTAATTTCCTGTAGTTCTCCAAAAAGCGCCGGGTAGGCGGAAACCAGATCCGAATCTTCGCTGAGAATAAGCAACGCCTGAGTTAAGGCGCTTTCGG
>DAIOTH010000030.1:0-10346 GCA_036752125.1 Candidatus Nanopelagicaceae bacterium | reverse complement strand
CGAATCTTGCAGAGCAAGGATTGTGCATAAAGACTGAGAGATTCACTTAACTCAATCGCTCGACCGATGGAAACTTCAAATGGAAACTTCAATATGTAATGGGGTGAGCGACGGGGCTCGAACCCGCGACATCCCGGACCACAACCGGGTGCTCTACCAGCTGAGCTACGCCCACCATAGTGAAGAGAGTTGTACGAGGCGCAGTCTACCTTGTTGCACAGGGAGCAGGTTGCGAGGAATACCTGCTGTGCTTACCGCTTATACAACGGCTCAAACAAATTCATCATCTCCACAGTTCTATACGTCGGAGCCCCTAAATGTCGCCGTTGGAACATCTACAAAGGGCCCGTGGCAACCGGGGAAAGAAGTGAGATTGCAGCTAGTCATTCCAGTAATCAATTCGAGAGTCATCAGGGAAGTGATGCAACAAGTTTCATAAAGGATGATATTCAGAGTAGCGCGACCAGCGAAATTGCCCCTTATGGAGCGCTGCAACCACTTATTGAAGATCGCGATATTGAAGAGATTTGGATTAATTCACCACAAAGAATCTATATCGCGCGCGGGGGAAAGAGTGAACTAACAAACATCGTATTAACCTCACAGGAACTCCAGTCAATTATGGATCGAGTTCTCATGTGGTGCGGCAGGAGAATTGACCTCTCTCACCCGTTTGTCGACGCTCGGTTACCAGATGGAAGTCGACTTCATATTGCAATTCCAGAGATAACTGCTGAGCACTGGGCAGTAAATATCCGTAAACATCTAATGCGTGGAAAGTCTCTTCATAACCTTGTTGATCTTGATGTAATGAGCGGAGACATTTCGGAGTTCTTGATCGCAGCGGTTCAATCTCGGAAAAATATATTGGTCAGTGGTTCAACCCAAGCAGGGAAAACCACTCTCTTGAATGCACTTACTGGTGCGGTACCAATTGGCGAGAGAGTCATCACGATTGAAGAAGTATTTGAATTAAAGCCGAAAATCCCTGATTGTGTAGCGATGCAAACTCGCTCTGCAAACCTAGACGGTGTCGGCGAAATAAGTATCAGAAGACTCATAAAGGAAGCGCTCCGCATGCGTCCTTCAAGACTTGTAATTGGCGAGATTAGAGAGGCAGAGTCCTTAGACCTTCTTATTGCACTCAATTCTGGTATTCCAGGAATGGCAACGATTCATGCAAATTCTGCTCAAGAGGCGATTCGCAAGCTACAAACCTTGCCACTATTGGCGGGCGAAAATATCACTCAAGATTTCCTCACCCCAACTGTATTCAACGCAATAGACCTGGTTGTTCACGTGGCTCTCGATCGCGAGGGAAAGCGTCGAATCCAACAGGTTGCGCGGGTAAACAATCGCTCTGAAAATTTTCATATCGAGATTGACAATGAATTCTTCTGGGATGGAGAACGGTACCTTCGTGGCCTTCACCTATAGTCCAAGTATCACGGCTCTAATTGCGGCAGCAATCTGTTCTACAGGCGTCTATCTAGCCTTGGGCTGGCGAAATGTACATTTCACAGCAAGAGATATACCAGTAGAAGTTAAACGCCCATCATCATCAAGTAACCGCCATTTTCTTGGTCGCTTCATTAACGTAGCTATATTGATTTCTACGGTTTGTATTACGTATCTCGTTATGACTGTACTCACTAAAAGTAGTTCCATTTCGTTTTCGATTGCAGTTTTAGCTACTTCAATCCCATTCATTATTAATAGAAATCGAGAAAATCAGAGAATTCGTCAGCGTGATTTGGCTTGGCCTGAAGCAATCGACAGTCTCGTATCCGCTTTACAATCCGGTATTCCTATTCCAGAAGCCGTTATGTCACTTTCTCGGCGAGGTCCAAGTGCCCTTCAGCCGCTCTTCTCCCGAATAGAGAGAAAGATAATGAGTGGAGAAGACTTTCACGATGTGCTTTTTGACGAGAAGAAATTTGTAAATTCGGCCATCTCAGATCAAGTATTTGAAACCCTCATTCTCGCCAAGAGTTTTGGTGGAAAAGACTCTAATACAGCGCTCCGATTGCTCGCAGAATTTGTGAGGGAAGATCTTGCTGTGGTGGAGGAGATTAGAACGAAATTCGGCTGGGTAAAGAATTCTGCAGTTTTAGCTACGGCCGCACCGTGGGTACTTCTCGTTCTGCTTTCGACACAAGGATCGACTCGAGAAGCATTTGCAACCTATGACGGATTAAGGATTTTAACGCTCGGAATAGTGATGACAGCTGCTGCATTTCTGTGGATGGAGAGAGTCGGCGCACTTCCCAACGTCCCGAGGGCGCTGCGATGATAGAAACTCTCTCAACAAATCATCAACTCTTATCCTTCATAGTTGTCTCTCCACTTTTGATCTGGGGTATTTGGATTGTTAGCCAGGAGAGTTTTGATGGGATCAATGCCGTAGAAGAATTCAAATTAAAAATGCCTGCAGAGTTCGAATTGCCTATAGAAAAGTTGAGAAATGTAAGCGGGATTTCCACGAGCTACCTTGCAGCGAGCGAGTTTGCAAGAAATGCACGATTGCGCCGAGAGAAGATATTGCCAATCTATTTCGGAGCCGTTTTGATTGGTTTCTGTTTCACTTTCATAGTTATTTTTGTTAGGCCCCAATTGATTCGTCCAACAATCTTGCTAATGCTATTTCTGGCGACCCTCTTAGTTTTCATGGGAAGAAGACGCGCGTCACAGCAAAAATCACATCAAGAAGAGTTTGATGCTGAATTACCTACTCAAATTCAACTTTTGACTGTTCTCATCTCATCTGGAGTTTCACCGGCGCGCGCTATCGCCCTCCTTTCAACTCGCTCGAATTCAATAAGTAGCCAACGTTTCTCGGAGGTAGTCAATGGCATTGAAGCCGGAGAGACAATTGTTGAAGCGCTAGATAAGTTGGCTCAGCGTCACCATTCTCTAGTATTGCGCCGCTTTATCACCAGCCTAATTTTAGGCATTGAACGTGGATCATCATTGACCCCAATTCTGATTTCGCAGGTAAGAGATTCACGATTATCTAACAAGAGTGAGACTCTCAAGCGAGCGGGCAAATCGGAGATTGCTCTTTTGATCCCAGTTGTCTTCTTGATTCTGCCAATTTCCATTCTCTTTGCACTCTGGCCCTCCTACCAACAACTCGGGTCGTTCCTCTAAGTGCATTTCCACATCGACCTTTATCCCCATTCTGCATTCTGGGACGTCGCATAACAATGTAAAAGGGCAAGATCCGTTAAATAATCAAGAAGTGAAAAAAGTTGAGGATGATTCAATAATGTTTAGGGGGATTCATGAATTCACACTTAGTCAAAGCTACAGATAATATTTTCCGAAAATTCATTTTGATTAGAGAAGCAATCGCATCAAGTTATCAAAGTTCATCACTTTTCCATTTCAAGGAAAGAGTAAGAACTTCAAATAATGACCACAATGAACGAGGCGATGTTCCAGGTTGGGTACTAGTTGTCCTTATGACCACAGGTTTAGTGACCGCGATCTGGACTATTGCCGCTCCACGTTTGAGCACAATTCTTAAGAATTCGCTCGATGCGATGAATGGAATTCGCTAGTGGTTGAGGAGGTAAGTAAAGACCTAGAACATCCCGAAAATGGTTCCATAGAAGCGGGGCTAACCATGATCCCTGCTACCGCATTTTTTCTGCTAGTGATGCAACTTGTTGTTGCTGGTAGTTTTCAATTAATAGAGACCATTGATCTTCAGAGCACTTTAAGTAGGACTGCTCTTTTTGGTTCGGAGGGAAGTGAATTCGCCTTCGAGCACTCCCGAATTGTGGAGGAGCAAAGCACTGAAATTCCCGGTGGTGGAGAACTTCTCATGGCGAAGTCCTCGGCCAAAGTCCCGATTATCAACTCTCTAGCACCTCAAGACTTAAAGGTCACAAGTCACGTACTCGTGGTCCGGGAGTAAATCAAAGGACGTATGAATAGATCATCTCGCTGGCAGTTATCAAAATCAGAGAAGGATGATGAAGGTTCAGCAGTAGTTGAGTTTGTACTCATCGCAGCGCCTCTATTTCTTCCGGCGCTACTTTTCTTCTCAGCTCTTCATAACACTGCGCGTACTGAGATTGAATTATCAAACCTTGCAAGACAAAGTTTGCGTGTATTTGTTACGGCAGAGGATCTTAATTCGGGCCATCAGAGAGTGAAGTTTGTTCTAAAACAATTTGAAGCACTGGACTCACGGAATCGATTTACTTACAACATTACATGCGGAGCAGAAAGATGCTTGACTCCAGGATCCTTAGTAAAAATGGAGCTCTTCCGAGAGTTTCTTGGCGAGGAGAATCAGAGGCGTAAAGCAGTAGCAGTCGCAGAAGGATATGTAGATAAATGGCGATCTGGAAGTTGAAGGCAATTGTTCGATAAAGGTGCCCAAGCTAGAAGTGAAGAATTGGTCATCGACGCAGATGAGGGATCAATTACCCCACTCATCCTTCTATATTTCATTGTAATAATGACATCAATTTTTCTGGTGGCAAATATAGCTTCCATGTATATTGATCGGAAAGAACTCATTAATGTCACCGAGGGAGCGCTCTCAAAAGCTGCACAAGAGCTGGATGAAAATCGATACTACTATTCGTTACCGCAATTTATCTCACCTAACTTCTCAGGTATGGTGACAGTTCCCATCAACTGTAGTGATGCAGGAAGTACCTTTAGACGAGAACTATCGATTTTCAAAAGAGATAGAGAGATTGAAATAATTGATTTTGAGTGTAATGGTGAAGATTTGAGAGCATATGTGAGGCAGAAATCTAAATTGCTTTTCGAATTGCCACTCTTTGAGATTAATGAATTTACCAATCAAGTAAGTGTCTCTGTCCGTTCCATTTATCTTTCTTAACTTCCTAAACAGGGAGCGGAAATTCTTGAGAAATTACACGAATTTTCTGACTACGACTATCCTTCTGCCATGGCCGAGCGCGATATCAATCAAGAAATTGTTGCGCTGAACGCTACCTTGGCTTCAATTGAATCTGTTCTAGATCTACCAAAATTGAAGAGTCAGCTTGCTGAATTAGAAGTTAAAGCAGGAGCGCCGGATCTTTGGAATGATCCAGAGAGCGCCCAGAAAGTTACGAGCGCGCTTTCGCGAGTGCAAGGAACAATAAATAAAGTCAGTAGTTTGCGAAGTCGCGTCGGAGACCTTCCAATTATGTTGGAGCTTGCAAACAATGAAGAAGATCTTGGTGCACGTGCCGAGGTTGAGAAAGAACTAGATGCTTTAACTGCTTCAATCTCTGATCTAGAGGTTCAAACACTCCTTAGTGGTGAATACGATCATCGCGATGCGCTCATCACTATTCGCTCTGAAGCGGGCGGTGTTGATGCTGCGGATTGGGCGGAGATGGTTTCGCGTATGTTCTTTCGATATTGCGAGCGTCATGATTATGGGGTGAGCGTTCTTGAAACGTCTTATGCAGAAGAAGCTGGAATCAAATCCACGACTTTTAAGGTTTCCGGTTCGTATGCTTATGGAACGCTATCGGTAGAACAAGGAACTCATCGATTAGTGCGTATCTCTCCATTTGATAGCCAGAATCGCCGACATACCTCCTTTGCTGGCGTTGAAGTAGTTCCTGTTGTAGATCAAAGCGACCATATTGATATTGATGAAAAAGATATCCGCGTTGATGTATATCGATCATCAGGCCCTGGAGGTCAAGGAGTCAATACAACTGACTCTGCTGTGCGAATAACGCATATTCCCACGGGGATTGTTGTGTCATGTCAGAACGAGCGTTCTCAAATTCAAAATCGTGCGACCGCTATGGCAGTTCTGCAATCAAAGTTACTAGAGAAGAGAAATCAGGAAGAGCGCGCAAAAATTGATGCCTTACGTGGCGAAACTTCAGGATCCTGGGGTAATCAAATTCGATCCTATGTTCTCCATCCGTATCAGATGGTGAAAGATCATCGCACTGACTTTGAAACTGGTAACACTCAAGCAGTACTCGATGGAGATCTTGACGGTTTTATTGCTGCGGGAATTCGCTGGCGCCGGGAGAAAAAGTAAGAAGTTAGTACTGCCCTGAGTGCGGAATATTTCTACGCTTAACGCCTCAATCTGCGTCTTTTCTCACCCTAAATAGGCGGGTTTATCCTGAACTTTGGCCCAAGTGCTACCTAAAATCACACCCGTGATTCGCTTTGAAAACGTAACTAAGGTCTATTCCAAGACCGATCGCCCTGCTCTCGACAATGTGAGTATCGATATTGAAAAAGGCGAGTTCGTTTTCTTGGTGGGACTTTCAGGTTCCGGAAAGTCAACTTTTCTTAGATTGGTTTTGCGTGAAGAGAAGCCGACGTCAGGACGCATTCATGTCGCTGGCAAAGATCTTGGAACACTTTCAAATTGGAAGGTCCCTGAGTTACGTCGCCAAGTAGGAACCGTTTTCCAAGACTTCAGATTACTTCCTAATAAAACCGTGGCAGAAAATGTGGCATTCACTCTCCACGTTCTTGGTTTTTCCAAGAAAGAGATAGCTCGCGAAGTTCCTGAAGTTCTCGAGTTAGTTGGACTTGAAGATAAGGCTGATCGCAAACCAGGAGAGCTCTCCGGCGGAGAACAACAACGTGTGGCAATTGCCCGCGCATATGTAAGCAATCCAGCGATTCTTATCGCAGATGAGCCAACAGGAAACTTAGATCCTGCAACATCCGTTGGAATTATGAAATTACTTGATCGTATTAATCGAGAAGGAACCACAGTTGTTATGGCAACGCACGATGCCGGGATCGTCGACCAGATGCGCAAACGCGTTATTGAATTAGATAAGGGCCAAGTGATCCGCGATCAGGCGCGCGGAGTTTACGGATACACGGGGTAGCGATGCGCGCAGGATTTATTCTCAGTGAAGTAGGAATTGGCCTACGTCGAAATCTGACTATGACCTTTGCTGTCGTCATAACCGTAGCGATTTCCTTGTCACTACTTGGTATTGGTCTTTTGTCGAACGCTCAAGTGCGAGTGATGAAGGACTATTGGTACGACAAGATAGAAGTTTCGGTTTATCTCTGTGGATCGCTTTCAGACTCTCCATCATGTTCTGCTGGGGTAGTAACACAAGAGCAACGCCTTGAAATTCAAAACGATTTGGAAGAACTACCAGTAGTTGAAACCGTATATTACGAGTCACAATCCGAAGCCTTCGATCGTTTCCAGGAGCGATTCAAAGACTCTGCGATATCTGAGAATGTCACGGCAGATCAATTACCAGAATCATTCCGAGTGAAATTAAAAGATCCGACTCAGTTTGCTGTAGTACAAAGCGCATTCTCTGGTCGTCCAGGTGTGGATGTAGTACAAGATCAGAGATCTATTTTGGAGAAGTTCTTCCGGTTACTCAATGTCTTACGCGATGGCGCTCTTGCGATTGGCTTTGCCAGCGTATTGACGGCTGCGTTGCTTATTAGCAACACGCTGCGAATCGCAGCTTTCAATCGCCGTCGTGAAACAAATGTCATGAAACTTGTGGGAGCTAGCTCGTTCTCAATCCAACTTCCATTCATTTTGGAAGGAGTCTTCTCAGCCATTCTGGGATGGGGATTCTCTGTAGGACTTTTATCGGGCTTGAAGTTTGTAATCGATGATCGCATTGCGCCTTTACTTACCTTCACAAACTTCTTTACATGGAGTGATGTGTGGCTTGCATCGGCTTATCTTCTCGGTACCGGACTTCTGGTTTCTGCGTTAGCTTCTGTGCTTACGCTCCGCAAATACCTCAAGGTTTAACTCGATATTTGAGTTAGTTTGCTCAACTGAAGTACCTTTATCTCCCCAAAGAAGTGAGCGATAGAGGTTTCCCCACGTGGCAGCAAAAAAGCGGAGTAGTTCATCTTCTGGCGCTGCCAAGAAGCGCACGGTTGTGAGAGGACATGTAGCTTCAAAAAAAACAAATCTTGGATTGAGTTCAAATGCGAGCGTTGAATCTCTCGTTTCTTCAACGGCAAAAGAGAATTTAAACGAATTATCTATTGCACCAGGATCTGAGAGAAGTTCTAGGTTCAATTCAGAGTTCTTTCGTAAAGCCACCATCGCGCTTGTAACCATGGGTTTAGTTTTTGGTATCGGAGTTCAAGTTGGAAGCAAAACTGGAACTACTCAAGTTGATGAAGCAATCTCCACAATATTGAATTCAGGAGCAAAACAGAACGATCGCGAAATTTTGGAGCGTGCAGCAATTGAAGGCGCTCTAAAAGCTTCGGGAGATGAGTGGGCTAATTATTTTCCTAAGAGCGCGCTAGAAGTTCTTGAGGAACAAAGTTCAAATATGTTTACCGGCATTGGTGTGTGGTTCACCAAATCTCGTGGCGGGCAGGTAAAGATTGCATCTATCCAAGAAGATTCTCCAGCATCTACCTCAGGATTATCTGTGGGGGATCAAGTACTTGAAGTTAATGGAACTGATGTCCGCGGCGCATCTTTAACTTCGGTGATTGCACTGATTCGTGGGGAGGTTGGCTCCAAAATTGAATTGTTGGTCGACCGAGATGAGAAGAAGATTCTCGTCACTCTCTCAACAGAGAAAGTTGCGGTTAGGACAGTAGAGGCGAGTCAGGTAACTAATTCAGTTGCTTTGATTCAGATTTCTTCATTCGGTTCTGGAACTGCTGATGATGTTCAGAAGTCGCTCTCAAAACTTAAGTACAAGTCGGGGGTCATTATTGATTTACGAAATAATCCCGGTGGACTTATTGAAGAGGCAGTCAGAGTTGCCCAATTATTTATTTCTAATGGAGTAATTGTTTCTTATCAAGTAAATGGAAATGAGAAGTTATTCAAAGTTTCGAATCCTAAACCTATTACTGTCCCTGTAATTCTTATGATTAATCGCAACACCGCAAGTTCTGCAGAGATTCTGGCGGGAGCGTTTCAAGATCGTAATCGTGGAGTCGTTGTAGGCGAACGAAGCTATGGCAAAGGCTCCGTTCAAGAGTTAGTTACTTTGGACGATGGTTCAAAGTTGGAATTAACGGTGGCGCTCTACCGGACCCCGTCTGGAAGAGTTATTGAAGAATTGGGAATCATCCCGGATCTTGAGGTAAGTTCAAGTGAAATTGGAATTAAAGCGCTTCAAGTTCTCGGTGGACTTGCTTCTCTTACCTCTCAGAAATAATCCTGACATAAAGATACCCTTGACCTATGGTCAAGGAAGTAGGAAAGAAACTGATCGCCCAGAATAAGAAGGGGCGTCATGACTATTTCATTGACGAAGTTTTTGAAGCGGGCTTGGTACTCATGGGAACGGAAGTTAAATCGTTACGAGCCGGACGTGCCACATTGACTGATGGATATGCACTTGTCGAAGATGGCGAACTCTGGCTTAGTGGAGTTCATATTCCTGAGTACAACGAAGGTTCTTGGACAAATCATGAACCTCGCCGAAAAAGAAAATTGCTTTTAAGTAAGCGCGATATAACTAAACTTATTGGAACACTCAAAGAAGGTGGAATGACTCTCATTCCATTGTCGCTCTACTTCAAAGATGGCAAGGCAAAAGTTGAGATGGGGCTTGCGCGAGGCAAGAAAGCGCACGATAAACGCGCTGCGCTCATGGAAAAACAAGCAAATCGTGAAGTTGATCGAGAGTTAGCTCGACGTACTTCGGGAAAAAGCAGTAGCTCTAAGCGCTCGAAATTTGATGATTAGTCTCGGATTTCAGAGTATTTAAACTCGTAGCGCAGCAATATTCATTTAATCCCCACATTTAGCGCCATGATTGATCGCTAGATTACGTGCCCATGATTAATCGCCGGATTACGTGCTCATGATTAATTGCCAGATTACGTGCCCATGGTGCGGTGATAGTGCGGGAATATTG
Organism: Candidatus Nanopelagicaceae bacterium; assembly: GCA_036752125.1. GTDB lineage: Bacteria > Actinomycetota > Actinomycetes > Nanopelagicales > Nanopelagicaceae > MAG-120802. Next base: position 501 of record DAIOTH010000030.1, on the reverse strand, counting down.
CTCGAACTTAGCGCGTTATTTTCTTCACTTGGAGTGCCCTACAATTCTCCAACAGCTTCCAATCCACGTTAATCGCGGGGGTGAACGGTCTCGACTTCGATTGTTGAGCCAGGGGAAGCGGGCCGAGGAAGCCGGGATGATCTCGTTAACCACAAAAACCCGTGCACCCAATTAGACGCAGATAAAACTTCGTCTGATTACCGTCTCGCTGCCTAAGCGAACTAGGTAATCCGTTGGCCTGAGCGCGCTCCCGCCTCAGGACCCAACGTCGATAGGGAGCTTACTGACCGATAGCGTTGTGACTGTCGGTAAGGACATCTAACACAACTGCGTTCGTCGGTTACTTGTGTGCATGAGAACCGGGACAGAGAAAGCGTTAAGCACACTACGCCCGTAGAAGCCCTGTATCAGTGTCGAAGGACCCGGGTTCGATTCCCGGCACCTCCACCAATTTAGTCTCTACCAATTTAGTCTCTACCAATTGGGTAAGGGCAAGAATGT
>DAIOTH010000029.1:0-10958 GCA_036752125.1 Candidatus Nanopelagicaceae bacterium | reverse complement strand
ACTGATAGCCCTGTGACGGTATAGCCCGTGATAAGCGAGCGATATTGCAACCATAATTCATCTGCAGTATCACGCGCATCGGTTTTAACGCGCCAGCTATCGACCATCTCTTCGCCATCAAAGATTCCCAAGACAGTGTTGGTATTTCCAATATCAATCGTGAGCAGCATTAGAAGTCCAATCCGATATCTAGTACGGGGGCGGAGTGAGTAAGAGCGCCGACTGCTAAGTAATCGACGCCAGTGGCTGCATAGGCCGCAGCATTTTCAATCTTCAATCCCCCAGATGATTCCAACTTGGTATTGGAATTCTTTGCAATCTCTACTGCAGCTTTTGTCTGTTCGATATTCATATTGTCGAGTAAGACAATATCGACTCCAACTTGAAGCGCTTCTTTAAGTTGTTCGAGGTTATCTACTTCGACTTCGATCTCAACGCCTGGAAATTCTCGCTTTACACGGTTGATGGCTTCTGCCACAGAACCAGCGGCGGCAATGTGGTTATCTTTAATAAGCGCGCCATCGGTGAGGGTCATTCGATGGTTGGTGCCACCGCCCATACGAACTGCGTATTTTTCAAGCTCGCGAAGCCCTGGTGTTGTTTTGCGAGTGTCACGTACTTGAGTCTTCGTGCCCGCTACTTCCTTTACCCATTGTGAAGTGAGGGTAGAAATACCTGACAGGTGAGATAGAAAATTTAGCGCGGTGCGTTCGGCCAGAAGTATGGAACGTGTATCGCCATTTACCGAGATGATTGCTTCTCCAGCGTTCACTGTAGTTCCATCACCTTTGAGAATCTCGTAATTGGTAACTCCACAATGTTCCAAAACAACTGCAGCTACAAGCGTGCCGCTTAGAACACCGGTCTTGCGGCTGACAAATTTCGCGCTGCTGATTTGTTCCGCACTTATTGTTGCTTTACTCGTGAGATCTCCACCATGGGCATCTTCAGCAAGAGCCTGGGCAACTCGCTGATCAATTTCTGCAACATCAAGTCCAGCTTCTTCTAATTTCTTAACGAGCGATGGAGAGATCATTGAATACCTCCTCTGTTGTGGAGGTCCAATTTCCGTTACTTGAAAGGCTCTGATGGATCCGCTTGGTCCACTTCTCAGAAGTTTCAGGGAAATCTTCGCGCCAATGTGAACCACGTGATTCGGTTCGCTCCAGCGCAGAACGCACGATTGCGGTAGCTAAGAGATAAAGATTTGTGGTTTCCCATGCATCCAGGTTTGCGAAAATAGTCGAGGCGTTCTTGAGTTTTTCCAGAGTTGCAAGCGTCTCTTGAAGAGTTTTTTCCGAACGTACAACTGATGCGCCCTTGGACATCGCGCGCTGGAGTTCTCCGCGGATAGATGGTGAAAGAAGAAAATCAAAGGAATCTTGTGGCGCTGGATTTTCAAACTCAGTGAGATTTGCTGCGATATCTTCGGCAATACGAGCGCCGAATACGAGTCCTTCCAGTAACGAATTGGAGGCTAGACGATTAGCGCCATGTGCTCCCGTACATGCGGTTTCTCCGACGGCATAGAGCCCTGGAACTGAAGAATGGCCATTTAAATCAGTGCGCACGCCGCCCGATGCATAATGCGAAGCAGGCGCAACTGGAATGAGATCGTTGGTTGGATCTATTCCAATTTCTTTACATGAAGCGTAGATATTTGGGAATCGATCTGAGAAATCTTTTATTGAGCGCGCATCGAGCCAGACATGAAGCGAGCCAGTGAGCTGCATCTGACGCGAAATTTCTTTTGCAACAATATCTCGCGGAGCTAAATCAGCGAGTGGATGTACGCCCCGCATAAATCTCTCGCCGCGATCGTTAACTAAGAATGCACCTTCGCCACGAACCGCTTCTGAAATGAGCGGTTGTTGTCCACGTGATCCTTCACCAATATAGAGAACCGTGGGATGGAATTGAATGAATTCCACATCAGCAACATCAGCGCCAGCGCGTAAGGCGAGTGCAACTCCATCACCTGTTGAAACCGACGGATTTGTTGTTTGGGAATAGACCTGGCCAAGTCCACCCGTTGCAAGAACAACTGCGCGAGCAAGTACTTGACCAACTCCGTCACGACTTCCTTCGCCAATAACGTGGAGTGTCACTCCACAAACTCGACCTGAATTTGTTTTAAGGGCATCAAGAACAAGTGCATGTTCAATCACTTCAATACCAGGGTCGTTAGAAACTGCAGCGAGCAATGCGCGTGAGACTTCAGCGCCTGTGGCATCACCGCCGGCATGAAGAATGCGATTACGTAGATGCCCACCTTCACGAGTAAGCGCGATTTCACCAGTTTCAGATTTATCAAATACTGCGCCGCGTGCAATTAATTTACGTACCGCTTCGGGTCCTTCACTCACCAGAACTTTGACTGCTGGAAGATCACATAACCCAGCTCCGGCAACCAAAGTGTCTTTCTCATGTTGATCGGGTGAATCACCGGGTCCAAGCGCTGCTGCGATTCCGCCCTGTGCCCACTTAGTAGAACCAGCGTCAATAAATGACTTGGTGACAAGTAAAACTGAGAGATTGTGAGCGCGGATTTGTAGCGCAGTTGTAAGTCCAGCGACGCCAGAACCAATCACAACGACATCAGCTTTTGCAGTCCATCCAGGAAGTGGTGCTTTTAATCTCATACTTGCACCAACGCGCTCTTCATCGCCATATTGTCAATCAAACGAACACCATTAATCCAACCCGCGATGATGGCTCGCTTCTTTTCGGTTAGATCTGTAGCAATCTCAAAGGTTTCTTCATCGATGATTTCTGCGTAGTCAAGAGTAAAGAGAGGTTCGCGAGAGATTTCTTGCAACGTAGTAAGAGCTCTTTCTACCGAATCTTTGTTAGATGCGGTGCGAAGTACTCTGGAAATAACATCAGCTGCAAGACGCGCTTCATCATTAAGACGCACATTCCGTGATGACATTGCAAGTCCGCTAGCCTCACGAATGGTAGGAGCGGGAACTATCTCAACATCGCTATGAAGTTCTGCCGCCATCTTGGTAATTAAAAATAATTGTTGGAAATCCTTTTCGCCAAAGAGCGCATATCGAGGTTTTACTAATTCAAAGAGTCGATTTACAACAGTAAGCACGCCATCAAAATGTCCTGGGCGATGCACGCCTTCAAATTTATTTCCTAGCTCTCCAGCTGAAAGTTTCTTGATTTCACTTGGGTAGATAGTTTCGTAATCCGGAGTCCACAAAACTGTGGCTCCCGCTTCTTGCGCAAGCTCCGCATCGCGTTCAGGGGTACGCGGATACTTTGCCAGATCATCTTTATCTTCAAATTGCAGTGGATTTACGAAAACTGAGACCACAACTTCATCGCATAACTCGCGAGCTTTTGCGATAAGAGATTGATGGCCAGCATGGAGCGCTCCCATGGTGGGAACAAATGCGCATGGGCGATCGAGGTCCGTGAGGACTTTCGTAACTTTCACTTATACAGCTCCAGTCCGTTAGTGGTACCAGGCAGAGTGAATTCTACTGCGCTATCCCAAGGCGGCCAAAAGCTCCTTTATCGGGCCATACCCCAAGAGTTCAGCGTCCGGATCAATCTCAGCCCACGGTTCCAAGACGAACTTTCTTTCATGTGCGCGGGGATGAGGCAGAGTTAATTCTTCACTTTCTAAAAAGAATCCTTCGTAATCAATGATGTCAATATCAATCGTACGCGCAGCCTTGGGAATAGTTCTTTGACGACCCAATGTAGATTCAATTTTTAGTAACTCTTTGATGAGTTCTTTTGGTTGAAGCTCGGTTTCACCGATAAGTACAGCGTTAATGTAATTTGGTTGTTGATCCGAAACTTTAAAGGGCGCAGTCTCGTAGAGCGACGAAACCTTAATCACTTTTAAGACATCTCGCATCGCATCAATGGCTAGCGAGATCTGTTTTCGGGGATCACCCAAGTTGGCACCTAAAGCGATGACAACTCTCATTCTTAGATTTTAGCGCTCTCGTTTAATAGTGATGGAGACATCGCCAAAAGGAACTGAGATTGGGGCACGTGGTTTATGGACTGTGATCTTCACTTTTTCTACATCGTCATAAACCTTAAGAATCTTCTTAGAAATATTTTCCGCAAGCGCTTCTATTAGGGTGACTGGTGGACCAACTATTTCATTATGAACCAGCGTTGCTACATCGTTGTAGTCGATGCTGTCATTGAGATCATCAGAATTACCAGCTTTTTCTAAATCTAACTCCAACTCCACATCCACTATAAAAGGTTGGCCATTCTCACGTTCAACTTCAAAGAGTCCGTGATAACCCAAAGCTTCGATTCCATCGATGCGCATCTTGTCGCTCATACTTCCACCTTACTCTTCGCAAAAGAGTTGACCGTCGCGATTGCATCACGATGTGGTTTTACCGAATGTGTTCGCACGCCCCATACGCCTTGCTTTGCGACCATAGCGGTTACTGCGATTGAGGCAGCTTCACGGTCGTCGGGGTTTGATGAACCGGTTAACTCCCCTAGAAAACGCTTACGGGACGCTCCGATAAGAATGGGATAACCCAGTAGCGCAATGCGATCAATATTTCGCAACAACTCCCAATTATGTTCGGGAAGTTTTGCAAACCCCAGCCCTGGATCAATAATGATCTGATCTGGATTCACTCCCGCTTTTATTGCATCCTCAATTCGCTCTTCGAGTTCTTCCTTTACTTCTTTCACAACATCTTTATATATTGCATGATCCTGCATGGTTTTTGAATGTGCCCGCCAATGCATGATGATGTACTGCACTTTCGGGTGTTTAGCAATTAACTTATACATCTCTGGATCTGCTAAGCCGCCACTTACATCATTAACGTAACTAACGCCTAACTTAATTGCTTGTTCTGCAACTGATGCCCGGGTCGTATCGATTGATATCGGTGTATCTTTCTTTGCTAATTCTTTTATCACTGGTATTACCCGAGCAACTTCCTCGGCTTGAGTGATCCGATCTGCTCCTGGTTTAGTGGATTCGCCGCCAACATCAATAATCTCGACGCCTTCGCTCATCATCTCCTCTGCACGCTTAAGCGCTAAATCTGTTGTGGAATATCGCCCACCATCTGCAAAGGAATCTGGGGTGACATTGAGAATCCCCATCACTAACGTAGACATTATTTTGTGGTGATAAGAGACATTGCTTCTGCGCGAGTAGCTGGATCACGGAGCATTCCGCGGACCGCGCTAGTAACGGTGCGAGCTTCTGACTTTCGTACTCCGCGCATCGACATGCATAAATGTTCACAATCAATGATGACGATGACGCCACCAGGTTGAAGAATCTCAACCATCGCATCTGCAATCTGTGTGGTGAGACGTTCTTGAACTTGTGGGCGGCGGGCATATAAATCAACCAAACGGGCAAGTTTGGAGAGTCCCGTTACTTTTCCGGAAGGTCCCGGGATATAGCCAATATGGGCTACTCCGTGAAAAGGCGTTAAATGATGCTCACAATGTGAATAAACCTCGATATCTTTCACGATAACCAGCTCATCATGTCCAATATCAAAGGTAGTTGTTAAGACATCTTTCGGATCTTGATACAAGCCTTGGAAGTTTTCCTGAAGTGCGCGCGCGACGCGTTTAGGAGTATCTCGTAACCCTTCGCGATTGGGATCTTCGCCAATTGCAAGAAGGAGTTCGGAAATCGCTTTCTCTGCGCGCTCTTGGTCGAAGCTCTTACTCATCTTTAGAAGAAGCCTTCTTCTTTCGCTTTGGCTTCTCTTCGACAGCTCCGTTATTGCGCGGCTTGATTGCTACAGGCGGAACTCGAGATGGCGCGCGATTAGAAGAACCAGTCCAGGCTGGACGTTTTGGACGCATCGCTACATGCTTGAAGATAACTTCAATTTCTTCTTTATGAAGCGTTTCTTTCTCCATCAATTCTTCAACCAGCGCATCAAGAATTGAACGATTTTCCACCAAGATTTCATATGCTTCTTGATGTGCGCCTTCAATCAAACTCTTAATTTCTTGGTCAACAGCAGAGGCAATATCTTCTGAGTAATCACGTTGGTGGCCATAGTCGCGACCTAGGAATGGTGCGGAATCACTAGTGCCAAGTTTGATAGCGCCAAGTTTTTCGGTCATGCCATATTGCGTCACCATCGCGCGAGCCAGAGTTGTGGCTTTCTCAATATCGTTTGATGCGCCTGTTGTTGGATCGTGGAAGACAAGTTCTTCCGCTGCTCTTCCACCCATGGTGTAAGCAAGTTGATCAAGCATCTGATTTCTCGTTGTTGAATACTTATCTTCATCCGGTAAAACCATTGTGTAACCCAGCGCATGTCCACGCGGCATGATGGTGATTTTGTGTACTGGATCTGTATGAGGAAGCGCGTGTGCCACAAGAGCATGTCCGCCTTCGTGATACGCCGTTACGCGACGCTCTTCTTCGCTCATAAGCCTTGATTTACGCTGTGGTCCAGCCATTACTCGGTCAATCGCTTCATCTACATCATCGCGAGAAATAATCTTGCGATTCTCACGCGCCGTTAATAAAGCTGCTTCGTTGAGTACATTTGCTAAATCTGCTCCGGTAAAACCAGGAGTACGGCGTGCAACAGCCAAGAGATCAATATCTTTTTCAAGAGGTTTGTTCTTGGCGTGAACCTTCATAATTGCTTCGCGGCCTTTAACATCAGGGCGATCAATCCCGATTTGGCGATCAAAACGGCCAGGGCGAAGCAGAGCTGGATCAAGAATGTCGGGGCGGTTTGTGGCCGCAATCAAAATCACTTGGTCATGCGGTTCAAAGCCATCCATCTCAACAAGTAATTGGTTGAGAGTCTGTTCGCGTTCATCATGTCCGCCGCCCATACCTGCGCCACGATGACGACCTACTGCATCAATTTCATCAACGAAGATAATTGAGGGCGAATTTGCTTTTGCTTGTGTAAAGAGATCGCGAACTCGAGCAGCGCCAACGCCAACAAACATTTCTACGAAATCAGAACCGGAGATGGAATAGAAGGGAACTTTTGCTTCGCCCGCAACTGCGCGAGCTAGAAGAGTTTTTCCTGTGCCAGGAGGGCCAAAGAGAAGAATGCCTTTAGGAATCTTGGCGCCGATTTCTTGATACTTCTTTGGTTCAGCTAAGAAATCTTTAATTTCCTTAAATTCTTCAATCGCTTCATCCGCGCCAGCAACATCAGCAAAAGTAACTTGTGGTACTTCATTGTTATGAAGTTTGGCGCGAGAGCGACCAAAGGAAAATACCCGCGAACCACCTTGGGCTTGTCCCATAAAGAAGAGAAGAAGAAATGCCAATAAAAGAATTGGTCCAAGAGTAAAGAGAATCGAGATAAAGATATTGGTCTTAGGGACCGTGACATCCCACTCTTTAGGAGGCTGATTTGCAGTAAGTAAATCAACCAAAATCGGCTCTTGCCCCGTTACGTAGGAGGCCTCTACCTTCGTTGATCCGTTGATGGCTTGGCCGGGCTTCAGAACTAATTGAATTACCTGGTCGCGATCAACGATGTTGGCTGATTCAACCTCTCCGCGCGTAATTGCCGCCATCGCTTGAGAGGTGTCAATCTTGGTGAATTGATTATTTCCAGAAGAAATTTGGCCAAAGATTGTTACCGCAATAATTGCTACAAAAATCCAGAAAAGAGGGCGTCGCGTTAAACGCGGGCGTTGTGGATTCTTGCCCTTTTGTTGGCCACCGAGCTGTTGTGGCATTCGAGGTTTCTTAATCTTTTTATCGGCCATGTTTACTCGTACATGTGCTTTGCCAGCACACCAATAAAGGGAAGGTTGCGATACTTCTCATCAAAGTCCAGCCCGTAGCCAATTACAAAATCTTTTGGAATATCAAAGCCGACATACTTAACATCAACTTCAACCTGTGCGGAATCTGGTTTACGAAGTACGGTCATAATCTCAACTGATTTAGCGCCACGAGATTTTAAGTTGCTGCTTAACCAATCCAAGGTAAGCCCAGTATCAACAATATCTTCCACAATAAGAACATTGCGCCCAGTAATATCTTTATCAAGATCTTTCAAAATACGAACTACGCCGGAAGATTTCGTTCCAGAACCATAAGAAGAAACTGCCATCCAATCCATATCAAGGTGGCGATTGATGTAGCGCGATAGATCGGCCATTGCCATGACTGCGCCTTTGAGAACTCCAACAAGCAATAGATCTTCATCTTTGTAATCAGCTTCGATTTGTTGCGCAATTTCTTTGAGGCGCTTCTGTAGCTGCTCTTCAGTAACGATGACGCGTTCAATTTCGTTCTGAACTGATGCGAGATCCACAATTACCCTTTCAATAACTATCGAGTTTTAGCGATGTAAAGCGGCGTTAAGAGAGCGAAAGTCTGCCCGAAATCCGCTCCACGGTCACACCGCCCGGGAGCGATACGGGACCTTGGCCCTTCCATGCTGTGACGAGCGACTCAACTGGCTCAATATGGTCAGCCGTAAGTGAGCCCGATGGGGCGCCCGCGAGATAGATGGCTTTCCGGAAGATTCTGGTTCGGATAGCGCGCGGCAAAGTCTCCAACGTGGCGATATCTAATGAGATGGGATCAAGGTCGTCGAGAACTTCTTCCGCCCATTGATCAAGGGCATCAGCATCATCACGGAGCAACTTCGCTGATCGAGTGAGCGCATCTGTAACTCCTGGCCCAATCTCTTTCTCCATCATTGGAAGTACATTTTCTCTAACGCGAACACGGGTGTATTCCATGGATTGGTTATGTGGATCGCGCCAAAACTTAATGCCAATCTCGTCGCACGCCGCTTCAGTTTGGGCGCGCGTAATAGAAAGTAATGGGCGTCGATATTGATCAATACGTTGCGCCATTCCCGATAGCGAACGAGTTCCTGAACCACGTGCCAAACCTAGAAGCACTGTTTCAGCTTGATCATCTTTAGTGTGTCCTAAGAAGATTGCAACTGCGTTATGCATATTTGCAACATCATTGAGAGCTGCATATCGTGCGCGACGAGCAGATGCTTCTAAACCATCGGTGACTTCAACTTTAATTCGTCGAATTTCAATATTGTCATAACCAATCTTTGCTAACTCTTTCTTCGCTTCATGCGCAACATCAGAAGAATTCTTTTGGAGCGCGTGATCGACAATGAGCGCTACAACTTTGATGGCTTTTGTTTCACACTCAGGTAAAAGCGCAGCTGCAAGAGCTGAAGAATCTGCGCCGCCTGAGGCAGCAACAATTACAGTTTCTCCCGCGGCGATATCTTCTAATTCACGCCGGACTGCAAGGCGAATTTGATAGAGCGGGGTTGCTTCAGCCATGTGGCTAAGCCTATTTACTTCTAGACGCGTCCTCCATACGGCATCAATCCCTTGATGCTGTAGATATTCGAGAAGAGCAAACCTTTGCCTTTGGAATTTGCTTCCCACATCATCCCGTTACCCGCATAGATTGTGATGTGGTGAATGGAATTCACCGTTCCTTTATATGAATAAAAGAGAAGATCGCCAGGTTGAAGTTGGTTCAGCGGCACATGTTTTGTGTAACTGAAGTACAACGAGGAGTTAAGGCGATCCCAATTTGGCCAGCCCAGTCCTGCTGAGCGGTAAGCGGCGTAAACCAAGCCCGAACAATCAAATGAGTTCGGTCCTTCACTTCCCCATATATAAGGCTTTCGTGCCAGAACTTGTTTCTTTGCAAACTCAACCGCTTTTGCACGCATCTCGGGAGTTGAGCGAGATGTTGAACGACCTTTAAAGCCAATATCTGGCCAGACCTTGGTGTAAATCGCGGTGTTATTAGCAATGCTGGCATTAGCTTCTTCAAGTAACGCGAGTTGGCGCTGCTGTTCCAACGTCACACGAGTTTTACGTGCAGCCAACAATTCTTTCAGAATCTGATCTTGAATTTTCTGTAACTTATCTACTTCTTTCTGTTGTGCATTACGCGCGGCATCTGCTTCAATCTTTGTTGCTTCAACTTTCTTAGTCGCTACTTCTTGGGCAACCTTTGCTGCATCGGCAGCTTTTTTAGCTTCCTTAGCAACTACTTCGGCTGCTTTAAATCTAAAGAGCGCCTGGGTGTTCTGAGCGCCAAGTGAATCAAGGGTTGAAAGGCGATCCATCAAATCTTGTGGGCCATCCGAATGCAAAAGTGAATCTAAATCAGTAAAACCGCCACCCATAATGTAGGCATTGGTTGCTAGTCGACCAATTGCGTCATGCGCCGCTTTTACTTCTGAAACTGCAACGTTATATGCAGCAGTAGCAGCCTTAGCTTCTTTCACAGCAACTGCAAGTTCGCGTTTCGCTGCTTCATACTTTGCGCGGGCAGCATTTGCCACAGCAACTAATTGACGAAGAGTTAAATTTGCTTTGTTTAATTTCGCGGCAGCAGCATCAGCAGCCTTCTTCTTCTCCGCTTCGGCTTTCTTCGCAGCTTCAATTTGCGCAAGAGTCGGCTTCGGAGGATTTGCGAGCGCAGGTGTTATGGAAAGTACTAATAAAGAGGAAAGGCTGAGCGCGATTACGCGAACTCTTCTAGATCTCAATTCCTGGCTCCCTGGGGAAATGGGGGTCAATTACTAATGAAAAGGATAAAGGGATAGCCCGAGAATCAACCTTAAGAGCGAGGAGGTGTCGTGTGACTTATCTTCTTTTTACCCTCTTTTTCTCAGTAAACGCCACGATCCATATAGCGCAAGTAGCGCTCCACCATAGAAGAGTCCGTAGTAAATCCATTTCCGCTCAACTGGACCGTTGAATATTGCTGCAGTTGGAATTACCGCAACAATTTTGGGAACTTTCTCGGAAGTAATGGTCAACTCCCAAGAGTCAGGATTTGGGTTGGCATCCCCTTTTGTTTTAACCACAACATCACCGCTGGTTTGATTTACACCAACAATGCGATGTGCAAAATAGAGTCCATCTGCATCGGGAAGGGGAAGGATTACTACATCTCGTGTACGAATTTCCTCTGTTGGTATCTGCCT